>NZ_RCOM01000040.1 GCF_003667225.1 Kocuria rhizophila
CGACGACGCCGCGCAGCCCCTGCCCGCGTCTCGCACCACGGGCGCCGGGGACCCGGCGCGGGGAGCCGGCAGCGAGCAGTGAGGCCCGGGTCTCACCCCACGATGATGCGTCCGTTCTCGACCTTCACGGGGTAGGGGCTCAGTCCGGACTCGGCGGGTCCGCCGGTCACGTCACCGGTGGCCATGTCGAACACCGAGCTGTGGCACGGGCACACGAACTGCTTCTTGGCCGGGTTGACCATGCAGCCCTGGTGGGGGCACACGGGGGAGTACGCGGTGAAGGTGCCCTCCTGGGGGTGGCCGACCACGGCCTGCAGGCCGTCCTGGTCCACCTTTATCCCGGAGCCCACGGGGATCTCGGAGGCGGCGCCCACGTCCGTGGGGGATCTCGGACCGGTGGGTGAGGGAGTCGACTCGGCCTGGTCCTGGCCTCCGCACGCACTCAGGGCCAGCGCACCGGCGGCGGCCACACCCGCCATGCCCACGGCGCGACGTCGCGTGGGAACCTCACCCGAGGCCTCCCGGGTGGCAGCCTGCCGGTCGTCCGTGCGGTCGCCGTGGGCGGTGGGGGAATCGTGGTGCGGGGACTGCGATGTCATGGAGCATCCTCTCTGAGCGGTTGCCACTCATCCTAGGACGGCGCAGTGTCCGGGGTCCGTGCGGCGTGGGCGGAGCATTCCACCAGATTCTGTCAGTACCATGATCACCAGCAGCGGTCCGGTCCGATCCGGTCCGCGGGAACGAGAGGGAGACACGATGATCAAGCGTCTTGCATTTGTGGCCGGTTTCGGGATCGGGTTCGTGGTCGGATCCGCGTCCGGGCGGAAGAGCTACGAGTCCCTGCGCGAGAGCGCCATCAACACCTGGAACGACCCCAAGGTCCAGGCCAAGGTGTCCGAGGGCACCGACTGGGTCAAGTCCGAGGTGCCTGTGGTGGGCGAGAAGATCGCTGAGGGCGCGCAGAAGGCCACCGGGACCGTGACCACCAAGGCGTCCGAGGGCGCCGCGGCCGTCAAGGACAAGGCCCAGGACGGCGCCGCCTCCGTCAAGGAGAAGGCCCAGAGCTCGTCCTCCAAGGACACGGACGCGAAGCTCCCGAAGCCCGCGACCACCGAGAAGGACGTGGACATGGAGCCGGCGCACCCCGCACCGGACGCCAAGGACATGAAGAACTGACGTCCTGACGGACGGGCGACGTCTCGGCGTCACCCCGCGACGACGGCCGCGCACCTCGGTGCGCGGCCGTCGTCGTGTCCGGCTCCGGGCGTCCGGTGCCGGGTCTTCCGGTTCGCGGACGGGCCGGGCCGGGGCACCCGGGCGTCGGGGCCCCGAGCGTGGGGACAGCCGGGCGCGGGGACAGGCCGGGCGTCGTCGAGCGGCAGAAACGGCGCTCGGTGGAGACCGTCGGTCCTGACGCCGACGGACGCACGGGATGGTGGCGGGTGGGCCGGCGCCGTCAGCCCTGTGGCTCGGCGCCCTGGGGATCGGCACGCTCCGCGCGGCGTCGTGAGCGCAGGTCCCGCCAGTGGGCGCCGATGACCGGAGCCACGCGCTCCACCTGCCACGAGCGGGCGCCGAGCTCGCGCAGCCGCTCGGCCACGGCGTCGTCGGAGGTGGAGCGCGGAGGCTGCCAGCAGAAGCGCCGCAGGTGCTCGGGGGTGAGCAGGTTCTCCGTGGGCAGGTCGAGCTGCTCGGCGAGCTCGGCGACCGCGGGCTTGAGCACCTTCAGGCGCTCGGAGGCCTCGGGCCGCTTGGTCTCCCACCCCTTGACGGGCGGCAGCGCGGTGGAGGGCACGGTCGCGGGCACGGGCTCCTCGGTGAGCCGCGCCTCCTGCACGGCCGAGAGCCAGCGCGTGGCCTCGCGGGAGGCCAGACGGCCGTGGAAACCGGGGGTGGACATCAGCTGGGGGACGGTGCGCGGCATCGCGTTGGCGGCGGCGACGATCGCGGAGTCCGGCAGCAGCCGGGTGGGTGCGATGTCCTTGTGCTGCGCGAGGGACTCTCGTGCCTGCCAGAGGTTGCGCACGGCGGTGAGCTTGCGCCGCCCGCGCACGTTTCCCAGCCCGTGGGTGCGCCGCCAGGGGTCCTGCCGCGGAGGGGGCGGGGGTGTGGTGCGCACGTGCTCGAACTCCTCGAGGGCCCAGTCCAGCTTCCCCGCCTCGGCCAGGCGGTCCTGGGTGGCCCAGCGCAGCTGCACGAGCACCTCCACGTCCAGGGCGGCGTAGTTGAGCCAGTCCACCGGCAGGGGACGCTGGGACCAGTCCACGGCCGAGTGCTCCTTGGAGAGCGTGAAGCCCAGCAGCTCCTCGGTCATCGAGGCGAGCCCCACCTTGCGCAGCCCCAGCAGCCGCCCGCCCAGCTCGGTGTCGAAGAGCCGGTCCGGTCGCATGTCCAGTTCCGCGAGGCACGGCATGTCCTGGGTGGCGGCGTGCAGCACCCACTCGACGCCGCGCAGCGCCTCGTCCACCTGGGCCAGGGAGCCCACGGCCTCGGGGTCGATCAGGATGGTGCCCGCTCCTTCGCGGCGCAGCTGCACGAGGAACGCGCGCTGGCCGTAGCGGAATCCGGAGGCGCGCTCGGTGTCCACGGCCACCGGCCCCGTGGCCTCGGCGAGCTGCTCGGCGGCGCGCGTCAGACCCCGCGCGGTGTCCACCACGCGGGGCAGACCCTCCGCGGGGCCGTTGAGGTGCACGGTCGCGGGGACTGCGAGGTGCTCGAATCCCGGGACCACGATCTCGGCGGGACCGGGCTCACGGGCGGGAGTGGGATCGTCGGCGTGTCTGTTGATGAGAAGTTCCTCGTACGGTGGTGCGACGGCGGCGGAACCGGCTCCGCGCCGTCGGGCAGACTGGGATCAGAGTCGGGCCCCGGTGGTGCTCACACGAACGCCACGTCGTCGTGGCGCGGGGGCAGCCCTGCAGCAGTACAGAGTACCTGGGCCCACGCGTGCAGGTGCGACTGGGCCCAGTGGGGAATTCCGGTGCGGGGGACGGGTGTCCACGAGGCGCGGACCTCGACCTGGGCCACGTCGGCCCGGTCCGTGAGGCTTCCGTAGTGGCGTTCCACGATCCGGGAGGCGGTGCCGCCCTCGGCGGTGAACTGCGCTCCGTGCTCGGAGAGGGTGTCCGTGAGCCAGGACCAGCTGACGTCCGTGAGCAGCTCGTCGCGGCCCATCTCGGTGTCCATCCGGGACCGGAACCAGCTCACGATCCGGAAGGGCCCCTGCCAGGGCTCCGGGCAGGACTCGTCGTACAGCACCACGAAGCGCCCGGAGGCCGGGGCCTCGCGCGGCGCGACGTCGAGCTCGGCTCCGTGCGCGGCGGGTGGGTGCCCCACCTCGGCGGCGAAGGAGATGGCGTGCGGGGCCAGACCCCTGGGCGGCGCGATCCTGCTGAGGGTGATCTCCGGGCGGAACCGGGCAGTCTCCAGGGCCCGCACGACTGCGCGGAACACATCCGGAGTGCTCATCAGCTCGGTCACCGCTCCTACAAGGTCACAGTAACCACACCGCCGGATGTGACAGCGCGTTTGGTGTCGTGTCGTGGGCACGCGTCACGGCGGGTCCGGGCGCGGTGGCGCGGGTGCCTCAGCGCCCGGGGGCCAGGCGCAGCGACACCGAGTTCATGCAGTACCGCAGATCGGTGGGCGTGCCGTAGCCCTCGCCCTCGAACACGTGGCCCAGGTGGGAGTCGCACGTGGCGCAGCGGACCTCCACGCGCTTCATGCCCATCGAGGTGTCCTCGATGTAGCGCACCCTGTCCTCGGCCAGCGGCGCGAAGAACGAGGGCCAGCCGCAGTGGGAGGCGAACTTGGTCTCGGAGCGGAACAGCTCCGCCCCGCAGGCGCGGCACTCGTAGACGCCCTCGGTGGTGGTGTCCACGTACTCACCGGAGTTCGGCGGCTCGGTGCCGGCCTCGCGCAGCACGTGGTACTCGGCGGGGCTCAGCAGCTCCCGCCACTGCGCATCGGTGCGGGCCGCGGCCGCCTCCGGCGTCAGTGCCGCCCCGGTCTTCTCGCGCTGGGTGTCGTGGTTCGTGTCCACGGTGTGCCTCCCTGTCCTGGGTGTGGTGGTCCGCTCGTTCCAACGACGACGCCGCGTCCGTTATGCCCGTTGCGCGCCGGGGCGGGCCGGGAGAGCGGGCGTGCCAGAATGGCGCCATGGCACTGCGGAGCTCCCACGACACCGAGTCCTCACGATCCTGGCGCCACGGCGCCCTGGTGGGAGCGGGTGTCAGCATCGGTGCGGCGTCGGCCACGTTCGCCCTGTCCGGGGGCGCCGCGGCCCTCGTGGCCCGCCACGTGGTCACCCCGTCCACACGGCCGGGGAACGTCACGGTGCTCAAGCTCGAGCGCGACCCGAACTCGGAGCAGCAGCTCGTGACACTGCCCGCCACCTCCGACACGCGCGTGGCGGGCACCTATGCGCTGCGCTTCGACGACGGCGCGGGACTGGCCCGGATCGGTTTCGTGGTCCGGCAGACCGGTGGCACGGTCACGCGCATCGTGGAGCGCGTGTACCGCGGCGAGCTCGCGGAGGGCAAGCGCGGGTTCTGGACGGGCACCGTGTACGCGCGCCCGTCGGATGCAGGCCTGGCCTACAGCAAGGTGCGGATCCCCACGGAGCTCGGCCCCGCCCCGGCGTGGGTGATACCCGCGGACGGGGACACCGCCCGGGCCGATCACGGTGGGACGTGGGCGGTCATGGTGCACGGCCGTGGCGCCCAGCGTCCCGAGTGCATCCGCGGTGCGCGGGTGGCCCACCAGCTGGGCCTGCACTCCCTGATCCTCGCCTACCGCAACGACCAGGAGGCCCCCACCACCGAGGACAACCGGTACGGTCTCGGGTTCACGGAGTGGGAGGACATCCAGGCGGGCATCGAGTACGCCCTGGGGCACGGCGCCTCGGACGTCGTGCTCTTCGGCTGGTCCATGGGCGGGGCGATCGTGCTGCGCACCACCGAGCTGACCCGGTACCGGGACCGGATCCGGGCGCTGGTGCTCACGGGGCCCGTGGTGGACTGGTACGAGCTGCTGGCCCACCAGACCCGCATCCACCGGATCCCGCGCCGGGTGGGTCGCCTGGCCGCGGACATGATCTCCCACCGCATGGGCCCGCGCATCACGGGTCTGGCCGCGCCCCTGGACCTGCACGCCCTGGACTGGCTCTCCCGCTGGGAGGACATCACCACGCCCACGCTGATCCTGCACTCCACGGACGACGAGGTGGTGCCCGTGGCGGGCTCGGTCAAGCTTGCCAACCTGAGCCCGCACGTGGACTTCGTGGGTTTCTCCGGTGCCCGGCACACCAAGGAGTGGAACATCGACCGCAAGCGCTACGAACGTGCCATTGGTGACTGGCTGGGCGCGGTCCTCAGGCAGGACTCCGGGGGCGTCTGAGCGCACGACGGGGTGAGCGACCCCACGGGACCGCACTCGGACACGGCGCGAGCCGCCCCTGGAACGGGACGGCTCGCGCGGCTGGGAGCGGCAGTCGGTTCAGGCGCCCTGCAGTGCCGTGATCTGGCGTTTGATCCGCCCGAGCATCGCGGACATCCCCCGCATGCGCAGGGGGGAGACCAACGACGTCAGTCCGAAACGCTCCGGGAGGTCGTCGGGGACGGCCAGCACCTGCTCGGCCGGCAGCCCGTTGAGACCCTCGTGCAGGATCGAGGCGAAACCGCGCGTGGTCGGTGCCTCGGCCGGCGCGGAGAAGAACAGCTGCACCGGGGCCTGCGGCCCGGTGCCCTCCAGCTCCACCGTGAGGAACAGCGGGGACTGGCACTCCGTCACCTGCTCGAGCTCCTCGGGGTGCTCACCAAGCCGGGCGGGCAGCTCGGGCAGGGAGCGGGAGAACTCCAGCAGCAGCTGCAGCTTGTCGGGCTCGGGGACCTCGTGGAACTCGGTGACGAGCTCCGCGAGCTGGGAGGGAAGGTCCTGGGTGCTCATCGGGTGGCCTCCGGGGCCTCGCCACGCTCCTCGCCCCGGGCCACGGGAACGCGCACCGCGTTGCCCCACTCGGTCCACGAGCCGTCGTAGTTGCGCACGTTCTCGAAGCCCAGCAGGTGCGTGAGCACGAACCAGGTGTGGGAGGAGCGCTCGCCGATGCGGCAGTACGCGATCACGTCCTCGCCGGGGGTCAGCCCCACCTCGTCCAGGTAGATGGCCTCGAGGTCGTCGCGGGACCTGAACGTCCCGTCCTCGGCGGCGGCCCGGGCCCACGGGACGGACGCCGCGGTGGGGATGTGCCCGCCGCGCAGCGTGCCCTCCTGGGGGTAGTCCGGCATGTGGGTGCGCTCACCCGTGTACTCCTGCGGGGAGCGCACGTCGATCAGCGGGGTGGTGCCCAGCGCGGCCAGCACGTCCTCGCGGTACGCGCGGATCGGTGCGTCCTCCCGCTCGACCACGGGGTAGTCCGCGGGCGTCACCTCGGGGCGCTCGGTGCTCAGCTCGCGGCCCTCGGCGATCCACTTGTCCCGGCCGCCGTCCATGAGACGGACGTCCTGGTGGCCGAACAGCGTGAACACCCACAGGGCGTAGGCCGCCCACCAGTTGGACTTGTCCCCGTAGACCACCACGGTGTCCTCCCGCCCGATGCCCTTGGCGGACATCAGCTGCGCGAAGCGCTCGCCGTCCACGTAGTCGCGGGTGACGGGGTCGTTGAGCTCGGTGTGCCAGTCCACCTTCACCGCGCCGGGAACGTGACCGGTCTCGTACAGCAGGACGTCCTCGTCGGACTCGACGACGATGACGCCCGGCTCGCCCGCGTGCTCGGCCACCCACTGGGTGGAGACCAGTCGCTCGGGGTGCGCGTACTGTGCGAAGGCCTCGTTGTGCTCTGCATCTGCAGCCATGGGGAGGGTTCTCCTTGTCCTCGTGCTGTCGTGCGCGTGACGCCCGGAGTCCCGGGCGCTTCTCAGTCCCCAGCGTAGTGCTGGGCTCCCACCGCTCGCATACCGGGCGTGCCGGGGAGGTCACGCGCGGTCACGGTGTTCACCACGGGCTGAGCGGTAGCATCGGGGGTGAAACGGGGTGCTCGGGCACCTCACCGTCGTCCGTCCGCAACAGGACCGGCTCCGGACGCGCCGCGGTGGTCGGCGCACCCGGTCCCGGTCGGGAGGCCCTGCACACGTGAGCACTCAGATCGAACACCTCATCGACCGCAATCCGCGCGTCTCGGCCGATGAACTGCTGGACGGCTTCCGGCCCTCGGAGCGTTTCGGGGAGGTGTCCTTCGACACCTACCGCCCGGATCCGTCCCAGCCCTCGCAGGCGGAGGCCGTGGAGAAGCTCAGGGCCTTCGCGGCGGGAGTCTCCGGGCGTGGCGCCGGGGGCGGCGGCGGGTTCTTCTCCAAGATCTTCGGGGGCCAGAAGGCGCCCGCCGCCGCACAGGGCATCTACCTGGACGGCGGCTTCGGCGTGGGCAAGACCCACCTGCTGGCGTCCCTGTGGCACGCGGTGCCCGGCCCCAAGGCGTTCGGCACGTTCGTGGAGTACACCAACCTGGTGGGCGCTCTCACGTTCCGGCGCACGGTGGACGCCCTCAAGGAGTACTCGCTCGTGTGCATCGACGAGTTCGAGCTGGACGATCCCGGGGACACCGTGCTGATGTCCCGGCTCATGCGCGAGCTCGCGGACGCCGGGGTCAAGCTCGCGGCCACGTCCAACACGCTTCCGGGCTCGCTGGGGGAGGGCCGCTTCGCGGCGCAGGACTTCCAGCGCGAGATCCAGGTGCTCTCCAGCCAGTTCGAGGTGGTGCGCATCGACGGCGAGGACTACCGCCACCGCGGGCTGCCCGAGGCACCGTCCCCGCTGGCCGACGACGCCGCCCTCGACGCCGCCGTGGAGCAGCACTTCGCGGGTCGGCGGGTCGCCGTGGACGACTTCGACGCGCTCGTGGACCAGCTCTCCCGCGTGCACCCCTCCCGCTATCGGGCCCTCATCCAGGACCTGGACGCGATCGCGTGGCGCGGTGTGCGCACGATCGACCAGCAGGCCGTGGCGCTGCGCTTCGTGGTGCTCGCGGACCGGCTCTACGACCGTGACCTGCCGATCCTCTCCACGGGTGTGCCGTTCGACCGGGTCTTCACCGAGGAGATGATGGCCGGCGGGTACCAGAAGAAGTACTACCGCGCGGTCTCACGCCTCACGGCCCTGGCACGGGAGGCCGGCGAGGCCTGATCCGGGCTGCCGGGCCGGCACGCAGAACGGGCTCCCTTCCGATCGGAAGGGAGCCCGTTCTGCGTGGGTGGGCGGGAACTACTCGTTGCCGCCGAGGTGGCCGCGCACGGCGTCCTGGCCCTGGTCGACCTGGCCCTCGAACTTGCCGCCGGTCTTCTCGTCCACGGTGTCACCGGCCTTGTCGATGCCCTGGTTGACCTTGTCCTCGTGGCCACCGGCCATGTCCTTGGCCTTGTCTGCGAGTCCTCCGAAATCAGGCATGATCAGAAACCTTTCGTTCGAGTCACCAGCCCGGTTGCGGGTCGGCATGTGGGCCATCCTGCATGCCGCGACCACATCGGGGGAAGAGGTCCGCGGGGGAGTTCGCCCTCAGAAAACAGCGTCGGCACCGACCCCGGAAACGCGTCACGGTCCCGGGTGCGGGTGGAGTACGCTGGGAGGTCCCCTTGCACGGCCCCCGCCAGCCCCTTGTGGTACGAGACCGCGGGACGGTCTTCCCACGTGCGCACCGGGACACAGCCAGCTACGAAGGAGTCTGCGCCGCCATGACCACCGAACAGGTCGAGCTGCTCCGCCACCCGGCGGAGGCCATCAACTGGAACCGCGTCCAGGACGAGAAGGACACCGAGGTCTGGGACCGTCTGACCTCCAACTTCTGGCTGCCTGAGAAGGTGCCGCTGTCCAACGACGTGCAGTCCTGGAAGACCCTCACCGCCGAGGAGCAGGACCTCACCATGAAGGTCTTCACGGGCCTGACCCTACTGGACACCATCCAGGGCACGGTGGGCGCGGTCTCGCTCATCCCGGACGCCAAGACCCTGCACGAGGAGGCGGTGTACACCAACATCGCCTTCATGGAGTCCGTGCACGCCAAGTCCTACTCCTCGATCTTCTCCACGCTGTCCTCCATGAAGCAGATCGACGAGGCGTTCCGCTGGTCCAAGGAGAACGAGCACCTGCAGCGCAAGGCGGACATCGTCCTGCGCTACTACAAGGGTGACGACCCGCTGAAGAAGAAGGTGGCCTCCACGCTGCTGGAGTCCTTCCTGTTCTACTCGGGGTTCTACCTGCCCATGTACTTCTCCTCGCACGCCAAGCTGACCAACACCGCGGACCTGATCCGGCTGATCATCCGTGACGAGGCCGTGCACGGCTACTACATCGGCTACAAGTACCAGAAGGGTCTGCTGCAGGAGACCCCCGAGCGCCAGCAGGAGCTGAAGGACTACACCTACGACCTGCTGGACGAGCTCTACGACAACGAGGTGGCCTACGCCGAGGCCCTCTACGACTCCGTGGGCTGGACCGAGGACGTCAAGAAGTTCCTGCACTACAACGCGAACAAGGCCCTGAACAACCTGGGCTACGAGGCGCTGTTCCCACGCGAGATGACGGACGTCTCCCCGGCGATCCTCTCCTCGCTGTCCCCGAACGCGGACGAGAACCACGACTTCTTCTCCGGCTCCGGCTCCTCCTACGTGATCGGCAAGGCCGTGAACACGGAGGACGAGGACTGGGACTTCTGAGACCCCACGGATGACCCCCCCCGACCGGAGGCCGCGACGGATCACCGTCGCGGCCTTCGCCGTGCTCCGCCCGTGCCGGGCCCGGCCGCCCACCGCACCTGAACCCCGTGCTCACCGGTCTGCGGGATGCAGCGGTGCGGGGTGGGCACGGTGCCGCACCCCGGATGCCGGGGCCGCACGAGGACGCGCCCCACCCGCCGAGGACGGGTGCCCTCCGGGGGACAACCGTGCGGCGTCGTCCCCCAATGTGCGACTGTGAAGGCCTGCGGGGACCTGCATACACTGAGTGCGCAAGGGGAGAGACCGCTGGCCGAAGGACGATCCGGGGGGAGCGTCCGGCCAGCAGGGCTGGTTCGACAACCGTGGTGAGGGCGCCCTGGCGCGCCCTCACCACGGTCACCATCTCAGGGGGGCTGAGACGTCATGCGCACTGCAACCACCGTGAAAGCCGCGATGTCCGTGGCAGAACTGACCGCACTGAACCGTCTGATGCGGGGGACCGGAACCGTGGAGACGTTCGAGCGCGAACTGGTCACGCGCGTCTACGCGGGTGCCCGCGGGTGGCTCGACGAGCTGGAGGGCCACGAACTGACCCGGGACCAGCGCCGACGGTGGAACGCCGCCGTCCGCCACGTCAACCGGTACGTGTCCCGCGGGGGCGTGCCCATGGCGTGGCGGGTGCTCACGTCGCTCAACCAGTCCCGTGACCTGCTGGAGGACCCGCACGTGCTCAAGACCGCGGTCGTCGCGGCCGCCGCGCACGGCCCCTTGGCCCCTGCGCCCCGTGCTGCTGCGGAGACGCCGGCTCGGGCATCCAGTGCCGCTTCCGGGGCACGGCTCGTCCACACCGGGGCCTGACTCCGCCCCTAGGGACCGGGCGGCTCGCCGCGCGCCTGCACTAGAATTGGCGGCAGCATGAAACTCATACGTCAGCGCGAGTCCCTGGGCGCCGAGCAGGACTACCGCCGCGCCCTCTCCATCCTCGACGCCGCCCGAAGCGGCGGCACCGAACCCGTGCTGCGCGTGTACCAGCCGCGACCCACGGTCGCGTTCGGGCGCCGCGACGAGCTGAACCCGGGGTTCTCCCGGGCGCGCCAGTCCGCGCACGACGCCGCCTTCACCCCTCTCGTGCGCCGCGTGGGTGGTCGCGCGGCGGCCTACCACGGCGGGTGCCTGGTGATCGACCACGTGGAACCGGACCCGGATCCCAAGACGGGCATCCAGGACCGCTACCGGCTGTTCGGGGACATGATCGTGGCGGCTCTGGAGGAGCTGGAGATCCCGGCCGAGGTGGGGGAGATTCCGGGCGAGTACTGTGCCGGCGAGTACAGTGTGCACGCGCCCGGGACCGCGACGGATCCGGCGCGGCCCGTGAAGCTCGCGGGCACGGCGCAGCGCGTGGTGGCCGGCGCGTGGTACTTCTCCACGGTGCTCGTGGTCGAGGAGTCGGAGCCGCTGCGCAGCGTGCTCGAGGAGGTCTACGAGGCGTTGGACGTGCCGTGGGAGCCGGCCACGGCCGGCTGCGTGGCGGACGTGCGCCCCGGGACCACGGTGGCGGAGGTCGAGGAGGCCCTCATGGGGGTCTACGACCGCTATGCCACGTACATGGGCTACGGCCCGGTGACGCGGTCGTCGGCCTCTCGATGACCCCCAGGGAGAGGAGCGCGGCATGTGCGGGCGCTATGTGATCGCCAGGACCCCCGGCCAGCTGGCCCTGCCCTTCGACGCGCGGGTGGACGACTCGATCGGCGAAGGGGCGGAGCCGAACTGGAACGTGGCCCCCACCCACACCGTGCCCGTCCTGCTCGAGCGGCTCACCGAGGACGGTCAGCTGCTGCCGGAGATCCACGCCGCCCGGTGGGGTCTGGTGCCCTCGTGGGCCAAGGAGATCTCGGTGGGCTCCAAGATGTTCAACGCCCGCTCCGAGACCGTGATGGAGAAGCCCTCGTTCCGCGCGGCGATCACTGCCCGGCGCTGTGCGATCGCCGCGGACGGCTACTACGAGTGGCAGGCCCCCGCCTCGGGGCGGGGCCGGAAGCAGCCGTACTACGTGCACCCGCAGGACGGCTCCGTGATCTGGTTCGCCGGGATCTACGAGTGGTGGCGCATCCCCGAGGGCTCGGAGGACGCCGGCCGTCCGGGACAGTCGCGCCCCGGCAGGGCCGCCCAGGATGATGGCCCGGGGCAGTGGCTCCTGTCGTGCTCGATCCTCACCCGCGAGGCACCGGACCCCGACGCAGCGGACCCGAACCTGGCCGCGCTCGGCGCCCTGCACAACAGGCTCCCGATGGGCATGACCGAGGACTTCGCCCGCGAGTGGATCGCCCCGGACAAGGACAAGGACCACACCCGGGCCCTGCTGGAGCGCGCCATGGCGCACAGCCTGGACGTGGCCGGCGCGTGGCGGATGCACCCCGTGAGCACGGACGTGGGCTCGGTGCGGTCACAGGGCGCGCACCTGGTGGAGCCCGTCCAGACCCTGCTCTGAGCCTCCGAGGGTGGTGCCGACACCCCGGGCACCGTTCGGATTCCGGTCGTCATGCCCCGGTTCTGGCCGGCGGGCCGCGGTTCTGGCCGTCATTCTCCGGACCGGAACGGCACGCCCGGCGTCGCCGGTGCCTGCTCGGCCTCGGGCGACACGCGTCCATCCGGTGACCTCCCAGGGCGGCGGCCCTACAGTGGGTGGTGGACGTGCCGCACCGGCAACCGCGACGACCCACCGGGGGCAGAGATGGTCGAACTGGGCAACAACCCCACCGAGGACGCACGCTGGCTGATGGGCTTCGTGGCCGACGCTGGCTCGGCCGTGGTGGCCAGCAACAGCGGGACCGGGTACCCGGAGTCCGCCTACGTGCACGTGGCTGGCACGGAGGCCGGACACCTCGTGCTCGGGACCAACGTGGCCTCCCGCAAGTGCTCCAACATCGCCTCGGACCCGCGGATCTCCATGGTCCTCATGCGGGACGGCACCGAGGAGGTCCAGCTGGAGGGCGAGGCCCGCATCCTGGAGGACGCCGAGGCCGCGGCGGCCGGTGAGGTCCTGGACTCCCGGCACCCCGGTGCCACCGCCACGCACGATCCGCAGAGCCTCCGGCTCGTCGAGGTGGCCGTTCGCTGGGCGCTGCACACGGATGTCACGCAGCAGCCTCCGGTGCGCAGGGAGCTCGACCTGCGCTGAGGCCGTGGCGCAGCGGCGTGACCCGGCGCGGCCGGGGGGAACCGACAGCGGGAGCCCCGGTTCGCCATGCCCACCGGCACGAGAAGGTCGGCACTGCCGACCGGCACATCCGGCACCCTCGGGTGTGGCGCGGAGTCGGTGCGTACTGCGGTTCCACGTCGAGCGGCAAGGCCCACGCCGAGCGGCAGGGCCCGCGCGGGCGCAACCCCGCCCGGGACGGTCGGCTCAGATCTCGTCCTGCTCCGGGGACCAGCGGTTGAAGTCCAGGGTCAGGTACAGCGCGAGCGCCGCGGAGTTGTCCTCGGGAATGCGCACGCACACCTCGTCGTACCCGTTCTCGTGCAGCGAGGCCATGACCTGGCGCACGAGCTGCTCCGCGAGTCCGCGGCGTCGGTGCGACGACGCCGTGAACAGCTCGAACAGGTAGGGGACGTCCGGGAGCCGGTCGTCCTCACGGCGTTTTAGGACCATGGCGGCGGCCACGGGGTGGCCGTCCTCGTCCTCGATCAGCTGCGACTGCTCCGCGAGGAACGGACCGTAGGCACCGGCGAACGCGTCCCGCACAAGGGCCTCCGCCTTGTCCTGCTCGCCCTCCACCCGCGTGCCGTAGGCCTCCACCAGCAGCTGGGCCAGGGCGGCGGAGTCGCTCTCGGTCACGGACCGGCTCGGCGCGGTGACCTCCCGGCGGTTGGGCACGGTCCGGGCGATCAGCGTGATGTTTCCAGTCATCGTGTCCTCCAACGGGTCCTCATGAAACACAGGGGTTCGTGCCACTCAGGGTAACCGAGAACCCCGCCAATTCCACGGGGGACTACCGTGGGAGCAGCAGCGACGCCGCCGGTGCCGGGAGCGAGTGCGGCCCGGGAAGGCCGCGCGGCGGCGTCGTCATCGACGAGTGAGGAGAAGCCGCGCCATGGGCGAGACGACCGAGAACACCTCCACCCCCGAGGCGGAGACTGCACGGATCTGCCAGGAGCTCATCCGCTTCGACACCTCCAACTACTCCAGCGGCGAGGCCGAGGGGGAGCGTGCCGCCGCCGAGCGCGTGGCCGAGCTGATCCAGGAGGTGGGGCTGGAGACCCAGTACTTCGAGTCCGCCCCGGGCCGCGCCAACGTGTTCACCCGCCTGGAGGGCTCGGACCCCACGGCGGGCGCCCTGCTGGTGCACGGCCACCTGGACGTGGTGCCCGCGATGGCCCAGGACTGGTCCGTGGACCCGTTCGCGGGCGAGCTGAAGGACGGCATGATCTGGGGCCGCGGCGCGGTGGACATGAAGGACATGGACGCCATGATGCTGTCCGTCCTGCGGCACATGCGCCGCACCGGGGCCGTGCCCAAGCGGGACATCGTCTTCGGGTTCTTCGCGGACGAGGAGGCGGGCATGCGCTACGGCTCCAAGTACATGGTGCACGAGCACCCGGAGGTCTTCGAGGGCGTCACGGACGCGATCAGCGAGGTGGGCGGGTTCTCCGCGACCATCGGCGGCCGCCGGGCGTACCTGTTGCAGACCGCGGAGAAGGGCCTGCTGTGGCTCAAGCTGCACGCACAGGGCCAGGCCGGGCACGGGTCCGGGCTGCACGAGGACAACGCCGTGACGCACCTGTCCCGGGCCATGGCGAACATCGGGCAGTACACGTGGCCGGTGGAGCTCACCAAGACCACGCGGGCGTTTCTGGACCAGGTCACGGAGCTCACCGGCGTGGAGTTCGACCCGCAGAACCCCCAGAAGCTGCTGCGAGAGCTGGGCGCCGTGTCCCGTTTCGTGGGAGCCACCCTGCAGAACACGTCGAACCCCACGGTGCTCGAGGGCGGGTACAAGACCAACGTGATCCCCGGCTCCGCCCAGGGCGCGGTGGACGTGCGCTTCCTGCCCGAGCAGAAGGAGCACGTGCTCGCCACGCTGCAGGAGCTCGCCGGGGACAAGGTGGGCATCGAGGCGGAGTTCGAGGACATCGCGCTGGAGGTCCCGTTCTCCGGCACGGTGGTGGATGCCATGGTTGACGCCCTGGAGGCCGAGGACCCCGACGCCGTGGTGCTGCCCTACATGCTGGGCGCCGGCACGGACAACAAGTCCCTGTCCACCCTGGGGATCACCGGCTACGGCTTCGTGCCGCTCCAGCTGCCGGACGAGCTCGACTTCACGGGCATGTTCCACGGCGTGGACGAGCGCGTTCCCGTGGCCTCGCTCGAGTTCGGCTCCCGCGTGCTGGACCGGCTGCTGCGCACCTACTGAGCACGGCACGGACCGGGGACGACGACGCCGCACGGTCGCGTGCGCGCCCAACGCACCCGCGCGGCGTCGTCCCCGGCGCCCCCGCCGGTATCGTTCCCCGGTTCACCGCCCGGCCAGCGCACCGCGCGCACCCGGCCGCACGAGCACCCGGCCGCACGAGCACCCGAACCCGCGAACACCCCGATCCGAAGGACCCTGAGATGGACCCCGTGATGGACCCCGTGACCGACCTGCTCCCCGAGGACCTGCTGGCCCGGATCCGCGCCCGCGCCGCGGACGTGGACCGCGAGAACCGCTTCTGCGACGAGGACTTCGAGGCGCTGCGGAAGCGTGGCTACCTTCGCATGCTCGTGCCGCGGGAGTTCGGCGGCCTGGGCTTCACGCTGGAGCAGGCGGCCCGCGCCCAGCGACGGCTCGCGACGGCCGCACCGGCCACGGCGCTGGGGATCAACATGCACCACGTGATCGTGGGCATCGGCTACACGCTCCACCTGCGCGGGGACGAGCGGGCGCGCCGGATCTTCGAGGACGCCGTGGCGGGGGAGGTCTTCGCGTTCGGCATCTCGGAGGCCGGCAACGACTCCGTGCTCTTCGACGCAACCACCCGCGCCGAGCCCACCACCGGGGGCTGGACGCTGCACGGGACCAAGATCTTCACGTCGCTCTCACCGCGCTGGACGCGGCTGCTCGTGCACGCCCGCGTCGAGGGCGCGGACGCCCCCGGCGGCGCACCCACGGAGGACGACGACGCCGCGCGGCTCCTCGTGGGATTCCTCACCCGGGAGGACCACCGCAGCCCTGCCCCCGGGGTCACCACCCGTGCGGACTGGGACGCGCTGGGCATGCGCGCCTCGCAGTCCTGCACCACCGTGCTGGACGGTGCCCTGCTGCGGGAGGCGGACCTCCTGACCACCACCGCGGTGGGCCCGAACCCCGATCCCGTGGTGTGGGGGATCTTCGGGTGCTTCGAGCTGCTGCTCGCGGCGGTCTACACCGGGATCGCGGACCGGGCGATCGAGGTGGCCGTGGAGATCACCACGACCCGGCGCTCGCTGGCCAAGGGAGCGGCGTACTCGCAGGACCCGGACATCCGCCGCCACATCGCCCGGGCCGGAGTGCTGCGGGACGGGATCGAGCTGCAGCTGCGGCAGCTGTGCGCGGACGTGGACGCCCTCGGCTCGGACCGGGAGGTTGCCCACGGGCGGCGCTGGTTCGTCCTGTTCTCCGGGGTCAAGCACCGTGCCACCGAGGCCGCCCGGGAGGTCGTGGACCTGGCGCTGCGCTCCTCGGGAGGGTCACAGTACCGGCGGGGCTCCGAGCTGGAGCGGCTCTACCGGGACGTGCTCGCCGGGATGTACCACCCCTCGGACGAGGAGTCCGTGCACGCGGCCACGGCCACCTCCCTGCTGGGCCCGGTGGCCGACTGACCCAGGGGCCGCCCGTTCAGAGCGTGCGGTCCACCCGCATGATCCGGCGCCACAGCACGAAGCGGCGGGCCCCGTCATAGAGCACCGCGGAGCGCATGAGCTCCCACTTCCCGTACTCGGCGTGCTCCGCCACGCGGGTGCGGGCGTCGGCGGGCTTCTCGCGGGGGTCCACCGTGAGGGACAGGTATTCGTAGCGCTCGTCGCGACCCGTCATGGTGGGGTGCCCGGTGACGGACGTGCGCTTGAGGCGTTGTTCTCTCATCGCTCCCATTCTGCTCGGATAACGGCTAACGTCTACTCCATGAGCACCGATCCTCGCGCCGCCCTGCAATCGCTCGTCAACGCCCTCGAGGAGCACCTCGCCGCAGCCGCCAACAGGCGCTCGGACGAGGACCCCTCGGTGGACAAGGCCTACGTGGCCATCGCCAACGCCTTCGAGGCCTACGAGGAGGCGCTGTACGACGCGCACGACGAGGTCACGCCCCTCACCGTCTTCGCCGACGACGACGACGATGACGACTACGACGAGGATGAGGATGATGACGACGAGGATCTCCTCGAGGACAACGAGATGATGGACGAGGACCTCATCGACGAGGAGGACTTCGACGACGAGGACGACACCGCGGAAGATCGCCCCGGCACCCGCTGAGCCGTCCTCGCCGCACCTCGAACAGGGCTCCCGTCCACGGACGGGGGCCCTGCTCGCGTCCAGCCCCCTCCCAGTTGCTGCACCGGCCGGGGTGGAGTTCACGTGCCGTACAGTTGTCGCGTGAACTGGATCGAAGCGATAATTCTCGGCCTCGTGCAGGGCCTGACCGAATTCCTCCCGGTGTCCTCCTCCGCGCACCTGCGCATCGTGGGGGAGTTCCTGCCCGGCGGCGGCGACCCCGGAGCGGCGTTCACCGCCATCACGCAGCTGGGCACGGAGACCGCCGTGATCATCTTCTTCTGGCGGGACATCGTGCGCATCATCAAGCACTGGGCGCTCTCACTGACCGGGCGCATGGACCGCAGGGACCCCGACGCGCGGATGGGCTGGTTCATCATCCTGGGCTCGCTGCCGATCGGCATCCTGGGTCTGCTGCTGCAGGACTTCATCGAGACCCAGTTCCGGTCCCTCTGGATCACCGCCACCATGCTGGTGCTCTTCGGCATCTTCCTGGCGGTCGCGGACCACGTGGGCAAGCAGGAGCGCCACCTGGAGGACCTCACCATGAAGCACGCGGTGGGCTTCGGCTTCGCGCAGGCGCTCTCCCTGATCCCCGGGGTCTCCCGCTCCGGCGGCACGATCACCGCGGGACTGCTCATGGGCTACACCCGGGCGGCCGCCGCGCGCTACGCGTTCCTGCTGGCCATCCCGGCGGTGTTCTCCTCGGGCCTCTACGAGCTGTACAAGGTCCTGGCGGGCAAGGTTCCCGCGGGGATGTACACCATGGGGCAGACCGCGGTGGCCACGCTGATCGCCTTCGCGGTGGGCTACCTGATCATCGGGTGGTTCATGCACTACATCTCGGAGCGCAGCTACAGTCTGTTCGTCTGGTACCGCATCGCCCTGGGTGCCCTGGTCTTCGTGCTCCTGGGCCTGGGCGTCCTCACCCCCTGAGCACCACCACGAGTGCCCCGCGCCCGTCCCACGCCGCCGAACCCGGGGCGGGGGAGCCGGTGCCGGGACGGAACAGCCGCCCCGACCCACCGGCCGCGGCACCCGAGAACACTTGCCCGTCGACACGAAGGTGACCATGAAGTCCTGGACCTCCCGCCCGGTGCCCGCCCTGCCCGGCACATCCGGCACTCCCCGGGTGCACGACACGAGAACCGGCGCCGCCGAACCCCTTGCGGCCCGTGACGGCCGGGCCAGTCTGTACGTCTGCGGGATCACCCCGTACGACGCGACCCACATGGGCCACGCCGCCACGTACGTGAACTTCGACCTGCTCCACCGCGTGTGGCGCGACGCCGGCCACGAGGTGGACTACGTCCAGAACGTCACGGATGTGGACGATCCCCTGCTGGAGCGTGCGAACGCCACCGGGGTGGACTGGCGCGAGCTGGCCGCGTCCCAGACCGAGCTCTTCCGCACGGACATGACGGCCCTCAACGTCCTTCCCGCGGACCACTACGTGGGTGCCACAGAGGCCGTCGAGTGGATCGTCGAGGCGGTCGAGGGCCTCGTGGAACGTGGACTGGCCTACCGAGTCCCCGCCGGCACGGGACAGGACGGGGAGCCGGCCCCCGCCGGGGACGTGTACTTCGACGTCGCCGCGGCTGATGCGCTGCGTGCCGAGGACCCGGACGCGTGGGTCGTGGGCAGCACGTGCCGACTGGAGGGCGACCGGGAGCGCATGCTGCCCCTGTTCACCGGCCACGGCGGGGACCCGGACCGCACGGGCAAGCGCGACCCGCTGGACCCGCTGCTGTGGCGCGTGGAGCGCCCGGGCGAGCCGGCGTGGGACGGCGGCTCGCTGGGTGCGGGACGTCCCGGCTGGCACATCGAGTGCAGCGTGATCGCCCTGCGGCACCTGCCCCGTCCGTTCACGGTCCAGGGCGGCGGCTCGGACCTCGCGTTCCCGCACCACGACATGGGAGCGGGGCACTCGTACGCGCTGTCCGGCGAGCCCATGGCGGAGCACTTCGTGCACACGGCCATGGTGGGTCTGGACGGCGAGAAGATGTCCAAGTCCAAGGGGAACCTGGTCCTCGTGTCCGCGCTGCGGGAGCAGGGCGTGGACCCCGCGGCCATCCGCGTGGCGATCCTCTCCCACCACTACCGCACGGACTGGTTCTGGACCGAGGACCTGCTGGAGCAGTCGAGGCGACGGCTCGCCACGTGGCGCGAGGCCGCGGCGAAGCCGGAGACGGCGGGTGCGGACGCCATGCTCGAGGCCGTGCGTGCGGCTCTGGGCGAGGATCTCAACGCGCCGGCCGCGCTGATTGCGGTGGATGCGTGGGCGGCCCGGAACCTGGGTGGAGCCGCGGCACGGGGCCGTGCGGCGTCGTCCGAGGACACGCGCCTGGCGCGGGACACCGTCGAGGCGCTGCTGGGGATCGTGCTCTGAGGCGGCCGGCGGGCTGGTCTCAGCCCCGGTCGTCGCGGCGGCGCAGGTAGCGCTCGAACTCCCGCGCGATGGCGTCCCCGGTGGCCTCCGGGAGGTCCACGGTGTCCTTGGCCTCCTCGAGCTGCTGCACGTAGTCCGCCACCTCGGGATCCTCGGACGCCAGCTCGTCCACGCCGCGCTCCCACGCCTCGGCGTCCTCGATCAGCGGATCCAGGGGCAGCGACAGACCGAGCAGGTCCTCGAGGCGGCGCAGCAGCGCCAGCTGGGCCTTGGGCGAGGGGGAGTGGGCCACGTAGTGGGGGACGGCCGCCCACATGCTGAGCGTGGGCAGGCCAGCGAGCGCGGCCATGTGGGAGAGCACCCCCACGATGCCCGTGGGACCCTCGTACTGGGGTGCCTCCGCGTCCAGCTGCTCGCGCAGCTCCTCGGTGTCCGAGGTCAGGGTCACGGGGATGGGTCGGGTGTGCGGCACGTCCGCGAGCAGGGAGCCCAGCATGATCACGAAGTCCACCTCCAGGGCGGCGGCCTGCTCCAGCAGCTCCGCGGTGAAGGTGCGCCAGCGGTAGGAGGGTTCCCAGCCGTGCAGCAGCACGAGGTCCAGGTTGGTGCCGGGAACTGAGGCCCGGGACAGCCGCGTGGAGGGCCAGTGCAGCTTCTGCTCCCCGGTCAGGGACCGGCGGATCACCGGGCGGGAGTACCGGTAGTCGTAGTAGTCGTCGGAGGCGACCTCGAAGACCTCGCGCGCGTCCAGGTGCTCGCGGATGAGCTTGAGGGAGTCGGTGGCCGCGTCCCCGGCGTCGTTCCAGCCCTCGAACGCCGCGATCAGGACCGTGACGGTCTCCTGGCCCTGGCCGTCGCGCACCACGCCGAACGGGCCGGTGCCGGGTTGCTGCGAATTGCTGTCCAACGTGCTCACCCGTCTTACTGTACGGTGCCCGTCCCGGCGGGCTCCACGTGTCTGCGCCCAGCGCGCACCGGGGCCCGCGCCCTACCATGAGCACCATGTCCGCTTCCCCGCGCCCCGAGCCCTCCGGTGACCCTGCCCCCGTTCCCGGCGGCGCCGCACGGCCGCGCACCCGCGGGGTGCGGCTGGGCCGCGTCGCGGGGGTGGAGCTGGTTCTGGACCGCTCGTGGTTCGTGATCGCCGCGCTGACCGTGGTCATGTACGGGCCCGTGCTGTGGCGGCTGTACCCCGGGCTGGGGTGGTTGAACCTGGTGCTCGCTCTCGGGTTCGCGGTGGGGCTGGCGCTGAGCGTGCTCGTGCACGAGCTCGCCCACGCGGTGGCCGGCCGGGCGGCGGGATGGCCCGTGTCCCGGATCGTGCTCACGCTCATGGGCGGGCACACGGCGTTCGGCACCGTGCACACCCGCGCCCTGCCCACGGCGCTCGTGTCCCTGGTGGGACCGCTCTCAAACGTGGCCGTGGCGCTGCTGGGGGAGGTCGCGCTGTCCTTCGCGCCGGCCACCGCTGCGGGCCCCGGGTGGGCGCTGCTGCAGCTGCTCGTGCTGGCCAACTGGGTGCTCGGACTGTTCAACCTGCTCCCCGGCCTGCCGCTGGACGGTGGGCGCGTGGTCGAGTCCCTCGTGTGGGCCGTCACGGGCTCGGAGACCCGGGGCACCGTGGTGGCCGCGTGGTGCGGACGCGTCATCGCCGTGCTCGTGGTGCTGTGGGCGCTGTGGACCGGGCAGTGGCGCGATCCCCTGGTGCTCGCGGTCATCCTGCTCGTGGCGGGGTTCATTGTTCTGGGGGCGGGACAGGCCCTGAAGCAGGCTCGTCTGCTGGGGGTTCTCGACGCAGTGCGGGCCGGTGGCATCGCCCGTCCCGCCCTCGAGTTCGCCCCCACCACACCGCTCTCGCTCGTGGACGCCACGGTGCACGCGGCCACCTCGGACGGCTACCGCGGCTGGACCCCGGACGTGGTGGTGCGGGACGCCGCCCGCGGGGCTGTCGGCGTGCTCAGCCCCGCCCGTTCGGCGGACGTGCAGGGTCCGGACCGCACCCGGGTGGCCGTGGGGGACGTGGCCGACTGGTTCCCGGAGACCGCGCGCGCCGCGCCGCACGAGGCCGGGGGACAGCTGGTGCGGCTCATGGAGTCCCGGCACTTCCCCTGGCTGGTGGTGCTGGACGGCGCGGGGCACGTGACCGGGGTGGTCCACCACGAGGACATCGCGCGCTACGCCCTGCGCTCCTGAGACGACCCTGCGGCGGTGGTGCCCACCCGGAGGTGGGGCTGGGCCGTGGAGGTGGCGTGCGGCGTCGGGCTACGGTGGGAGAATGGCAGCAGAGGCGGCCCCCACGCGGGGGACCGCGCCACAGACCGGACAGCATCCCTGTCGACCCCGCGCGAAAGCGAGCAGATGACCGAGCAGCGACCCCACGACACCGCCACCCC
>NZ_RCOM01000041.1 GCF_003667225.1 Kocuria rhizophila
GCGTCGTCGTGACGGGGGCGGACGCGGAGGTGGGGGCACGTGCGTACGGAACGGAGACTCCGGGATTGCATTATACAAATCTCTGAGTAGTATTTTGCACTATACAAATCCGAGACCCCCAGGAGGCGCCCGTGTCCGTCGACACCCAGGAGCACGTACCCACCGGCCAGCTGCCCGTGGTGGTGGAGCACAGCAGGTCCGGCCCGGCGCACTCCGCGGGGCCCGAGCGGCTGGTCACGCCCACGTTCGTGGTGGCGTGGGTGGTCAACTTCCTGCAGTACCTGACCTTCTACATGCTGGTCACCACCATGGCGCTGTACGCGGTGAAGAGCTTTGCGGCCTCGGACGCGGTGGGCGGCTTCGCGTCCAGCGCGTTCGTGGTGGGTGCCACCCTGGCGCGGCTCGTGTCCGGCTACCTGGTGGACGCGCTCGGGCGGCGGCGGATGCTGCTGATCGCCCTGGTGGTCGTGGCCGTGGCGTGCGCGCTGTACATCCCGGCGGGATCGCTGCCCGTGCTGATCGCGGTGCGCATGGTCCACGGCTTCGGCTACGCGTTCGCGAGCACCGCCGTGATGACGATCGCGCAGTCCGTGATCCCCGACTCCCGCCGCGGCGAGGGCACCGGGTACTTCGCGCTGGGCACCACGCTGGCGACGGCGATCGGTCCCGCCCTGGGGCTGTTCCTGGTGGGCAACCTGGACTACACGTGGCTGTTCTGGACCACCCTGGCCACCGCGGTGCTCGGCCTGGTGCTGGGCATCTTCCTGCGCGAGCCGCTGGCACACCAGGAGGCGAAGGCGGAACGCTCGAAGTTCTCCCTGAGCGACATCGCGCACCCGTCCGTGCTGCCCATCGGCTCCTTCATGCTGGTGGTGGGCGTCTGCTACGCGGGCGTGATCACCTACCTCAACGCCTACGCCGAGGAGCGCGGTGTCACCACGGGTGCCGCCCTGTTCTTCGTGGCGTACGCCGTGGCCATGCTGATCATGCGCCTGGTGCTGGGCAAGGTGCAGGACCAGCGCGGGGACAACGTGGTGGTGTACCTGGGCCTCATCTGCTTCGCTGTGGCGCTGGGCATCCTTGCTGTGGCCACCCAGGACTGGCAGGTGGTCGTGGCCGGCGCCATGACCGGTCTGGGCTACGGCACGCTCATGCCGGCCGCGCAGGCTATCGCCGTGAGCGCGGTGCCCGCCCACAAGCTGGGCACCGGCATCTCCACCCTGCTGCTGCTCATGGACGTGGGCGTGGGCATTGGCCCCGTGGTCCTGGGCCTGCTGCTCTCCGCCACCGGGTTCGGCACCATGTACACGGTGCTGGCGGTACTGGTGGTCGTGGCGGCTGTTCTGTACCACGCTGTCCACGGGCGGCACCCGCACGCGAAGCGGGGGCGGCTGGCGGTGGACTGACGGTTGCTCCTTTGGGGGCTCGTGGCGTGTGCCGCGGGCCCCTTCTGTTGTGCGGTTGCGCGGGGGACGACGACGCCGCGGGGCCACGGCAGCGCGCCGTCGCTTCCGTCCTGGGGTGCTGGGGTCCTCTCGACTTGATCTGTTGAGCTACACGCTGGGTAGCGGGAACCGCGCGAGGGCGCGATCTACCAAACGCGTGGTGCGGTCCTGGATCTCCGCGGGGCCCCATGTGTCCCGGTCGGCAAGATCCGCGTTGAGCGGGATGCCATTGCGATAACCGATGTAGTTGCCGTTGCTGTCCCGGTGGTCTCGCTTCTCCAGGAAGCCTTGGTTACCGAGGTTGCTGTTGTACACGCTGAACGTCAGGTTTCCGAGCTTGTGTGCGTAGTTGGCCTGGGCTTGAGCCGCTGCATCCGCTCCTCCCAGCATCTCGATCCACGCTGCCGGAAGGTTTTCTCCCTGGGGCAGGATGTGCTCGATGGTCCACACGTAGCGGCCCGATTGGCGCTCCCACAGGTCTCGCCGCGTTTCATTCGTCATCCCCTGTTCCGAGAGCGACGTGAGGACGAACCGTGCGGCGTCGATGTTCTCGGTGTAGAGGTCCTGTTCGAGGCGTGCGCGGAATGTCGCATCATCCGAGGAATTCTGACGCAGCGCGTCCGCGATGAGGTGCAGAATGCCTGCTCGATCTTGCTCCTGTGATTCCTTGATGATCCCCATGAACAAGCGGGGCAGGGCGTAGGTGGCTGGATAGCCCGTGACATTGCGACGGGCGAAGAAGTTCACCAGTTCGCCCGTCACATCGGTGAGATCCTTCTCGCTGAGATTCTTATCGCCCGCGTGAGTCTGCAACCACAGCAGGAGCACGAAGGAGGGGGCCGCCTGGACTCGGTTGAGATCCCGATAGGCGGCGTCCAGCGGTGTGGGGTCCATCGGTTCCTGAGTGCAGGCAATGCGTCCGAAGATGGCGCTGGCCGCGACCAGTCGCGTGATTTGATCCGTCAGATTGGCCTTGAAGAGGGTCTCGTAGATGCGAATGAGGTTCTTCTTGGTGGCCAAGCTCGCGTTCGGCACTTCCGGGAGCTCGGCGCTGAACGCGTTGTAGTAGTGCCGGAGGAAACGCTCGTGGACGTTGTATGAGTCACCGAGGTTGCGCAGCATCGTGTCCCAGAGAGCGAAAGCATCCTCCACGCTCATGGTTTTGCGCGCGTCCGAAAGGGACAGGAACTGATTCTTGATGAGGTCCACGGGGGACAGGGGAAGACCGCGGTTGTTGAGGGACTCGAACAGCGTGAAGGCATCGGAAGCGGTGGACACCTCGATCTTCACGATGATGGCCTCATTGGCGGCTTCCATGAGGCGGTGAGCGGCTTCTTCAGGGCTGGTGGGCCGTGTGCCCGGGGTATCGGGCTCCACGGCAAGTTCCAGGATGGAGTCTCGGAAATAGGCGAAGCAGCGGGCAATCCTCCGAAGCCCGTAGTAGGACGGTGCTGGAGCGTCCACCTTCAGCCCTGCGCAGTGGAGCATGTAGAGGTAGTCCGCCCTGTTATCTCCTTGGGTCTGCAGAGACAGTCGCGGCGACTTGGTGGCGGGCACGATGAGCTGGCGTCCGAGGTTACTGAGGCTGAAGACCTGCTCCTCGTCGAGATCATCCCGATGATCCGAGAGCACGCTGTAGCACGCGGCCAGCAGGATCGAGAGAGTCGTGAGGCGTTGCTGCCCGTCGATCAGCTCCAAGCGAGGATCCATCGTGTCCGAGGAGTTGTTAAGGGAGATGATCGTCCCCAGGAAGTGCTGTCCTTCGGCCTCGAGGAGGTCCTGAAAGAGGTTCTCCCACTGGGCGCGTTGCCACGAGTACTCGCGCTGATACGGCGGGATGACGTAGGTCAACCGGCTGGTCGCATCTAGGAGAGTCCGTACGGGGTACTGCGTGGCCGACTGAATCATGCGGCTCACAGTACAAGTGACCGCCGACACGTTCAGCGAGCACAGCCGCACTCGTCCCCGGGGTCGTATCTGTCGGGGGGCCAGACCAGGCCACGGATGTGGCGGCACGCGCCCCAGCATGCGTTTGCATTTGTAGACTGCCAGGTAACTGTCCCTCCACACGGAGTCGTTGATGACTGATCAAGCGCTAGACATTGCCCCCGGTGCCATCGTGGAGGTGCGGGATGAGCAGTGGCTGGTGTCCGCGGTGGAGCAGACCGCGGACGGGGAACTACTCACGGTGCGCGGCGTGAGTGAACTGGTGGAGGGGACCACCGCGCAGTTCTACCGGAGCATTGATTCCGTCCGTACTCAGGATCCTTCGGAGACCCGGGTGGTGGCGGACACCAGCTCCCACTACGCGAAGTCCCGGCTGTGGTTGGAGTCCACGCTGCGCAAGACTTCTCTGCCCATCTCCGAGCCGCAGCCAGCTCTGACATCTCACGCGCTCGCGGACGCACTGACCTACCAGCGCCAGGCGGTGGAGAAGGCCTTGGAACCGGGTCGGCTGCGCACCCGATTGCTCATCGCGGATGCCGTGGGTCTGGGCAAGACGCTGGAGATCGGCATGATCCTGGCCGAGTTGATCCGCCGTGGCCGCGGCCGGCGGATCCTGATTGTGACACCCCGCCACGTGCTGGAGCAGATGCAGCACGAGCTGTGGTCGCGCTTCGCCATCCCGTTCGTCCGCTTGGACTCGGAGGGCGTGCAGAAGGTCAAGCAGAAGCTCCCCGCTACGCGCAACCCATTCACGTTCTTCGAGAAGGTCATCATCTCGATCGACACCCTCAAACAGGACCGCTTCATCCACGATCTACGCAAGCACCACTGGGATGCCGTGGTGATCGATGAGTCCCACAACGTGACCAACCAGGCCACCCAGAACAACCAGCTGGCCAACATCCTGGCTCCCAATACGGATGCCCTGATCCTCGCCTCGGCCACCCCGCACAACGGCAACAGCTCCTCCTTCGCCCAGCTGCTCACGCTGCTGGAACCCACCAGCGTGAGCGCCCAGGGGGATGTCAGCAAGGCCGCGGTCAGCAACCTCATGATCCGCCGCCACCGCTATTCGGAGGCCGTGAAGAACGAGGTGGGTGACCGTTGGGCGGAGCGCAAGGAACCGCAGAACCTGGTGGTGGAGCCCAGCCCGGAGGAGTTCGCGGTGGGTGAGGAGCTCTCGGCCACGTGGATCCATCCGCAGGGAAGTGCCCCGGTCACGGGGAAGGGCTCCCGGCTGTTCCCGTGGACTCTGGCCAAGGCGTTCTTGTCCTCTCCGGTCGCCCTGCAGGCCACGATCGACGCTCGCCTGCGCTCGATCGAGGGCAATGCCGCTGCCGGCCCCGAGCAGGAGGCGCTGCTGCGATTGCGGGACCTCAATGCCGCGTGTTTGCCCGAGGACGGCTCCACACCCCGTTCCGGTAAGTACCGCGAACTCGTGGCGCAGCTGAAGAGCAAGAGCGTGGGCCCGCGGTCCACCGAACGCGCGGTGGTGTTTGCGGAGCGGGTCCCCACACTGGAATGGCTCCGAGAGCACCTGACCCGGGATCTGAAGCTCAAGCCCAACCAGGTCCGCGTGCTGCACGGCGGCCTCACGGACGTGGAGCAGCAGGAACTCGTGGAGTCCTTCAAGCAGGCCTCGAGCCCCATTCGTGTGCTGGTCACCGGTGACGTGGCCTCGGAGGGCGTGAACCTCCACCTGCAGTGCCACGAATTGATCCACTACGACATTCCGTGGTCCCTGATCCGCATCGAGCAGCGCAATGGCCGTATTGACCGCTACGGGCAGCTGCATTCCCCGCAAATCACCACGCTGCTGTTGGACCTGGAAGGCGCGGGCGAGTTCTCCGGTGACATTCACGTGCTCACCCGCTTGATGGAGCGTGAGCGGGAGGCCCACGAGAAGCTGGGGGACGCGGCGTCGCTCATGGGCGCCTACTCGGGCGATGCCGAGGAAAAGGCCATCACCGAGGTGCTGCGCGGTGCCAAGGAATTCGACGCCGTGGTTCCCGCCCCGGAGCAGGCGGCCGAACAGGATGAGGGCTTCTGGATCGATCTCCTGATGAACTCGGGCACCGAGGAGGATTCGGCCGAGACGGACAACGCAACGCAGGACGCCGCTCAGAGCTCCGGCCTGTTCGCCTCGGACGTGGACTATCTCCGGGAGGGGCTCGCGGAGCTGTACGCCGAGCCTGACAGGACCCGGAACCATGGCGGGGGGGGGCTCACCATTGAGCGCAACAACGCGGGCCATCTGCAGGCTCTCACGTTCGAGCCGAGCCCGGACCTGCGCCAACGCCTGCTGGCTCTGCCGCAGTCCTACTTGGAGGAGCGCGGGGTGCTGGATCGCATCCGGCTGACCCCGGACAAGCCCACGGCGGAGGAGCGGCTGAGTGCCGCGCGCAATGACGCCAAGGGCACCTCGTGGCCGGACACCCACTACCTCTCCCCGCTGCACCCGGTCCTGGACTGGGCCGCGGACCGCTCCCTGGCGCACCTGGGCAGGGACGAGATTTTCGCGGTGCAGGGCGCGGCCCAGCAGCCCACCGTGGTGATGCAGGGGATCGTGACCAACCGCCGCGGCCAGAACATTGCGGTCTCGTATATGAGGGTGCAGCTCATGGGGGATTACTCGATGGTGCAGCCCAGCGCTTCTCCCGCCGAGCTCTTTGCGGATCTGGGCCTCACCCCAGACATGGTGGGTGTGCCGGTGCAGGAGCCCGAGCAGTATCAACCCCTGATCCCGCTTGCGGTCACCGCCGCCCGCGACTTCATGGAGCAGGGGGTCTCCGTGGCCGCCTACAAGCAGGCAAAGGCGCGCGTGGATGCGTGGGTGGACCGCATGAACGCGTGGGAGCGCGCCGCGGAGGGCGTGGCCGCGCAGACCCAGTTGTTCAAGCAAACCCGTTCCGCGGTGGAGGGTGAGCGCCGGCTGGCGCAGGAGATGCTGCCGGACCGCACCTATGTGCGCCCGTTGCTGGTGGTTGTGCCCAAGGGAGGGAAGTGATCATGCCGTCCAGCGATGCCCTGGTGGTAGTCAACGATTGGATCAGCGAGTTCTACTTCACGGCGGATGAGAATTCCCGCACGTTCCTCGCGGAGACCAAGAAGCTCATCAAGGAGTGGAAGCAGGAAGCGGAGGACAACGAGTCCTTCCGCAGCCCGCTGGAGCGCTTCACCTCCTCGCGCCAGCGGGTGCTATCCGAGCTGATTGCCCTGCATGCGACGGCTGCGGAGCTGCCCGAGAACGCGAGTGCGCAGCAGCGGCGGGATGCGCTGGGACGCGCCTCGGCGGCGTCGGCGGCCAGGCTGCGGGACGTCCTGGATTACGACGCCGCTCCCCACCGCGGTGCCGGCGCCGTGCGGTGGTATTCGGCCATGGGCACCACGGAGCCGAGCGTGGTGGTGATTGACGCGCTCGCCGCGGAGACCGCCGAAGAGCTGCTGTCCAAGCACCACGGCCTGCTCACCGAGGACGTCACGCTGGACGAGGAGTCCGGGGACCCTGTGTCGGGTGTCAGCGAGCTGCTGTCCGCGCTGGTCTCCGAGGATCAGCCGCCGCGGTACATGCTGGTGCTGGCCGGGCGCACCGTGGTGCTCACCAGCGAGGACGGGTGGCCGCAGGG
Organism: Kocuria rhizophila; assembly: GCF_003667225.1. Classification (GTDB taxonomy): domain Bacteria; phylum Actinomycetota; class Actinomycetes; order Actinomycetales; family Micrococcaceae; genus Kocuria; species Kocuria rhizophila. The sequence goes on from NZ_RCOM01000041.1 coordinate 7,019, forward strand.
CCGATACCTTGCGGTGGACGTCCAGACCATCGCGGAGCGCGGTGACACCAAGTCCGGCGGCGAGATCCAGCGCATGCTTGCGTGCTTGTCCGCTGCCTCCGTGACCCCGGACGCGAACGGGATCATCCGGTGGGACGAGCGCCGCGAGGAATCCGTGCGCAATGCCGTGGGTGTGTCCAAGGACCTGCGGGAGGGCGTGCGCGAGTCCATCGAGATCATTGCCAATGAGGTGGTCTCCCGGCGCAAGGAGCAAGGGCTGGCGCCGTTGCGCGATGACCAGGCTCAGGTGCTCGCCGTGCAGTCCCTGCGGTACCTCTACCGGATCCTGTTCCTGCTGTATGCGGAGGCCAGCCCGGAATTGGGCGTGGTGCCCACGGGTGACCCCGAGTATGAGGCCGGCTATTCCATCGACCGGTTGCGCGAGCTCACTCTCAAGCAGCTCACGTCCCGCTCCGAGCAGGGCACGCACTTCTACGCCTCGCTCAAGGTGCTGTTCGACCTCGTGGAGAGCGGCCACAGTCCCCGGGAGGCGCCGGAGCACGACGCCGCTGCGCACGCCGCACGCGAAGGCCTCACCTTCGAGGCGCTGCGCTCGGATCTGTTCCGGCCGTCCCGCACCCATCTCATTGACGAGGTGCAGCTGGGCAACAAGGCCCTGCAGCGGGTGCTGCAGAACCTGCTGCTCACCAAGGAGCGCCGCGGCAAGGACCGCGGGTTCATCAGCTACGTGGCGCTGGGCATCAACCAGCTGGGCGCGGTGTACGAGTCCCTCATGAGCTACACGGGTTCCTTTGCGAGCGAGACCCTGGTGGAAGTGGCCAAGCGCGGCAACCCGGCGGAGGGTTCGTGGGTGGTGCCCGAGGATCGCGTGGACGAGGAGCTGCGCGAGCACGTGGTCATGACGGAGGACGATCTGGGCAAGGAGTCTCCCCGCACCTATCACTTCGGGGAGTTCGTGTTCCGGCTTTCGGGGCGGCAGCGGCAGCAGTCGGCGTCCTACTACTCGCCCAAGGTGCTCACGGAGTTCACGGTGCAGCAAGGCCTGGAGGAGCTGCTCACGGATGACCTCTCCGCCCAGGACATCCTGGGCCTCTCGGTGTGCGAGCCGGCGCTGGGTTCCGGCGCATTCGCCATCGAGGCGGTGGGTCAGTTGGCTGCGGCCTACCTGGAGCGGCGGCAAGCGGAGCTCGATCAGAAGATCGATCCCGAGGACTATCCGCGCGAGCTGCAGCGCGTGAAGGCCTACATTGCGCTGCACAACGTCTACGGCGTGGACCTCAACCCCACCGCGGTGGAACTCGCGGAGGTGTCCCTGTGGTTGGACACCATGTCCCGGGGGCTGAAGGCGCCGTGGTTTGGGCTGCGCCTGCGCTCCGGCAACTCGCTGGTGGGCGCGCGGCATTCGGTGTACGACACCTCGGTGGTCACCAAATCCACCCCCAAGGTCCGGATGACGACGACGCCGCGTCACGTCCCCCTGGATCGCACCGTGGATTCGACCACGGGGATCTTCCACTTCCTGCTGCCCGCGGAGGGCTGGGGAGCGGCGGGTGCCAATAAGGAGATCAAGAAGCTCGCACCCGAGCAGGCCAAGGCGCTGCGGGAATGGTCCAAGCGCGTGCACCGCAAGCCCACCAAGACGGAGATCAAGGAGCTCACCTCCCTCACGGAGCGCATTGACGAGCTCTGGCAGCTGGCCAAACGCCGCATGGTGGAGGCGGAGCACCAGTCCCGCCGGTCCATCGACGTGTGGGGAGCGGATGTGGAGCCCGGGGGCTCGGTTACGCGCGAGGAGATCGAGGCGTGGCTGGAGGACCCGAACTCCGCGTACCGCCGGCTGCGGCTCATCATGGATGCGTGGTGCGCCCTGTGGTTCTGGCCCGTCTCGCTGCGTGAAGATGCTCCGAAGCCGCCCACGTTCGAGGAATGGCTCGCGACCATTCGAAAAATCACGGGCTCGAAATTCACCGTCAAGTCCAACCAGCAGGCGGAGTACTTCGGCCAGAGTGAAACCGAATGGGAGACGCTCCAAAGCATTGAGGCCATGTTCCCCGCCGATAAGGCCATGAACATTGACCGTTTGCTCTCCGAGACTCCGTGGCTACGTGAGGCTCAGCGGATTGCCAAGGAGCAGCGGTTCTTCCACTGGGAGCTGGACTTCGCGGCCGTGTTCTCCCGGGGCGGGTTCGACTTCCAGGTGGGGAACCCACCGTGGGTGCGGCCCCGCCCGGACGTGGGAGCCCTGCTGGGGGAAAGCGATCCGTGGTGGACGCTCATGGAGAAGCCCTCGGAGAAGGCCAAGAACGCTCGGCGGGAATGGACGCTGAGCTTGCCCGGAGCGGAGGACATCCTCCTGACCGGTCTCGCCGACACGGCCGCCCTCGCAGAGCTGGTGGGAGCCGCGAGCGAGTACCCAGAGCTGGCCGGAACGCAGCCCGACCTGTACCGGGCATTTATGTGCCAGACCTGGAGACACGCGTCGCCACGGGGGAGCACGGCGCTTATCCATCCCCCGTCGCACTTAACCGATGCCAACGGTTATGCGTTGCGTCGTTCCACGTATCCTAGGTTACGACGTCATTGGAACTTCGTGAACGAAGCCCAGCTTTTTAAAGAAATTGACCATCATGTGTCTTACGCGATAAATGTGTATGCCAAAAAGGACGTCATTAACTTCCTGAATGCAGTATCTGTGTACCACCCCTCCACTGTTAGTGGGTCACTGGGGCACAACGGCGACGGCCCTGAGCCGGGTTTTAAGAACCCGGAAGGCGGTTGGGATTTGCGACCGCACGCCGCTCGAATTGAGCGGGTAGATGTTGAAGTTCTCCGTACATGGCATGCGCTTATGGAAGGCGGATCTGCGGATGTTCCTGTAGAGGAGACTCGTATGGTCTTCTCCGTGAACCGTTCGGCCGCGGCCGCTCTTCAGCGACTGACGGAAGTTCCCGTCCTCCGCGACTGGGCCCCGCACTTCAGCCGAGGATGGGATGAGACGTTCGGGCGACGTGACGGGTACTTCGAGTCTCGGTGGGGCAAGGCTAAGTCATGGCAGGACGTGATCCTGCAGGGGCCGTACTTCCACGTGGGTAATCCGTTCTACTCGTCTCGGAATGCCACGATGAGCGGCAACCAGGACTACTCGTCGGTGGATCTGGAGGTGCTCCCCGAGGATGCGCTGCCCGTGACCGAGTACAAGCCAATCTACGATCGCGATGTGGATGGATCGGAATCCACCGTTCGGTACGACCGCGACTACGGATCCTGGGCCGTGAAAGATCCTCGCAACCCTCGTGAAAACGTTGCGGTGCCGGTGCGGGACTACTATCGGGTCATGTGGCGTCGAATGGCCGCAAGTACCGGTGAGAGGACGCTTATTCCAGCTATATTCCCCCCCGGGGTCGGAACTGTTGATAACGTTCCTTGTATCGGGTTTCCACTCGAGAACCAGAGGTCATTAGCTCTGGCGGCCTGCGGGCTGTCTAGCCTCATTAGTGATTTTCTTATCCGCGCCACAGCGGGCAGCGATATCAGGAAGGGAGCTGTTGAGCGACTCCCGACGATCCCGGTAAATCATCCGTTAGCTCCCGCAGCCGCCCTCCGAATCCTCCGCCTGAACTGCCTCACCGAGGCCTACGCAGATCTCTGGCGGGACTGCTGGACGCCCGCTATGGCGCAGGACTCGTGGACGGGCGGTCGTGAGCGTCCGGATCGTCCCGCCCTCGGGGACGTGTCCCCGGAATGGTCGGGTGCGATCCCGCTGCGCCGGGACGAGGACCGTCGTCGGGCGCTCGTGGAGATTGACGCGATCATGGCTCATGTGACCGGGATTCCCATTGACGAGCTGTGCACGCTGTACCGCACCCAGTTCGGGGTGCTCTACACGTACGAGCGCGGTGAGGATAAGCGCGGCAAGGTCTGCGACAGCAACGGTCGCCTGATCCCCTCCACCGTGCGCACTGCATGGAATAAGGCGGGGCGTCCGGAGTGCGGCCTGAGCATTGCGGACCGCACGTACGAAACCCCCGAAGGTCGCCAGATCACCGCCCCCGAGCCCTTCCGGATCCTGGACCGCGAGGCGGACATGCGCGAGGCCTATGCCGCCTTTGCCGAGCGCATGGAGCAGGGTGTGTACCAACCGGGTGTTTATGAAGGAGTCAACGGCGCATGAGTGAGCTGCTTCCCTCGCTGCAGGCCGAGGCCATGAAATCGGCCCTGGTGGAGTACGTCACCACGGCCATCGAGTTCTCGGACCGCTATGCGCGGGACGCGTTTGCTGACTTCCTGAGCGACAAAGACCAGGGCATCTTCCGGGGACCGTTCCTGCGGACGCGGTTGCCGTTCCACACCGAACTCGGGGCCTCTCCGCTGAGCGTGCTGCCGGACTGGTTCCAGCCCTACGCCCACCAGGCCGAGGCATTCCGCCGCCTCACCACGGACCCCTCAGTGGAGGGCCCGCAGGATCGCCGGGGCCTGCGGATCCCGGAACCCACCATCGTGACCACGGGAACCGGATCGGGTAAGACCGAAGCGTTCTTGTACCCGCTGCTGGATTACGCGGTCCGGGCCCGGAAGCAGGGGGTGCACGGGATCAAAGCGATCATCCTGTACCCCATGAACGCCCTGGCCAATGACCAGGCGGGCCGCTTGGCACGGATGATCCATGAGAACCCGGCGCTGAACGGAGTGACGGCCGCGCTCTATACCGGTGAGCACTCGGGGGCGCCGCGCACGGTCATGTCCCCGGAGGGACTGATCGAGGACCGGCACACCATCCGCTCCGCGGTGCCGGACATCATCCTCACCAACTACAAGATGCTGGACCAGCTCCTCCTGCGTTCCGCGGACCGCCCGCTGTGGGAGCATTCTGCCGAGTCCCTGCGGTACCTGGTGCTGGATGAGTTCCACACCTACAACGGGGCCCAGGGAACCGATGTGGCCATGCTCATCCGCCGGTTGCGCCTGGTCTTGGAACGCCTGGCCCCGCAGCGCACCGCCATGGTTCCGGTGGCCACCTCCGCCACGTTGGGGGACGAGAGCGACATCGCCCCCGTGGCGGATTTCGCGAGCACCATCTTCGGCACCCCATTCACCGTGGAATCCGTGGTGACGGAACGTCGCGTTACGCAGCACGCGCTGCGTGATGCCGCACTGGAACGCCTCCGCTCGGGGTCAGTTTCCGGGATCGAGGGTGCTGACCTGCAGGCGCAGGAGCATCCCACGCTGACCCAGCTCCAACCGGTTCTGGAGCTCCTGCCCGGTGCCACGGACGGGCGGCTGCCGGAGCCGGCCGAGCTCACCCGTCGCGTGCTCGCGGTGCTCTGGCCGTCCCTGGAAAGTTTGGGGGAGAACACCGAGCTCGACGCCGCCACCGAACGGGATCTTTTCCTCGCCCACCCGCTCGTGAGCACGTTGCTGTCCGCCGCGGCCCAAGCCACCTCGATCCGCGATCTCGCCGCAGCTCTCGTGCCTCACCTGGACCAGGACACCACCGGAGCCCGCTGCGTGGAGGCACTGGGCGGCGCGCTGTCCCACGTGCGCTCGCGGGCGGAACGCAATAGCTTCCCCAACGTGGAGCTGCACCTCTGGACGCGCGAGGTATCCCACGTGGACCGGGCGACGTCGCCGGCCGTTGCGTTTGCATGGAGCGACGATCGGGGCGTGCATGACGGCAGCTTCCTCCCAGCGATCTACTGCCGACACTGCGGACGCTCCGGGTGGGGTGTGGCGCTCACCGGCACGGGCGATTTGATCGTGAAACCCCAGACCATCCGTGAAGCGCAGGCCCGCAAATCCGGGCGGTTCCGCGCACTGATCTCCGTGCCTGGTGTCGACCCTCAGAGCGATGACCGCCTCCGGTTCCTCAATCCGGAACGGCGCGCGATCGAGGACGAACTTCCGGAAGAGGATGCCGGGGATCTGGACACCCTCCCCGTGCGAATGCACGTGGGCTTGGAAGCGGACGGTCTGAGCACCAGGGACAACTGCCCGGTATGCCAAGAAAACGATGGCATCCGCTTTGTGGGTTCCCGCACCGCCACGCTGCTTTCCGTGGCGCTCTCCAGCCTGTTCGGTTCGGAGGGGCTGAGCCTCAGTGAGAAGAAGTCGCTGGTGTTCACGGACTCGGTGCAGGACGCCGCACATCGTGCGGGATTCGTGGAGGCCCGCTCCTATTCGCTCGCGCTGCGTTCGGCAATCCAGTCCGCGCTGACCGAGGAGCCCACCCTGGTGCGGGACGTGGTCACGCGCATGATGGACCAGGCCCGCACCTCGGAGGAGAGGTACCGGCTGCTGCACCCCTCGATTGCCGACAACGCGCCCGTCCGCGGGTACTGGGATGACTCTGAGGACCGGAACAGGCGGCGTCGTGCCCGGGACCGTGTGGCCACGCGCCTGGAGTTCGATGTGGAACTCGAAGTGGGCCTCGTGGAGTCCTACGGGCGCACCCTGGCCGCCACCGGAACGGCCGCGGCCTCCGTGCAGGCGGCCGAGGACGAACTGGAGACCCTGGGTCATGACGTGCTGGACCTGGCCGCGCGGGAACTGACCATCGACCTGCCCGGCATCGAAGCCCGCGGGGCCGCGCGGCCCGGCGCGTGGGTACGCGGCATCCTGGAGCGTTTGCGCGTGGACGGTGCCATCGCTCACGAGTGGCTGCGCCCGCACCGTGAGAAGGGCGGAACCCGCTACGAGATTTGGGGCGGGCGCCGGCCCAAGGACGTGATGCCCGCCTTCCCGCGCCAGCGACGAGCGCCCGCGTTCCCCGCCACGGGCCGGTTCAAGGAAAATTCCGAGTTCAAGGATCTCACCAACTCCAACAGCTGGTACGTGGACTGGACCTCACGCTGCTTGGGCGTGGACCGGCGCCGGGCGGGATACCTGCTCAAGCCCCTGTTCACCGCGCTCAGCGAGCACCGGCTCACCGACACGGTTCCTGTGATGCAACGGGGCACCGTGACCACGGAAAGCTACGGCTTGCGCCCGGAGAACCTGGTGCTGGCCGCCCTGACCGGCCCCGCAGAGATCCTGCGCTGCCCCGAGTGCGGGCAGGTGGTCACGGGACTCCCCGATACCCTGCGCACCCTGGCGGGCGGGCCCTGCACCGCCTACCAGTGCAAGGGCACGCTCCACCCGGACACCCTGCGGGACAGCTACTACCGCAGCCTGTACCGCGGGGACATGCGGCGCGTGATTGCCCGCGAACACACCTCTCTGCTTGCCGCGGACACGCGCCTGCAGTACGAGAACGAGTTCAAGAACAGCGAGACCACGCCGGGCGCCCCCAACGTGCTGGTGGCCACGCCCACGCTGGAAATGGGCATCGACATTGGTGATCTCTCCACCGTGATTCTGGCGTCCATCCCGGACACCGTGGCCTCCTACCTGCAACGCGTGGGGCGCGCTGGCCGCCTGACCGGCAACTCCCTGGATCTAGCCTTCATGACCACGCGCGGCAAGGGCTCGGCGTTCATTGAACCCCAGTTCATGCTCAACGGCGGGGTGCGGCCCCCGGCCGCGTACCTGTCCGCGGAGGAGATTCTGCACCGGCAGTACACGGCGTTCCTCATGGATCGCATGGCGGGGGACGAGGGCACGCCGGATCCCGCGCGCGCGGCCTCCGTCATGAAGTCCAGCGACCCCGGGACGTTCCTGGGTACGCTCCTGGCCGATGCGCGTGAGCATTCCCAGCAGCGACTGGATGAGTTTCTCTCCGCGTTCCAGGTGGGCGATGAACCCCGGCGGGGCATGACCCAGGAAGCGGCGCAGGCCCTGCGCACGTGGGCCACGTGGCCGGAGAACGGCGAGCCCAGCGGGCTCGAACGAGCCATCAGAGCCTCCGTCCAGCGGTGGCAGCACGAAAAGGCCGAGCTGCATCACCGCCGGGATCGCGTGGAGAAGCAGCTCCGGGCAATTACCGATGGCACCGTGGTGATCACGGCGGAGGAGGACGGCAAGCTCGCCACGGAACTCGAGGGACAGCAACAACTCCTGGACGAGCAGGAGCAGAAGCTGGGTCTCACGGAGGACCCCGCGGCGCGCGAGCGGGAGGAGCGCCGACTCAAGGGCAGCAGCGCGCGGCTGCGTGCGGAGTCCTCGCAACTGAGCCACGAGCACTGGATCGGCGTGCTCGAACGCTTTGGTGTGCTGCCCAACTTCACCCTGTTCGATGATGCGGTGAGTTTGGAGGCCACGCTCACCTACCGGGATGAGCACGATAACTGGAAGCACATCCCCGCGGAATATGAGCGTTCCGGGTTCACGGCCCTCACCGAGCTGGCGCCCGGCAACGCCTTCTATGCCGGGGGCCATGAGCTGAAGATCGACTCGGTGGACGTGGGCAGTGACGGCGCCGGGGTCCGTCGGTTCGCCTTCTGCCCGGCGTGTGGGTACAGCCAGGAGATTGCCCCCACGGAGCGCATGGACGAGTGCCCCGCATGCCACAGGCCAGCTATTGCGGATTCGGGTCAGCACCTGAACGTGGTGGAACTGACCAAGGTGTCCTCCACCATGGAGCTGAACCAGGCCAAGATCTCCGACGGCCGCGAGGACCGCGATAGCACCTCCTACGACACCCTGACCATCCCGGACTTCACGGAGTCCGACACCCGAGCGGAGTGGTCCATCGGGGGGACCGGCGTGGGTGTCACGTTCCGCCGCGGGTCACGCCTCACGCGCATGAACGTGGGCAAGCCGCGGGAAGGCGCTCGCGAAGCAACGCTCGCGGGGCGCTCGCAGCGCATTGGCGGATTCTTGATCTGCCCCGTCTGTGGTCACCAGGACGAGAACACGGACGAAAACAGCGCACGTGAACACCAAGGTTGGTGCACGCAGCGCAGGGTGGAGAACCCGGAATCCGTGTCCGTGGTGTTGGCCCGGGAGCTGGTCACGGAATCCATCATGATCAGCCTCCCGCCGTCCATCACGGAAGACACCTCCGGTCGTTCCCTGTGGAGCTTCTACTGCGCGCTCATGCTGGGGTTGCGGGAGCGCTTTGGCGGGGAAATCAGCCACCTGAACATGGAGGTGGTTCCGGACGTCAGCCGGAACAACGCGGACTCGCTGCTGCTGTTCGATTCCGTGCCCGGCGGCACGGGCTACCTCGCAGAGCTCGCGACCCCCGAGTCCCTGTGGCATCTGCTGCGCGGAGCCCACGAGTTCCTGGTGGGCTGCGTGTGCCAGGACGAGGACAAAGCGGCGTGCTTCCGCTGCCTCATGCCCCACGTGCGCGCGTCGAAGCGGGAGTACCTGAGCCGGCAGCGCGCCGTCGAGATCCTGGGCACCATCCTGGGCGACGAGGCGCCCGGGGAGGAGATGACCTGGCGTGTGGAGGAAGGCCGTGCGCCCGTGGGCGACGACTTTGAGTCGGCCCTCGAACACCGCTTCCGTCGGCTGTTCCGTGCCGCCGTGGGCGCTCTGCCCGGAGCTCAGGTGACGGACACGGTGGGCGATGGCGGCCAAGGCTTCTCCGTCATGCTGGGCGGCGTGCGCTACTCCTACGCCTCCCAGGTGCTCCTGGGGGACACCCAACCGGACGCGCTACTCACCTGGCAGGGCCAGTTCGGTAGTCAGGGCGCGGCCATTTATCTGGACGGGCGCACGTACCACGCCACTACCGCACACGACCGGGTGGGCGACGACGCCGCAAAGCGCCGTGGTCTGCGCGAGCGCGGCTATCTGGTGTACGTGGTGACCCACGCGGACCTGGACGCGTACGAGGCAGCTCAGCGCGGGGAACCCGGTGAGGGGGTCCTCAAGGACATGTGGGTCACACAATTCACGCGAGCCCTGCAGCGCCAGGGAGTGGTGGATGCGGCGGACCTGAGCTATCTGGATGCCAACCCCTTTGACCAATTGCTGAGCTTGATCAGCGACAGCAAGACCGACCCGTTCAAGCGGCAACTCAGCGTGGCCAAGAAACTGAATCTGCTGCTCTTCGCGGGACAACCCGCGCCGGTGAGTTTGGACGCCCTGGCCGAACAGGCCCGAGCCATTCTGGACACGCCGCCTGGGTCACCGCTGCCGAATCCTCCGCGGACGCCGACCACCAAGGGTTTTGTGCGCCGCACGGGCCCCCTGGTGATCTTGGGGGACGTCACCCCCACTCACAGCCGGCTGGCCGTGGTGCTGGATGACCGGGACGCCGCCGTGGAATCGCCCTATTTCTCCGATTCCTGGCGCCAGTGGCTGGCGTTGTCCAACCTCCGACAGGACATGGAGCCCGGCGCCGTCACCATCCTGGAAACGTGGACGTCCGCGGCGGAGCACGCGGCCGAGGAGCACGAGGAGAACCAGTGGCTGGAGTTCTTCTCCCACCTGCCCAGCTCGCAGGAGGCCCCCGCGCCGTCTACTGAGAGGGAGCGCGCGGGATTGGGTGGCGTGAACATCCTCCACTCTCCCGGGCCCGTGGAATTAACCCCCGACTGGAAGAACGCCATCTCGCAGGCCTATTCACCGGAAGAAGCGCAGGTCTTGACACTCGCGGGTCAACAAGGGCTGCCCCTCCCCGAGATCGGGGAGGAAATGCAGGGATATGTGGTGGATCTGCTGTGGACCGACTATAAGCTCGCGTGGCTGGCCGATGAGAAGAACGCGATGGACTTTGCCGCGGTAGCCCCGCCTGACTGGACCGTGACGGGCCCCGATACGGACACCATCCGAAAGATTCTGACCACCCACGGTGACACCACTCAACGGAAGACGGAGATGCCATGACTGCGCCGCAGAAACAGCTCATCCTGGACCGAGGGTTCCTGGGCAGCTATGAGAAATCCATTGCGGGCAAGGTGAATGCCACGCTGGAGAAGCTCATCAAGGACCCCACCACCAACGGCCTGCACGTGGAGCCCATCCAGAACTGTGCGGATGATCGCGTTCGCACGGCGCGTGTGGACCAGTTCTACCGACTCGTGCTCTTCGACCTGGGCTCCCTGTGGCTGCTCTACGGCGTGTACGCGCATGACGACGCCTACCAGGTGGCGGCGAAGGCCTACGCGCGGGTGAACCCCACCAGCGGCGCGGCGGAGATTCGTCAGGTGGATTCCACCGACATGGCCGGTGCGGAGCACTACACGGATGCCGAGCTCAAGGCGTTGGTGGAAGCCCGAGCCGCGGAGATGGTGGCGTTGCAGCAGGAGGAGGACACGGCGTCGTCGTCCCCCGAGGCCCAGCCTGAAACGGTGATTGTGGCGCGTAACCCCCTGGCTGCCCTGGCAGTGGAAGAGCTCACCGCCCAACTGGGGGTGGACGAGTCCGTGGCCACGGTGGCCGTGCGGGCGAGCTCGGAAACGGACCTCATGGCCTTCCTGGGCCGGGTGGGTGGCTGGCAGGCGGATGCGCTGCTGGATCTCGCCACGGGGGAGACGTTGGAGACCGTGCGCGAGCGGTACACCGCGGTGGACGAGCCCGTGACCGGTGGTACCGAGGTGGGCGTGCCGTCTGAGACCGACGCCGTGGTGCGCGCGGTGACCACTCCGCGGGCGGCCTCTCAGTTCCACTTGATCGAGGACGACGCCGCCCTGGAAAAGGCCCTGGCCAGCGGCGACTTCGACGCGTGGCGGCTCTTCCTGCACCCCGATCAGCAGGAATACGTGGACAAGAAAACTTCCGGGCCGTTCCGGCTTTCCGGGGGAGCGGGCACTGGCAAAACCGTGGTGCTGGTCCACCGAGCGGTGCGCTTGGCGCGAGAAAACCCGGACGCGCGTGTGCTGGTGGTGTCCTACACCCGCAATCTCGTGGACATGATCGCGCAGCAGATCCGCGCTCTGGACCCGCGCGTGCGCATGGCAGGGCAGCTTGGCCAGCCCGGCATCACGGTGATGACACTCGATCAGGTGGCCCACCGGGTGCTGGGGGTCGCCAACGGATCGCAGGGACTGTCTCAGGCCATGGAAGAGGTGGTGGGGTGGGGGGTTCAGCGGACCCCTGACTACCGCAGCTCCGGCGCGTACGGGGCGAGCCCGTGGGATGAAGCCATCGAGGCGGCCGGAACGGAGCTGCCCCACCAGGTGGCGGTGCCCGCGTTCTTCCAGTCCGAATACCAGGAGGTGATCCTGCCGGCGCTCATCACCGAGGAGCGGGAGTACCTCCGGGCTCCGCGGATGGGCCGAGGAACACGCCTGGGGCGCAACCAACGACGTGCAGTCTGGGCTGCCGTGCAGCGTTACCGGGCCGACGGTCTGGCCACCCAATCCATTGACTGGGATGAAGCGGCGGCGATTGCCGCGGCTTTCCTGCGCCGTTCTGAGGGGCGGCTCCCGGCGGATCACGTGCTGATCGACGAGGGCCAGGACTTTACTCCCACGCGCTGGCAACTGGCCAGGGCATGCGTGGCGGAAGGCCCCGATGATTTGTTCATTGCTGAGGACTCCAACCAGCGGATCTACGGTCAGCGGATTGTGCTGGGCCACTACGGCATCAAGGTGGTGGGCCGCTCCCGGCGCCTCCGTTTGAACTACCGCACCACCGAACAGAACCTCGCGCTGGCCCTCAAGGTGCTGGAGGGCGGAGAGTACAACCTTGACGAGGTTGAGGGGGAGACGGTGGACCACTCCCACGAGCGATACGTGTCCAGCCGTTCCGGGCCCGTCCCCGTGCTGCTGCCCGCGCGGGATCTCGCGCAGGAATACGAGCTCGTGGCCGGGCTGGTCAGGAGGTGGCTCGACGAACTGGCGGATGAAGGCCTCTCCGCCAGCACCCTGGGCATCCTCACCCGCACCAAGAAGCAGCGTGACGCGCTGGTCCGCACCCTGGGAGAGCTGGGCGTCCACGCGGCCCCGGTGGACAAGCAGGACATTCCGCAGGGAACCCCCGCGGTGATGACCCTCCACCGGGCCAAGGGCACCGAGTTCTCCCGTGTGCTGCTGTTCGATGTGAGCGAGGCATCCATCCCGAGGTTCTTCGCCGGCAGCGACTACGACGAGAAGGCCCACGAGGACAACGCCCTGCGGGAGCGCTCGCTGCTGTATGTGGGGGCTACGCGCGCCCGCGATGTGCTGGCGATTTCGTGGAGCAAGAAGGCGAGTCAGTTCTTGCCGGTGGCGGAGGAGGTGCGGTCATGACCGAAGAGCGAGAGGTGGTCTGAAACTTTTCGGTTATGGCGATATGAATTGCCGGTTTAACGCGCCCACGTCACAGTGGCTAATGATTTTAAAAGGTTGGCGAAGAAGTGGCTGGACTCACCTTCCCCAAATTTGCATAATGCATTAATTTTAGCCCAAAAAAGCTGGGTTAGTATGGAGTGATTTATATGAACATTGATTGTAAATCCCCACAAACGGGCAACTCGCTACTAATCGTCGGAAATGGACTCGACATACTCCATGGTATGAATACCAGGTGGTCGGATTTCCAAGAATGGTGGGGAAATCGTCTTAATTTTTCCCATTCCCAATATGAGGCTGTGGGCGGCCCAGGTGTGCCCGAAAAAAATTTTCTAGATGACCCAAATTCACCAAGATCGCCATGGCTGAATGTGATTGAATGTTTATATCGGGAAAACTCGGAGAAATCTCTAGAACGGGCATTATACCTGCATCTAAATTATTTGGTCACGTTAAAACCCGGTCAAAACCCGAAAGAACAAGCAAAAAAGAATGAGGGGGAGGGAGGGGGTGCGAGCTTCAAAGAGGAAAAAATAACCTGGTCCGACTTCGAGTCCATGCTTGAGGACCTGCACCTTCCAGAAGGGGTCCCCGATCCCGATGATGCGGAGGACTTCGAGTACGCCAGTTTAGTGGAGAACCTAGCAGAACAAATAGAAGAAGTATTTCATCTTTCCAGTCGGCTAGAGGAGTGGCTTAAGTCCTCAGCGCTGGCACCGCAGTTCAATAGCAAGATAGAAAAAATCATAGGCTGCAACGGGTACATCGTTAATTTCAACTACACTCCGACTGTAGAGCATCTTTATGGGGCTCAATCGTTTCATATTCACGGGTCAATAGATGCAGGCGATTCCCATGAGGCTCAGCACGGTGATTCGGTAAGGGAATTGATTGTAGGTTTCAGTAGTCTAGACTTGGAGCATGGTAGTCACTGTAATGTCGGCTCGGCGACGTGGGAGATGCTGAACAATTCGTATCGAGATATATTTCGAAAAAAACTTAGGGTTACGGAGCTACAAGAATATCTCGACGGGGTAGAATTACGAGAGATTACAAGCGTTGGGTTTTCTTACGGCCCATCTGATTTTCAGTACGTTGAAGAAATCGTAAAGCGAACATCCCGGGAATCAGAGTGGCTGATATACTATTACAGTGAATCTGATAAGTGCCGCGCTCGCAAGTCTCTGGCTGAGGCGGGCTACAAGGGGCATAGTTCATTCATGGATAGCAAAAGTCTAAAATTTGCTGATGAATAAATTACATTTATTTATTGAACAGGGCGGCTATGAGGGCCTAAAGCAATCAGCTTTTACCCCTCGGGCGGCGTAGGTGCATGCACGAAGCTGCCGCGATCGTGATGGGGGCTAAGAACTGTGGCGGGATACCCCCCTAGGGTATATAGTCGATGGCATGAACACGCCCGCTACCACCCACCCC
>NZ_RCOM01000042.1 GCF_003667225.1 Kocuria rhizophila
GCCGGGCACCGGACACCTCCCCCGCGACCGCCCCGCCCCACGGCAGCGCCACCAGCACACGGTGTCCATGCCCGCGCATCGCACCCGCGGCACGCAACGGGCCCCTCGGATCCGTGGATCCGAGGGGCCCGGCGAGCAGTGCACCGCTACAGAGCGGCCACCCGAAAGTCCGCGTGCGGGCGGCCCCGCTTGGGATCCCACACCTGGACGCGAGATGCGCTCCAGTGGGCGCCCCGACCGTCGTCGTCCACCGCGACCGCCACCGTGGCCGGGAGGCGCACCGGTGTGGCGAACTCCACCGACCACGTGAACGGCACCTCGGACGGCACGCCCGTGAGCGCGAGCGCGCGCGAGGCCGTGTACATGCCGTGGGCGATCGCACCCTTCATGCCCAGGGCCCTTGCCGAGGGGTCCGAGAGGTGGATGGGGTTGTAGTCCCCGCTCACCGCGGCGTACTCACGGCCGGTCCCGGCGCCCAGGGACCACTGCCCGGTGGGCTGCGGCGCCTCGAACGGCGCGTGCTCGCGCTGCGCCTCGTCCTCGGCGCCCGCGCGGGGCGCGTCACCGGCGATCGCGGTGTGCACGCCCTTGGCCAGGTATCCCGAGCGTCCGGCCCACGCCACCGAGCCGTCCTCGCGCGTGAGGGTCACCACGGCGTCGAGCATGGTCCCCGCGCGGTGTGCGCGCAGGTTCTCGGTCCACGCCGTGGCCGTGACGCGCTCCCCCACGGCCACGTCCGAGACGTGGTGGACCGTGTTGGAGATGTGCACCATGCCCAGCACCGGCAGCGGGAAGTCCTTGCGCGTGAGCACGGACATGGCCACGGGGAACGCGAGCGAGTGCAGCGCGCCGGAGAACACGGCGGTCTCCGCAGAGCCCGGGGCCATGGGCCGCAAGCTGGCGTGCACCACGCGGCAGAACTTCTCGTGCCACTCGGCATCGGCGGACAGGCCCTCGACCACGTGGGCCACGCGCGGCAGCTCGAGCGCACCGGAGACCTTCTCGGCACCCGGTGTGCGCAGCGACGCGGGCAGCACCCGCCCCACGGGAGACTTCCGCAGCGCGGGCAGCACCTTGCGGGAGGCCGACGACGCCGCGCCGCCCGCCGCGCTCGTGGCCGCACGCGCCCCGGCGCTCGCGTAGAGGGCAGGCAGCTTCACCGCGCCCGAGGGCGTGGTGCGCTCGTAGTCAGCAGGAACGGACGGAACGGAATCCGTGGCGCTCACGCGATCACGCCCCCACCATGCTCTGCCCGCACACGCGCAGGGTCTGGCCGTTGATGCCGCCCGCGGCGTCCGAGAGCAGGAACGTGATGGCCTGCGCCACGTCCACGGGCAGACCGCCCTGCTGCAGGGAGTTCAGGCGGCGGGAGATCTGACGGCGCGCGGCCGGGATCTTGGCGGTCATGTCCGACTCGATGAAGCCGGGGGCCACCGCGTTGATGGTGCCGCCCTTCGCGGCGATCAGCGGTGCGGTGGCGGCCACCAGACCGATCACGCCGGCCTTCGAGGCGGCGTAGTTGGTCTGACCGCGGTTGCCCGCCACGCCGCTCGTGGAGGCGAGGCACACGATGTGCGGGGTGGCGCCCAGCTTGTCGGAGGCCAGCAGCGTCTCGTTGATCCGCAGCTGCGACTCGATGTTCACCGCGATGACCGAGTTCCACTTGGCCTCGTCCATGTTGGCGAGCATCTTGTCCCGGGTGATCCCGGCGTTGTGCACCACCAGGTCCAGGCGGCCGTAGCGGGAGGCCACGAGGTCCAGGATCTTCTGCCCGGCCTGCGGGTCCGTGACGTCCAGCTGCAGGGCGGGCACACGCAGCTCGTTGGCCAGCTTGGTCAGGGCGTCCCCGGCCGCGGGCACGTCCACGGGGACCACGGTGGCCCCCGAGGCGGCCAGCGTGCGGGTGACCTGCTCGCCGATCCCGCGCGCGGCGCCGGTGACCACGGCCACCTTCCCCGCCACGGGGTGCTCCCAGTCCACGGTCGCGTCACCGCGGTCGTCACCGACCGTGAGGAACTGCCCGTCCACGTAGGCGCTGCGGCCCGAGAGGAAGAAGCGGATGGCGCCCGTGACGCTCGGGGCGTCCCCGGCCACACCGTCCGCGATCAGGATGCCGTTGGCGGTCACGCCGCCGCGCATCTCCTGAGCGATCGAGCGCAGGATGCCCACGACGCCCTGGCGCGCCGCGGCCTGGGCCGGAGCCAGCTGCTCTGCGCCCGCCACGGTGCCCGACGCCGCTCCGGTGCCGATCCCCGGCGCCGGGCGGGACAGCGTGATCACGCGTCCGCCCGGACGCAGCTTCCGCAGCGCGGAGGCCAGCTCCAGCGCCGGGGCGCCGAGGTCCGCGGGGCTCTCGATGCCGGTGTAGTCGATCAGCACCGCACCCACGCGGTCCACGTCCGCCGCGTGGCGGCGCACGTCCAGGTTCCAGCCGAGCAGTGCCGACGCCGCGGCGCCGCCCGCCGTGCCCTTGCCGAGCACGAGGACCGCGCCGTCCGGGAAGTCAGCGCCCGCCTGGTAGCGGCGCAGGGTGACCGGCCGGGGCAGGCCCAGCTTGGAGGCCAGCTGCTTGCCGAGCCCCGAGTTGACCATGTCCAGATAAGTGTCCGTCACGTGAAGTTTCTCCCTGATCTCGTGGTGTCTCGATTGCCGTGGTGGGTGTTCAGACCGAGCGCAGCAGCATGGCCACGCCCTGGCCGCCCGCGGCGCACACGGAGATCAACGCGGTCTGGGGCTTGCCCTCGGCCTTGGCGCGGGCGGCGAGCTCCTTTGCGGTGGAGGCCACGATGCGCCCGCCGGTGGCGGCGAACGGGTGGCCGGTGGCCAGCGAGGAGCCGTTGACGTTGAGCTTGGATCGGTCGATCGAGCCCAGCGGGGCGTCCAGGCCCAGGCGCTCCTTGCAGAACTCGGGGGACTCCCAGGCCTTCATGATGGACAGCACCGTGGAGGCGAACGCCTCGTGGATCTCCACCAGGTCCAGGTCCTGCAGGGTCAGCCCGTGGCGGGCGAGCAGGCGCGGGACAGCGTAGGCGGGGGCCATGAGCAGGCCCTCGTTTCCGGTGACGAAGTCCACCGCGGCGGCCTCGGAGTCCACGACCTCGGCGAGCGGGGTGAGGCTGTGCTCAGCGGCCCACTGCTCAGAGGTGATCAGCACGGCGGAGGCGCCGTCCGTGAGCGGGGTGGAGTTGCCGGCCGTCATGGTGGCCTCCCCCGCGAGCTTCTTGCCGAAGACCGGGTTCAGGTTGCCCAGCTTCTCCACGGTGGAGTCCGGGCGCATGTTGTTGTCCTTGGTCAGACCCTTGAACGGGGTGACCAGGTCGTCGAAGAACCCGCGGTCGTACGCGGCGGCGAGGTGCTGGTGGGAGGCGACGGCCAGCTCGTCCTGGGCCTCACGGGTGATGCCCCAGTGCTCGGTGGTCAGGGCCTGGTGCTCACCCATGGACAGGCCCGTGCGGGGCTCCCCGGAGCTGGGCACGGCGGGCGCGAGGTCCGCGGGGCGGACGTCCTTGAACGCCTGGAGCTTCTGCATGGTGGTCTTGGCGCGCTGCAGCTTGAGCAGTGCGCGGCGCAGGCCCTCGCTCACGGCGATCGGAGCGTCGGAGGAGGAGTCAACACCGCCGGCGATGCCGGCCTCGATCTGGCCCAGGCGGATCTTGTTGGAGATGGAGCTGACGGTCTCCATGCCCGTGGCGCACGCCATCTGGACATCGTAGGCCGGGGTGGCCGGGTCCAGGGCGGAGCCCAGCACGGACTCGCGGGTCAGGTTGAAGTCGCGGGAGTGCTTGATCACGGCACCGGCCGCCACGGCACCCAGGCGCTCACCGGCAATCCCGGTGCGGGCCACCAGGCCGTCGATCGCCGCGGTCAGCATGTCCTGGTTGGACGCGTTGGCGTAGGCGCCGCCCGCGCGGGAGAAGGGGATGCGGTTGCCCGCGACCACCACGGGGCGGGTGCCGGAGGTGCCCGCGGGGTGCTTTGCGGCGGACCCTGCCGCGGGCGTGGCGCCGGTGCCCTGGGCGGTCGAGGTCTTGGCCGGGGTGCTCTGCGTGTTCTCGGTCATGTCTGCTCCTTGAGAGGGGGTGTGTGCGACGTGGGTCACTTGATACCCAGAGTAGCTGATACTCTCAGTATCGTGAAACAGGTCACGACCCCCGTGGACGGCAGGAACAGCCGTTGGCAGCGTCACCGCGCCAAGCGGCGCACCGAGCTGATCACGGCCGCCCGCGACGCGGTGGCCGCGAACGGTGCTGCCATCTCCATGGAGGAGATCGCCACGGCGTGCGGCACGTCCAAGTCCGTGTTCTACCGCTACTTCACGGACAAGTCCGGCGTGCAGGCGGCCGTGGGCGAGTACTTCGTGACCAGGATGCGACGCCGCATGGTGGCGGCCGTGAGTGAGGCCGACACGTTCGCGGCCATGATCCACGCGCTGGTCTCCGAGTACCTCAAGTCCGTGGCGGGCTCCGCGGAGGTCTACCGCTTCGTGGTGACCGCCCCGGAGGAGCAGGGCTCCACCATCGAGCGGTTCATCGACTCGGTGCGGGACCTGCTCATGGAGCAGTACGAGCGCCACTACGGCGAGGCGGAGACCGGGAACGGCGTCCTGCGCAGCTGGGCCGCGGCCACCGTGGGCATGGTCCGCGGCGCCGGGGAGGCCTGGCTCGCGCAGGGGGACGCCCCGGGAACGCCCGACCGCCACACCATGAGTCGCATCATCACCACGTGGGCCGTGGAGGGTCTGCGCCCCGTGGCCAGCACGTCCGCGGCGGTCTCCGCCGCGACGACGCCTTCCCGACAAGCCCGTACCCAGGACGGCCCCGCCGTCCGCGACACCCCTCAGGAGTCATGATGAGCACCACCCAGGTCAGCGGAACCATTCCCGACACCGACCGCATCGAGGACCTGCCCGAGGACGGGGCTGCCGCCCCCTCGGCGCTCGACACCGCGGAGCTCGGCAAGATCCTCCTGGGCCGCTGGCCCGAGGCGCGCCTGGCCGCCCGCAAGCGCGCCGAGGATCCCCGCTTCCACTCCCAGTACAACCAGTCCGTGGAGGACCAGCGCAACCACACGTACGAGCAGCTCAAGCTGCTCGCTGACGCCGGGCCCCAGTACCTGGGCATGCCCGAGAGCGTGGGCGGGGCCATGAGCCCCGGCGCCAACCTCTCCGCGTTCGAGGAGCTGGTCCTCGCGGACCCCTCGCTGCAGATCAAGTCCGGCGTGCAGTGGGGCCTGTTCGGCTCCGCAGTGCTGAACCTGGGCACGGAGGAGCACCACGAGAAGTGGCTGCCGTCCATCCTGGACCTCAGCATGCCCGGCGCGTTCGCCATGACGGAGATCGGGCACGGCTCGGACGTGGCCTCGATCGGCACCACCGCCACGTACATCCCGGAGACGGACGAGTTCGAGATCCACACCCCCTTCAAGGCGGCGTGGAAGGACTACCTGGGCAACGCGGCGGTGCACGGCCGCGCGGCCACGGTTTTCGCGCAGCTGATCGTCAACGGCACCAACCACGGGGTGCACTGCCTCTACGTTCCGCTGCGTGACGAGAACGGCGAGTTCCTGCCCGGCGTGGGCGGCGAGGACGACGGCCGCAAGGGCGGGCTCAACGGCATCGACAACGGCCGCCTGCACTTCGACCACGTGCGCGTGCCCCGCACCAACCTGCTGAACAAGTACGGGGACGTGGACGAGAACGGTGTCTACTCCTCCCCCATCCCCTCCCCGGGCCGTCGCTTCTTCACCATGATCGGCACGCTGGTCCAGGGCCGAGTGTCCCTGGACGGTGCGGCGACGATCGCCAACCAGGCCGCCCTGAGCATCGCCGTGCGCTACGCGGAGCAGCGCCGCCAGTTCACCACGGACTCGGACATCGAGGAGCAGACGCTGCTGGACTACCAGCGCCACCAGCGCCGGCTGATCCCGCGCATCGCGGAGACCTACGCGATGACCTTCGCCCACCAGCAGCTGCTGGACAAGTTCCACGAGGTCTTCTCCGGTGAGGACGAGTCCGACGGCAACCGCCAGGAGCTCGAGACCCTGGCCGCGGCGTTCAAGCCGATGTCCACCTGGAGCGCCCTGGACACCCTGCAGGAGTGCCGCGAGGCGTGCGGCGGCGCGGGGTTCATCGCCAAGAACCGCTTCGTGGAGCTGCGCGCGGACCTGGACGTCTACGTGACCTTCGAGGGTGACAACACCATCCTGCTGCAGCTCGTGGCCAAGCGGCTGCTCAACGACTACTCCGCCGAGTTCAAGAACGCGGACGTGGGGGTCATGGCCCGCTACGTCGCGGACCGCGCCACCGAGGCCGGCTTCAACCGTTCCGGGTTGCGCAAGCTCACCCAGGCGTTCTCGGACACCGGCGACTCCCGCAAGTCCGTCAACGCGCTGCGCGACCCCGCGGCCCAGCGTGCGCTGCTCACCGACCGCGTGCAGACCATGATCGGGGACATCGCAGACGAGCTGCGCGCCGCGGCCCGCAAGTCCCGCACCGAGCAGGCCGAGGCGTTCAACAACAACCAGAACCGTCTGCTGGAAGCCGCCCGCTCGCACGCCCAGCTGCTGCAGTGGGAGGCGTTCACGGCCGGTCTGGAGAAGATCGAGGACCCGGACACCAAGCGCGTGCTCACGTGGCTGCGCGACCTCTTCGGGCTGAGCCTGATCGAGCGGGATCTTGCCTGGTACCTCTCCTACGGCCGGTTGTCCATGCGCCGTGGCCGCGCCCTGGAGTCCTACATCAACCGCCTCATCGCGCGGCTGCGCCCCTACTCCCTGGAGCTCGTGGACGCCTTCGGGCTCTCCCCGGAGCTGCTGCGCGCGGAGATCGGCGGCACCGTGGAGGCCGAGCGCCAGAAGGAGGCCGCGGACTACTACCGCCGGCTGCGCGCGAGCGGCAAGGCCCCCGTCAAGGAGCCCAAGCCCGCCAGGGACCCGGGTGCCCAGACCCGCGGCAACCACGGCTGAGCGGCCCGCAGGCGTGCGCCGTCCCTGACACGGGGCGGCGCACGCCGGGCACAGCGCACCTCGCGCCAGCCAGAGAAGCGGCCTCGCGGCGTCGTCGAACCACGACGGCGCCGCGGGGCCGCTTCCGCGTGCGGGGCGGAGCGGGGTGCCGCGAGCGGGTGGACGGCCGAGAGGTCGGCTCGGCGCACGCGCGGAACGGAGCAGGGGGCGCTGCCTGCGGGTGGATGGTCGAAAGGTGCTCTCAGCGCACGCGCGGGATGGAACTGGTGTTCGCGCGGGGGTCGTCCGCGGTGAGGACGTCAGCGACCACAAGGGTCACGTTGTCCCGCCCGCCCGTGCGCAGCGCCGCCTGCACGAGAACGTCCGCGGCCTCCTTGGGGTGCTGCACCGAGTGCAGCACCCGGGCGATGTGCACCGGGGAGAGCTCCCCCGTGAGGCCGTCCGAGCACATGAGCAGCCGCTGACCCGGCACGGCGGGAAGCACCACGACGTCCGGCTCCCAGATCTGCCCCGTGCCGAGCGCACGGGTGATCACGTTGCGGCGCGGGTGCACCAGGGCCTGGGCGGGAGTGAGCTGGCCGATCGACACCAGGTACTGCACCTCGGAGTGGTCCACCGTGAGCTGGGAGACCCCCACGGGCCCGGACTCCTCCGTGACGGGCTCCCCCACCCGCGGTCCGGTGAGCTGGTAGGTGCGGGAGTCCCCCACGTTGAACACGATCCACAGCCACGTGCCCGCGATCTGCACGAGCCACGCCCCGGTGACCGTGGTGCCGGCACGCGTGCCGCACTGGGCCTGGATGGCCTGGTCCGCCTCCCACAGCACCGAGCGCACCCGGTGCACGGCGTCGAGCGCCTCGGCCGGAATGTCCGGGTCCAGCTTGAGCTGCCGGTCGATGGTGGCCCGGAACCGGGCCACGTCCGAGCCGGGTGCAGGTTCCACGATCCGGTAGTCGCGGAAGTCCTCCAGCGTGAACAGCTCCGAGGCACCCAGGGTGGACACGCACAGGGCGCTGGCCACCTCGCCGGCCTCGTGCCCACCCATGCCGTCCGCCACGGCGCACATGGTGTCGGTGACGATCAGGGCGTCCTCGTTGGTCTCTCGACGCAGTCCGCGGTCGGTCACACCGCCCGATCGGATGGTCAGGGGAGCGGTCATTCGACCTCGTCTTCCAGTAGGGGTCCGCAGCCCTGGGCAAGCGCCACGGGGCGGACGTCCCCGAAGCCGCGGACGTTGCGGGTGGGCTGCGGCTCGAGGACGAAGCGCTCGTCCCCCCGGAGCACGCGGGCGGTGGACTCGTCCACCACCACGCCGCCCGGTTCCGTGAGCGCCACGAGCCGTGAGGCCAGGTTCACGGTGGGGCCGTAGAGGTCCCCCAGCCGGGGCAGCACACGGCCCCACACGAAGGCCACGCGCGCCTGGGGCAGCAGCGGATCCTCCTTGATGATCCGTGCCAGCGCGAGCGAGATCTGGGCCCCGCCCTCGGGGGTCTCCGAGAGGAACATGACCTCGTCGCCGATGGTCTTGATCACGCGGCCGCCGCCGATCGAGATGACCTCCGCGCAGCGCTTCTCGAAGCGCTGCACCAGGTTGGCGAGCGTGCGCTCGTTCATCTGCCGGGAGAGGGAGGTGTAGGAGACCAGGTCCGCGAAACCCACGCCCCGCGCGAGGGGCAGCGCCGAGGCGCCGACGTCCGGAGCGGCGTCGTGCAGGATGACCGTGGAGCCGTCCGGGCGCTCCCCCCGCATGGCCAGGCGCTGGACGGCCGCCGAGAGCTGGCGGCGCCACGCGTAGTCGAGCAGCTGCTCGAGCGGCTGCAGCAGGTCCGGGAGCAGGGTGAGCAGCTCACGGCGGGCCCGGGCGTCCGTCATGTCACGGTGGGCCACCATGTCCTCCACGAGGGCCTCGACCTGCCACACGACCATGCGGTCCGTGAGCTGCGCGACCGAGCGCGCGAGGGACAGCGCCGCCTCCTCGCTGAGCTTGTCGTCCTGGACCAGGCTGGACACCAGTTTGAGGGCGCGGACGTCCTCGTTCGTGAAGTAGACGTCGTCGTCGCTGAGGTTGGGGAAGCCCAGGGCCCGCCAGATCTTGCGCGCGGAGGCCGAGGAGAGGTCCGCCTCGTGGGCGGCCTCGCGGCGGCGCAGGTTCCGCTGGGAGCCGAGCAGCAGGGAGTCCAGGTGGCGCACCGCGGCCTGCGACTCCTCCGAGCCGTAGAGGTTGGACTGCACGGGGTTGTGGAGGTTCAGGTTCAGCTGCTCGGTCTGCGGGCCCGTGACCACGGGTTGCGGGGATTCCGAGGGGTCTTCAGCCACGCGGTCCTCCTTGCTGGGCGGTGTGCGGGCCGGGGCGTCCCGGCCCCGGGATGGTGCCTCCCCCACTGTAGTTGCCCACCTGCGCCGCCGACTCCCGCACGAGCTGCGTGAGACGCGCGGGCTGCGGGGCACCCGCGAGCTTGAGCCCACCCAGGGTCCCGAAATCCGCCAGCACGGTGCCGCGGTCCAGGTGTTCGCGCGCGGCACCCACCTCGGTGGCACCGCGCGTGACACGCACGGACTGCAGGGCGTCGAGCGGCAGGGACACGGCGCCGTCACGCGCCGGGAGCCCCAGCAGCGCCAGGCGTGCGGTGGTCAGGACGAAGCGGGTGCGCCACCACCGCCACACGGGCACCGCCACCCGGCGCCACGCCAGCAGCAGCGCGGCCGCGAGCAGCAACCACCCCACGAACGTGTGCAGTCCGGTCCACGGCGCGTCCGTGGGACGCCACGTGAGGTCCAGGACCCGGCGCAGCGCCGAGTACACCAGGACCGTGAGCCAGGCGGTCACCGCGGGGCCCGCGAGCGCCAGCGGGTGCGGACGCGTGGCCACCACGGTCTCCTCGCCCGGTGCCAGCTCCAGGCCGTGCCGTCCGCTCATGCGGGGCCGCCCCCGCCGTGCGCGGGGCGCACGTGCACGACGTCGCCCGCGGAGTACTCGTGCTCCCTCCCGTCCCGGGCGCGCACCACGAGCTGGCCGGAGTCTCCCAGGCCCGTGGCGGTCGCGGTCAGCGGATCCCGCGCGCCGGGCAGCTGCAGGCTGACCTCACGGCCAAGGGTGTCCAGCTGCGCCTCGACCTCGCTCCGCAGCTCTCCCCCGCGGCCGAGCTGCCCCACGGGGTCCTGGGACGCGCGGTCCAGGGTGTCCGCGAACCGGCCGAGCACTGCGGTGAGCAGCCCGGCGCGGCTGGGGACGGCGTCGGAGTCCTGCACCTCGAGTGCGAGGGACGTGGCGGTGGGGACGGGGAGCTCGCGCTGGCTCACGTTGATGCCGGCACCGACCACCACGGTGGGTGCCGCACCGGGAGTCGGCGCAACCATGGTCGCGAGGATGCCGCAGAGCTTGCGGTCGCGGACCAGGACGTCGTTGGGCCACTTGACCACGGCGGGCACCCCGGTCAGCTCCCGCACCGCCCCGGTGATGCTGTGCGCCATGAGCAGGGTGAGCCACGGGAGCAGGTCCTGCGGCCACGGACGGCCCGAGCGGTCCACGGGGGTGCAGGCCACCGAGAACGTCACCGCGGTGCCCGGGGGCGTGATCCAGCCGCGGTCCAGCCGCCCCCTGCCCTGGCTCTGGAAACCGGTGACCACGGCCTCGAGGCCGTTCACGCGCCCCTGGCCCCCGGCGTGCGGCGCCACCCGCTCCGACAACCAGGTGTTCGTGGAGCCCACGGTGTCCACCACGGTCACCGACCGGTAGCCGTGGGATCGCAGCGCGTCCTCCAGGCCGGACTGGTGGTAGTCCGCGGCGGGCTGCTGCTCCGTGGCGTGCATGTCTGCTCCTCACAGGACGGGACGGCGTGGCCGTCGGGGTTTCCTCCAGCTTAGGTGTACCCGCACGGCCCGGGCATATGCTGGGATCCGTCAGCCCAGACCCCCACGTCGAGCCGGAGGATCCCGAGCATGAGCGTCTACGCCCTGACCTACACCTACGGCGGCCCGTCCGAGATCCTGGCCGAGCACCGCCCCGCCCACCGAGCCTTCCTGCGTGAGCTGCAGGAGCGCGGCGTCAACCTGGCCTCCGGGCCCCTGGGGGACGACGGCGCGCTGATCGTGCTGCGCGCGGACAGCGCCGAGCACGTGGAGCAGCTCATCCGGGAGGACCCCCTGGTGGTCCACGGTGCGGTGACGGAGCACGTGGTCCGCGAGTGGTCCGTGACCATCGGAGCCGTGGGCTCGGACTGAACCCACACCCCCGAACGGAGGGAGATCCCGGGCACCGCGTGCGGTGACGGGGCCCCGGAGTTGTGGAACTCCTACAAGTGCGCGCCCGGGACCGACAACTACACTGGGGTGGATTCCGAGGGGCCGCGCCCCGCCCCGACCACGACCACGCGAGGTGTCATGAGCCACGACCTGTCCACCACAGCAGGCAAGATCGCCAACTTCCGGCAGCGCCGCGAGGAGGCTGCCGCACCGGCAGGACAGGGCGCCGTGGAGAAGCAGCACTCCCGGGGCAAGAACACCGCGCGCGAGCGGATCGAGATGCTGCTGGACCCGGACTCCTTCGTGGAGTTCGACGCCCTGGCGGTGCACCACAGCACCATGTTCGGCATGGAGAAGAAGAAGCTGCTGGGTGACGGCGTGGTGAGCGGCTACGGCACCGTGGACGGACGCCTGGTGGCCGTGTACTCGCAGGACTTCGGGGTCTTCGGCGGGTCGCTGTCCCAGGTCAACGGCGAGAAGATCGTCAAGGTCCAGAAGTTCGCCCTGCGCAACGGCTGCCCCGTGATCGGCATCAACGACGGCGGCGGCGCCCGCATCCAGGAGGGCGTGGCCTCCCTGGCCGTGTTCGCGGACATCTTCCGCATGAACGTCCGGGCCTCGGGCGTGATCCCGCAGATCTCCCTGATCATGGGCCCGTGCGCCGGCGGTGCCGCGTACTCCCCCGCCCTCACCGACTTCGTGGTGATGGTGGACAAGACCTCCCACATGTTCATCACCGGCCCGGACGTGATCAAGACCGTGACCGGCGAGACCGTGGACATGGAGACCCTGGGTGGTGCCCGCTCCCACAACGAGCGCACCGGCACCGCCGCGTACCTGGCCTCGGACGAGCAGGACGCCTTCGACTTCGTGCACGAGCTGCTGGAGTACCTGCCGGGGAACAACCTGCAGGACTCTCCGCTGCTGGACCACGACCAGGTGGACGAGGTCACGGACGAGGACCTCGCCCTGGACGAGCTGATCCCGGACTCCGCGAACCAGCCCTACGACATGCGCACCGTGATCGAGACGGTCGTGGACGACGGGCAGTTCCTGCAGATCCAGGAGCTCTACGCCCCGAACGTGATGGTGGGCTACGCCCGGGTGGAGGGCCACACCGTGGGGATCGTGGCGAATCAGCCCATGCAGTTCGCCGGCACCCTGGACATCGCCGCGTCCGAGAAGGCCGCGCGCTTCGTGCGCCACTGCGACGCCTTCAACATCCCGATCCTCACGTTCGTGGACGTCCCCGGGTTCCTTCCCGGCACGGACCAGGAGTTCAACGGCATCATCCGCCGCGGCGCCAAGTTGCTGTACGCGTACGCCGAGGCCACCGTTCCGCTGATCACCCTGATCACCCGTAAGGCCTACGGCGGGGCGTA
The DNA here is from genome assembly GCF_003667225.1 of Kocuria rhizophila. Classification (GTDB taxonomy): domain Bacteria; phylum Actinomycetota; class Actinomycetes; order Actinomycetales; family Micrococcaceae; genus Kocuria; species Kocuria rhizophila. The sequence continues at coordinate 12,588 of NZ_RCOM01000042.1, forward strand.
CATCGTGATGGGCTCCAAGAAGCTGGGCGCGGACATCAACCTCGCGTGGCCCACCGCCCAGATCGGGGTCATGGGATCCCAGGGCGCGGTGGAGATCCTCTACCGCCGGGACCTCAAGGCCGCCGAGGAGAACGGCGAGGACGCCCAGGCGCTGCGCGCCGAGCTCGCACAGCAGTTCGAGGAGGACCTCCTCAACCCCTACCAGGCCGCGGAGCTGGGCTACGTGGACGCCGTGATCTGTCCCTCCGAGACCCGGGAGCAGATCATCAAGGCGCTGCGGGGGCTCGCGGACAAGCGGGCCTCTCAGCCCGCCAAGAAGCACGGGAACATCCCGCTGTGAGCACGCCGGAGTCAGCGCAATCCCTGGACCGCCGCACCGGGGCCGACACGTTCGGCGCCGCACCGCGCATGCCCGTGGACGCCCGCCACGCCGCAGTGGCCTCGCTGCCGGACGCCACCACTGACGCGGACCCGCTGTTCACCGTGACGCGTGGCAACCCGAGTCCCGAGGAGCTGGCCGCCCTGGTGGCCGTCCTCGGCGCGCTGCCCGAGCCGCAGGACGCACCCCCGGCCCACCCGCGCCGTGCACCGCGCCACCAGTCCCGCAGACTCCGGCTCGGCCTGCGCCTGCGGCCCGGCCGCGGGGCGTGGCGGTGGACGCAGCCAGAGCGGTGAGCACACCCTGGCCCCGGTCCTCGGTCTGAAGCGTCCCCGGGGCACACGGCCCCGCGATGCCAGGACCTCACGAACTCACGACGACCGTCTCGCTCGTGGCCCCTTGTGACCTGCCCGCCGGCACGAGGTCGACCTCCGCGGCGGGGATAATGGTCCGGTGCCTGTCATCGCCCTCTCCGCCCTCGTCTCCCTCGCGACCGTGCTGCTCCTCAGCGGAGCGGCGAAACTCGCGGTGCCGGACACCGGCCGCACCATCCTCACCACCGCACCGCTCCCCCGGCCCCTGCGCGCACCCTGGTTGCAGCGCGCCCTCCCCTGGGGGGAGATCCTGCTGGCCGCGTGCCTGCTCCTCGGTTCCGGCCCGTTCCTGCTGCTGAGCGCCTTCGCGGCCACGGCACTGTTCACCGTCTTCACCGTGGTGGTCCTCCAGGGCACTCGGGCACCTGATCCTGCCTCGTGCGGGTGCTTCGGCGGGCTCTCCCGTGCGCCGGTCTCACGCCGCACCGTGGTGCGCAACGCCGCCTTCACCCTCACGGCCGCCCTGGCACTCGTCCTGTCCGCGGTCGCGTTCCACGGCCCCGTGCTCCGTCTGCCGTGGTGGGGCGTGACGGCCCTCGCCATCCCCGCGCTCCTCGTGCTGCTCACCCTCTGGAGCGAGCGGCCCGCACACGGCCGGGCCGGCGACCCGTACGACGTCGCCCGCGTCCCACCGCTGCCCCGCACCCTGCGCGAGGACGGCGACGCCGCGGCGTCGCCCCCCGTGAGCCCCGGCACGACCGCGGCGGACGCGGTCGCGACGGAGGGGCCCGCGACCGAGCCCGGGGGGCCGCAGCAGGCGGACGACGAGCCGCAGGACTACGAGCGGCTGCCGATCCCCTACGCGGGGCTCACCACCGCGGACGGCCAGGTGGTGACGCTGCGGGGTCTGTCCGCCACTCGAGCTCGCGCACTGGTGACGGTGAGCCTCACGTGCGGCTGGTGCGCCCCCATGATCCAGCGGCTCACGGAGCTCGGGAGCCACACCGGCCCGGTGGCGCTGCACGCCGTGGTGGCTCACGAGGACGAGCGCGAGCAGCTTCCGGAGGCCCTGCGCGGCGCGGCGCTGGTGGATGCCGACCAGGCCGCAGCCATCGTCTTCGACCGGCCCGGCAACCCCTGGGCCGTGGTGCTGGGCGCGGACGGGCTGCTCGCGGGCGGACCGGTGGCGGGCAGCGGAGCCGTGCTGGAGCTGCTGGACGAGCTCGCGGAGCGCTTCGCCGGGTGACCGCCGTGCACGGCGGTGCTTGTCCGTGTCGCCGGTGTGACTAGGGTTACATTCTGTGACTCACACCGACACCTCATCCCAGTCCCACGAACCCCTCGCACCCCTGGGTTCCACGCAGCGTACGGCCACGGCGGCGGACCAGCTCGCCGAGACCTACTTCCACGAGAGCCTCGCCCTGAACCCGAGCGACGCCACCTTCCTGGGCTTCCCCGGGCACGAGACCGAGTACCCGGACTTCGGTCCCGCCGGCCGTGCAGCCCGTGCCGAGCTCGTCCGCTCCACCCTCGCGCGCCTGGAGGAGGTCACCCCGGAGGACGACGTGGACCGGGTGACCCTGCACGCCATGCGCAACGAGCTCGAACTGGAGCGCGACCGCCACGAGGCCAACCTGGACGTCTCCGCGGTCAACAACATCGAGTCCCCCGTGCAGGGCATCCGTCAGGTGCTGGACGCCATGCCGCGGGAGACCGAGCAGGACTGGAAGCACATCGCCGGGCGCATGACCAACATCCCCGCCGCCCTGGAGCAGTACCGCGCGGGATTGGACGAGGCCGTCTCCCTGAACCGGCCGCCGTCGGCCCCGCAGATCGTGGAGGCCTCCCAGCAGGCGGAGCAGTATGCGTCCGACGACGGCTTCTTCGCGTCGCTCGCCGCTGACCCCGCCGCGCCGGATGCCCTGCGGGACGAGCTGCGCGCCGCGTCCGACGCCGCCCGCGCGGCCTACCGGGACATCGCGCGGATCCTGCGCGAGGACTTCGCCCCGGTCGCACGCGAGTCCGACGCGTGCGGGATCGAGGACTACCGGCTGCACCTCGCCTCGTTCCTGGGCGCGCGCCGTGATCCCCGCGAGGTCTACGACTGGGCCGTGCAGAAGCTGCTGGAGCTGGACGCCGAGCAGCGCGCCGTGGCCGAGCAGATCAAGCCCGGAGCCACGGTGCAGGAGGCCATGGCCGCCCTGAACGCGGACCCCGACAGGCAGCTGCACTCCCCCGAGGAGCTGCAGGCGTGGATGCAGAAGCTCTCGGACACCGCGCTGGCGGAGATGGCCGGGACGCACTTCGAGATCACCGAGCCCATGAGCACCCTGGAGTGCTGCATCGCGCCCACGCACGACGGCATCATCTACTACACCCCGCCCAGCGCGGACTTCTCCCGCCCGGGGCGCATGTGGTGGTCCGTGCCGGAGGGGGTCTCCCAGCACAACACGTGGGAGGAGACCACCACCGTGTACCACGAGGGCATCCCGGGCCACCACCTGCAGTGCGCCACGGCCCTGGCCAACGCGGGCGAGCTCAACGAGTGGCGCCGCATGGGCATCTGGGTCTCCGGCCACGGCGAGGGCTGGGCCTTGTACGCGGAGCGGCTCATGGACGAGCTCGGCTTCCTGGACGACCCCGGGGACCGCATGGGCATGCTCGACTCGCAGCGGCTGCGCACCGTGCGCGTGATCTTCGACGTGGGCTTCCACTGCGGCTTCGAGATCCCCGAGGCGCTCGGGGAGATGCTGGGTGGCGCCCGCGCAGGGGAGGTCTGGACCCCCGAGGACGGCTGGAAGTTCCTGCGCCACAACGTGGCGATGGCGGAGGGCACCCTGCGCTTCGAGTGGCTGCGGTACATGGGCTGGCCCGGGCAGGCACCCTCCTACCGGATCGGGCTGCAGATGTGGCTCGACGCCCGCGAGCAGGCCATGGCGCGCGAGGGCGAGGACTTCGACCTCAAGCGATTCCACAGCCGCGCGCTGCGGCTGGGCTCCGTGGGCTTGGACACACTCACCTACGCCCTGGCGCTGTAGGGAGCGGATTCCCGGGGGCTTTCCCGGGCTGTCCCAGGATCCGGGCGTCACAGTTCGTCACGAGGGGTGTGCGGATTACCATTCGCCGCCCTATCGTGGCGCACATGAATTCCGCAGAAAGTACCCGGCGTCTGCCGCGGTGGATGACCTCCTTCGGGTGGCAGATCCTCATTGCCCTGATCGCGGGCGTTCTCCTGGGGTCCCTGGCCTCTGCCATGGGCGGGGACCCCGAGGAGAGCCCCAACTGGCTCATGACCACGCTGGGCACCATCGGCTCCAGCTACGTGACCATCCTCAAGGCGGCCGTGGTGCCGCTCGTGGTCACCGCGGTCATCTCCTCGATCGCCAACCTCCGCGACGTCTCCAACGCCGCCCGGCTGGCGTGGAAGACCCTCATGTGGTTCGCCATCACCTCGCTGATCGCGGTGGTGATCGGCATGGTGCTGGCCGTGGTGGTCCAGCCCGGTGTGGGCACCGGCCAGCCGCAGCCCGAGACCTACTCCGGCACGGAGGGTTCGTGGCTCGCGTTCCTCAAGGGCCTGATCCCCGTGAACTTCCTGGGCCTGGAGACCACGTCCAAGGTCATCGACCCCGAGACGGTCAAGACCACCGTGAACTTCAACATCCTGCAGATCCTGGTGGTCTCCCTGGTGGTCGGGATCGCCGCCCTCAAGGTGGGCCGGGAGGCCGAGCCCTTCCTTAGCCTCATGAAGTCCGGGCTGGCCATCATGCAGAAGGTCGTGTGGTGGATCATCCGCCTGGCCCCGCTGGGCACCCTGGGCCTGATCGGCACCGCCGTGTTCGAGTACGGCTGGACCTCCATGGGCTCGCTCGTGAGCTTCGTGCTCACCGTGTACGCCGGGCTGCTGCTGGTGGCGTTCGTGGTGTACCCAGTGATCGTCAAGCTCAACGGCCTGTCCGTGAAGCAGTTCTTCGCCGGTGTGTGGCCCGCCATGCAGCTGGGCTTCGTGTCCCGTTCCTCCCTGGGCACCATGCCCGTGACCCAGCGCGTGAGCGAGTCCAACCTGGGCGTGCCCGGGCACTACGCGTCCTTCGCCATCCCGCTGGGTGCAACCACCAAGATGGACGGCTGCGCCGCGATCTACCCGGCGGTCGCCGCGATCTTCGTGGCCCAGTTCTACGGCGTGGAGCTCATGCCCATGCACTTCGTGCTGATCGCGCTGGTCTCCGTGCTGGGCTCGGCCGCCACCGCGGGAACCACCGGCGCCACGGTCATGCTCACCCTGACCCTGTCCACCCTGGGCCTGCCCCTGGACGGCGTGGGCCTGCTGCTGGCCGTGGACCCCATCCTGGACATGGGCCGCACCGCGCTCAACGTGACCGGCCAGGCGCTGGTGGCCACGGTCGTATCCAAGCGCGAGGGCATCCTGGACCTCCCCCGCTACAACGCCCCGCTGGCCGGTCGCCCGTTCAAGGACGACGACGCCGCCACCGGCCTCCCCGGCAACGGCACCTCCGCGCGCGAACCGGAGCACGCGGCGTCGGCGTCCGGTGCCACGCTGTCCCAGACCTCACCCGGGGCGACGGACGGGCAGCGCACCGTGTAGCACGCGCGTCACCGCCGGCACCTTCTGCGAACGGGGCGGCTCGGGTTGATCCCGGGCCGCCCCGTGGCGTGCGGGGGTCGATCGTGTCAGCGCTGGGCACTAGGCTGTGATCCACCTCACTACCGATCCAAGGATGGTCACCATGAGCGTGTACAGCCAGCCAGGCACGGACGGATCCGTCGTCACTTTCAAGCCCCGCCACGAGCACTTCATCGGGGGCCAGTGGGTTCCGCCTGTCAAGGGTCAGTACTTCGAGGACGTCACCCCCGTCACGGGCCGGGCGTTCACCGAGGTGGCCCGGGGCACCGCCGAGGACATCGAGGCCGCGCTCGACGCCGCCTGGGCCGCCGCCCCTTCCTGGAACGCCTCCACCCCCGCGCAGCGCGCGCTCATGCTGAACAAGATCGCGGACCGCATGGAGCAGCACCTCGAGACCATCGCGGTGGCCGAGACCTGGGACAACGGCAAGCCCGTGCGGGAGACGCTCAACGCGGACATCCCCCTGGCCATCGACCACTTCCGGTACTTCGCCGGTGCCATCCGCGCGCAGGAGGGCCACCTGTCCCAGCTGGACGAGGACACCGTGGCGTACCACTTCCACGAGCCCCTGGGCGTGGTGGGCCAGATCATCCCGTGGAACTTCCCGATCCTCATGGCCGTGTGGAAGCTCGCCCCCGCGCTGGCCGCGGGCAACTGCGTGGTGCTCAAGCCCGCGGAGCAGACCCCGGCGTCCATCATGGTGCTCATGGAGCTGATCCAGGACCTGGTCCCGGACGGCGTGGTGAACATCGTCAACGGCTTCGGCGTGGAGTGCGGCAAGCCGCTGGCGTCCAACAAGCGGATCCGCAAGATCGCGTTCACGGGCGAGACCACCACGGGGCGGCTGATCATGCAGTACGCCTCGGAGAACATCATCCCCGTCACCCTGGAGCTGGGTGGCAAGTCCCCCAACATCTTCTTCGAGGACGTGGCACGGGAGAAGGACGGGTTCTACGACAAGTCCCTGGAGGGCTTCGCGTTCTTCGCCCTGAACTCCGGCGAGGTCTGCACGTGCCCGTCCCGCGCCCTGATCCAGGAGTCCATCTACGACTCCTTCCTGGCGGACGGCATCGAGCGCGTCACGCAGATCACGGCCGGCAACCCCCTGGACACCGACACCATGATCGGCGCGCAGGCCTCCACCGACCAGCTGGAGAAGATCCTCTCCTACCTGGACATCGGCAAGAAGGAGGGCGCCAAGGTCCTCGTGGGCGGCGAGCGCGCCGAGCTCGAGGGCGACCTCGCGGGCGGCTACTACGTGCAGCCCACGGTGTTCGAGGGCACCAACTCCATGCGGATCTTCCAGGAGGAGATCTTCGGCCCGGTGCTCTCGGTCGCGAAGTTCGGCTCCTACGAGGACGCCATCTCCATTGCCAACGACACCCTCTACGGCCTGGGCGCGGGCGTGTGGTCCCGCGACGGCAACACCGCCTACCGGGCCGGGCGCGCCATCCAGTCCGGGCGCGTGTGGGTGAACCAGTACCACAACTACCCCGCGCACTCGGCGTTCGGCGGGTACAAGTCCTCGGGCATCGGGCGCGAGAACCACCTGATGATGCTCGACCACTACCAGCAGACGAAGAACATGCTGGTCTCCTACACGGAGTCCGCGCAGGGCTTCTTCTAGACCGGAACGGCGTGACGCACATGGGTGAGCAGGTAGAGCAGGGCGGCGTCGCGACCGGGCCCGACGGCGTCGGGACCGGCGGGATCGAGGTGGCGCTGGAGGCCACCCCCGCCGTCCCCGGGGAGAACACCTCGCGGGTGGGGTTCACGGCGGCAGCCGTGGAGCTGCTGCGGGAGCTGTGGCAGGTGCACGGGCCGCTCATGTTCCACCAGTCGGGCGGCTGCTGCGACGGCTCCGCACCCATGTGCTTCCCCGCCGGGGAGTTCCGCACGGGGGACTCCGACGTGCTGCTGGGCACCGCCCGGCTGACCGCGGCGGACTCGTCCGAGCTGGGCCCGGTGGAGTTCTGGATCTCCGCGGAACAGTTCGAGGCGTGGCGGCGGACCCGGCTGGTGATCGACGCGGTGCCGGGGCGGGGGTCCGGGTTCTCCCTGGAGACCCCCACCGGGCGCCGGTTCCTCACCCGCAGCGAACTGTGCGCCGTGTGACTCCCACCCCGCGCTAACCTGGGGTGATGGAGCGATCCGACATCCCCCTGGCGGCACGGGTGGAGTTGGCGCACGCCGAGATACAGGCGGTGGCGCGGGCCCGTGGGGTGGACGCCCTGCTGGTCAAGGGCTACGCCGCGGACCCCCGGCTGTACGTGCGGGGGCGGGTGAGCAGCGACGTGGACGTCCTCACCCGGCCCTCCCACGCGGACCTCCTGGTGCAGGCGCTGCACGAGTACGGCTGGAACACCGTGTCCACGTTCCGGTCCGGCTCCATCTTCCAGCACGCCCAGACCATGCGGCACCCCCACTGGGGGCTCGTGGACATCCACCGCTCGTTCCCGGGGTTCGAGATGGACCCCGAGAAACTGTTCGACCAGCTGTGGGCGCAGCGCCGCACCCGCCTCGTGGCCGGTTACCCGTGCGACGTGCCGCGCACGCTCGAGCACGCCCTGATCATCCTGGTGCACGCGGCACGCAGCCCCGAGTCGCTGACCCAGGACGTGGGGCACCTGGCCGAGGTGCTCACCGAGGCCGACTGGCGACGCCTCGAGCAACGGGCCGCAGAACTCGAGGCCACCGTGGCGTTCGCGGCCGCCACAGGTCAGCTGCCCAACTACCGCGACCGTCCCACCCACGACCTGTGGCTCGTGCTGTCCCACGAGGGAACGCGCTCCCAGGAGTGGCGGGCCCGCATGAAAGCCGCCACCACCGTGGGCGGAAAGCTCGCCGTCGCGCTGCGTGCGCCGCTTCCCAACGTGGACCACCTGCGCATGGACCTGGGCCGGGAGCCCACCGCCCTGGAGATCACGCGAGCCACCGTGTCCCGCCCCGTGCGCGCCGTGACGGAGCTGCTCACCGGCCAGGCGCGACGTCGTCCCGACACGGCGGACCGACCGACCGCCGGGGCCTCCCCCGGTGCCGCTCCCCTCCCCGGTGGGGTGCACGCCGCCGTCCATCTCCACGAGGTTGCGCCGGCCCACCCCGGTACTGTCC
>NZ_RCOM01000043.1 GCF_003667225.1 Kocuria rhizophila
GCTTCCCGCCCCGCCCCACCCCGCTCCGTGGACGATGCGTGAGGCGAGGGCCTACTGGCCCGAGCCGTTGCGGGAGACGGAGATCATCTCGTCCCGCTCCACCACCTTGACGCGCTCGCGGGGATTGCCCTCGGCGTCGTGCGAGGACTGGCCCAGGCTCTGCTCGTACTCGTCCAGGGCGAGCCAGCCGTCCCACGTGGTGTACTGCACGTCCTTGGACTCGAGCAGCTCCACCACGGCCTGGGGGTCCGGGTTGTCCGGATCGGCCAGGGAGGCACGGTCCGCCACGAGGTGGGTCACGGTCTCCAGGGCGTCGGACTTGGTGGCGCCGATCAGCCCCACGGGTCCGCGCTTGATCCAGCCGGTGGCGTAGACGCCGGGCACCGGGGTGCCGTCCGCCTCCACCACGCGGCCCTCCTCGTTGAGGATGACCCCGCGCTCGGGGTCGAAGGGCAGCTCGGGCAGGGGGGAGCCCAGGTAGCCGATCGCGTGGTAGACGGCCTGCACCGGGTACTCGGTGTACTCGCCCGTGCCGGTCACGGAGGCGTCCCCGTTGAGGCGCGTGCGCTCCATGCGGATGGCACGGACCTTGCCGTCCTCGTCCCCGAGGATCTCGTCCGGGGTCTGCAGGAAGTGCAGGTGCAGCCGGCGGGACGCGGTCTTGGGGGTCTCGTCCTCACGCCACTTCTGCAGCGTCTTCATCATGACCTTGGTCTGGTTGTTCTCGGTCATGGCCTTCTCGGAGGCCTCGTCGAACTGGAAGTCCTCGTCGTAGACCACGATGTCCACGTCCCGGGACTTGGCCAGCTCACGCAGCTCCAGGGGCGTGAACTTGATCTGGGCGGGGCCGCGGCGGCCGAAGATGTGCACGTCCGTGACCGGGGACTGCTTCAGCCCCTGGTACACGTTGCCCGGGATCTCCGTGACCAGCATGTCGTCCGCGTGCTTGGAGAGCACCCGCGCCACGTCCAGCGCCACGTTGCCGTTGCCGATCACCGCGATCTCCTTGGCCTCCAGCGGCCACGTGCGCGGGTAGTCCGGGTGGCCGTCGTACCAGGCCACGAAGCGGGCCGCGCCGTAGGAGCCGTCCAGGTCCGCGCCGGGGATCTCCAGCGGGGCGTCGTTGACGGCACCGGTCGCGAAGATGACGGCGTCGTAGTGGGTGAGGAACTCGCCCAGAGTGATGTCCCGGCCGTACTCCACGTTGCCGAAGAACCGGATGTCCCCGCGGCCCAGGATGGAGCGCAGCGCCGTGATGATCCCCTTGATGCGCGGGTGGTCCGGGGCCACGCCGTAGCGGATGAGGCCGAACGGGGTGGGGTAGCGGTCGAACAGGTCCACGCTGACCTCGAGCTCGCCCTCGCGGACCGCCTCGGTCTTGGTGAGCATGTCCGCGGCGTAGATCCCGGCCGGGCCGGCGCCGATCACGGCCACGCGAAGCGGGCGGGAGGTGGGGGTTGTCACGGTGGTGATTCCTTTCGACGCGCACACGGATCCCGCGTGCAGACAGGGACTGGGATCAACGGTAGTGAACTCAGGTCAGTCCTGCCTAACCACGCAGCCGCCCCGGAGGCGGAGCGACGGCTCCGGGTCCTGGCGCCACCGGCCCGCCTGCCCCACCGGACTGGGGACCGTGGCGGGCGCTGCGGCACGGTGCGCGGGCGGCGTCGTCGTAGTATTTCTACACAAACACCCCCACCCGTCCCGTTCGGCGCGGCCAGCGCCCACCCGTGAGGATCTGCATGTCGTCTTCCACCCCGCCCGCTCAGCGCAGCGAGCCCCGAGGCGGGCTGGACCGCTTCTTCTCCATCACGAGGCGTGGCTCCACCGTGGGCCGCGAGGTCCGCGGCGGCGTGGCCACGTTCATCGCCATGAGCTACATCGTGGTGCTCAACCCGCTGGTGCTCGGCTACGGCCCGGACGGCGCCGGGAACACCCTGGGCGGCGAGCGCGTGGCCGCCATGACCGCACTGGTGGCCGGCGTGCTGACCATCCTCATGGGTGTGTGGGCCAGGTCCCCGTTCGGCGTGGCCGCCGGGCTGGGCGTGAACGCGTTCCTGGCCGTCACGATCGCCACGAACCCCGGGCTCACGTGGCCGCAGGTGATGGGTCTGGTGATCTGGGCGGGCGTGATCATGGTGGTCCTGGTGGTCACCGGGTTCCGCACGGCGGTGTTCAACGCGGTGCCGGACTCCCTCAAGACCGCGATCGTGGTGGGCATCGGGCTGTTCATCGCGCTGATCGGGTTCGTGAACGCCGGCTTCGTGCGCCGCATCCCGGACGCCGCCCACACCACCGTTCCGGTGCAGCTGGGCACCGGCGGTGAGCTCTTCGGCTGGCCCACCCTCACGTTCGTGGTGGGCCTGCTGCTGACCGTCGCGCTGATGGTGCGCAACGTCAGGGGCGGGATCCTGATCTCGGTGGTGCTCACCACCGCCCTGGCGCACGTGCTGGAGGCGATCTCCCCCAGCGGCTCCTCCGTGGACAACCCGCACGGCTGGTCGCTCGTGGTGCCGTCCTCCCCGGAGGCGCTGTTCGCGGTTCCGGACCTGTCCCTGCTGGGCTCCGCCGCGCCCATCGACGCCTTCCGCGAGCTCGGCGGGATCGCGTGCGCTCTGCTGATCTTCACCATCCTGCTGTCCATCTTCTTCGACGCCATGGGCACCATGGTGGGGCTGTCCCGCCAGGCCGGGCTCGAGGACGCGGACGGTCAGATCGAGAACGTGGACCGCGTGCTCCTCGTGGACGCCCTCGGTGCCGTGGCCGGCGGCGCGGGCTCCGTGTCCTCCAACCAGATCTTCGTGGAGTCCTCCACGGGCATCGCGGACGGCGCCCGCACCGGCCTGGCCAACGTGGTCACCGGCGTGCTGTTCCTCGCCGCCATGTTCCTCACCCCGCTGGTCAACGTGGTCCCGTTCGAGGCCGTGGCCCCCGCCATGGTGGTGGTCGGCTTCCTCATGGCCCGCAACGTGGTGGCCATCGACTGGGCGGACCTGGGCGTCGCGATCCCCGCGTTCCTCACGTTCGCGGTCATGCCGTTCACGTACTCGATCGCCAACGGCATCGGCGCGGGCTTCGTCTCCTACGTGTTCATCCGCCTGGTGCAGGGCCGCGCCAAGGACGTCCACCCGCTCATGTACGTGGTGGCACTCGCGTTCGTGGCGTTCTTCGGCATCGGCGTGATCGAGGGCTGGGCGAGCTGATCCACTTCTCCTGACGACGACGCCGCCCGTCGCCTCCCACGGGGCCGTTCCCGTGAAGCGCGGGCGGCGTGCTGCACGCTCGATTGCCCCGCATGCCGTGCTCGGCGACTTTCCGTGCGACGCGCGGACACCTCCCACGTATCGCCGCCCCGCCCGTCAGGCCGCGTCCGGCCCCTCGGGGACCGGGTCCGCCGGCTTGTCGAGCCACGGCCGGGTGTCCGCCGCGAGCTCACGGCACCACGCGGTGTCCTTGTACTGGGCCGGCAGGGAGCCGCCGAGCAGCTCACGACCCAGCGCGGCGGCGTCGGCGGACCCGGCTGCGGGCAGGGGTGCGTGCGAGGCGGCCAGCACCACGTTGCCGTAGCGGCGGCCCTTGAGCATGGGGGCGTCCGCGACCGCGGCCACGTGCTCGAAGACCTCCAGCAGCGCCGCGATCTCCGCCCGGGTGCCCTTGAGATTGCGGGTGTCCCCCACGTTCAGCAGGTACAGCCCGTCCGGCGCGAGCACACGGTCCACGTGGCGCGCGAACTCGAGCGTGCGCAGGTGGCCCGGGGTCTGCTCCCCGGCGAAGACGTCCCGGATCACGATGTCCCGCGAGGCCTCGCTGAGGGACTCCGTGACCGCCCGCGCCTCCCCCGGGCGGATCCGCAGCAGCGGCGCGCGCGGCAGGTCCAGCCACTCGCGCACCAGGGTGGCCAGGGCGGCGTCGAGCTCCACGACCACCTGGCGCGCCTGCGGGTAGCGCCACGCGAGGTAGCGCGCCATCGAGCACGCGCCGCCGCCCAGGTGCAGCACGCGCAGCGTGGTGGGATCCAGGTGCGAGGACACGTGGTCCTCGAGCACCGTGGAGAACCAGCGCATGTACTCGAACTCCAGCTGGTCCGGGCGGTCCGGGACGATGTGCGAGGACGGCACCCCGTTCACCCGCAGCACCCACGCGCCGGGCACGTAGGTGTCCTGCTGCAGCTCCACGGTCCCGGTGTCCGTGACCCAGGTGCGCTCCACGAGCCCCGGCGCGTCCGACGACGCCGCGGCGCCGGATTCCGCGCGACCGGCCCGTTTGGTGCTCTTGCTCTTCCTGCTCACGAGGTGCGCGGGGCCGTCACTTCCGACCGACGGCGTCGGAGCTCGTGGTGCCCTCCGGGCCGGCGGTGCCCTCTGATGCGGCGGATCCGTTCGAGCCGGTGGCACCCGAGGTGATGCCGCGGCGCTCCTGCGAACGGCCCAGCTCGTGGCGGGACAGCGCGGACTCCAACCGCTCCAGCTTGCCCGTCAGCTCGCCGGTGTGGCCCGGACGGATGTCCGCCTTGAGCACCAGGGACACGCGCGGCCCGTACTCGGCGACCGCCGCGGTGGCCTCCTTGACCACGGCCATGCACTCGTCCCACTCACCCTCGATGGTGGTGAACATGGAGTCGGTGCGGTTGGGCAACCCGGACTCGCGCACCACGTGGACGGCGGCGGCCACGGCGTCGTGGACGGAGGCATCGGGATTGTCCCCACCACTGGGGGAGACGGAGAAGGCGACCAGCATGTGACCAGTGTGGCACCGATCCCCGGTGTGCGTTACCCCTCACCCCCGGCCGTGTGGGGAGTCCATAGACTTGGAGGCACAGCCGGACGCTACCGAGGGAGCACGTTCCATGACGCAGGGCATCTACATCTCCGCGATGACACCGCAGAGCGGCAAGACGCTGGTGGCACTGGGGCTCACGGACACCATGTTCAAGCGCACGGACGCCCTGGGCTTCTTCCGCCCGGTGTTCGACGGCACCTCCCCCGAGGAGGATCCGGTGCTGCAGCTCATGAAGCGCACCTTCGACCTCCCGGACTCCCGGTGCCGGGGTGCGGTCTCCCTGGAGCGCTGCCGCGAGATCCTCGCCTCCGGTGAGCACGACGAGCTCGACTCCGCCGCCGTGGCCGTGTACTCCGAGATGGCACGGGAGTGCGACGTGATCGTGGTGGACGGCACCGACCTGGTGGCCCACAACGCCGCCACCGCGGAGTTCGACCTCAACGCCCGCCTGGCCAACGACATGGGCTGCTCCGTGGCCGCCGTGATCGGCGCCCACGAGTCCGAGCGGGTCAAGGACGTGCTCAACGCCGTGGACGTGACCCGCACCGAGCTGCGCCAGGCCGGGTGCGACATCTACGCCGTGATCGTCAACCGCGCGGACCCGGAGCACGCGGAGCAGATCCGCCGCGAGGCCAAGCCCGGCAACCACAACCTCCCGGCGTACGTGATCCCGGAGCTGCCCGCGATCTCCAACCCCACCGTGGCCGAGCTCGTGGACGCCCAGGGCTACGGCACGGACTTCAACTCCTCGTCCCTGGACCGCGACATCAAGGCCGTGAAGGTGGCCGCGATGACCGCGGGCAACTTCCTGGACCAGATCGCGGACGGGGACCTGGTGATCACCCCCGGGGACCGGACGGACGTGGTCTCGGCAACCCTGGCGTCGTCGTTGGCGCCCACGCTGCCGGTGCCCGCCGGGATGCTCCTGACCGGGGGCTTCCGGCCCTCCGGCGCAGTGGGTTCGCTGCTGAGCGCGGCCCCGTTCCCCGTGCTGACCACCGAACGGGACACGTTCACCACCGCGCAGGCCGTGGCGGCCACGCGCGGCACCCTGGCCGGCGCGCACTCCCGCAAGATCGCCGCGGCGCGCGGCGCGTGGGCGGAGCACGTGGACAGCGAGGAGCTTTCCGGCCGCCTGACCCTGCCGCGCCCCGTCAAGCGCACGCCGCTGCGCTTCCTGCACGAGCTCGTGGAGTCCGCGCGCGCGGACCGCAAGCGGATCGTGCTGCCCGAGGGGGACGACCCCCGCATCCTGCGCGCCGCGGAGCTGATCCACCGCCGCAACTTCTGCGACCTCACGGTGCTCGGCGATCCCGAGGCCGTCCGCGCGCTCGCGCAGTCCGAGGGCATCGAGCTGGACTTCGACGCCGAGGGCCTGGACCTGGTGGACTTCCAGCACGACGACGCCCTGCGCGAGAAGTACGCGGACGAGTACGTGCGGCTGCGCTCCCACAAGGGCGTGAGCAAGGACCAGGCGCTCGAGCGCATGCTGGACGGCTCCTACTTCGGCACCATGATGGTGCAGCTGGGGGACGTGGACGGCATGGTCTCCGGTGCCGCCCACACCACCGCCAACACCATCCGCCCGGCCCTGGAGTTCGTGAAGACCCGCGAGGGCGTGAACATCGTGTCCTCGGTGTTCTTCATGCTGCTCGCGGACCGCGTGCTGGTCTACGGCGACTGCGCCGTGAACCCCAATCCGGACGAGCAGCAGCTCGCGGACATCGCCCTGGCCTCCGCCCAGACGGCGCGCGAGTTCGGCGTGGACCCGCGCGTGGCCATGCTCTCCTACTCCACCGGCGGCTCCGGCTCCGGGGCGGACGTGGAGCGCGTGCGCGCGGCCACCGAGCTCGTGCGCGCCGCGGACCCGGACTTCGAGGTGGAGGGCCCCATCCAGTACGACGCCGCCGTGGACGCCTCGATCGCCAAGTCCAAGCTCCCGGGCTCGCACGTGGCGGGACAGGCCACCGTGTTCGTGTTCCCGGACCTGAACACCGGCAACAACACCTACAAGGCCGTGCAGCAGTCCGCGGGCGCGGTGGCCGTGGGCCCCGTGCTGCAGGGGCTGCGCAAGCCCGTGAACGACCTCTCGCGCGGCTGCACCGTGGACGACATCGTCAACACGGTGGCCATCACCGCGATCCAGGCGCAGACGCTCTGAGGACGTCGCCCCCGGGAGGACCGGGGGCGGCGTCGCCCTCCCTCACATCAGGGCGGAGGTGAGCCGGAAGACGCTGTTGAGGTAGCGCTCCCCCACAGAGCGGCCCTTCCACTTCTCGGCGGTGAGCACCGTGGAGGCGTCCCGGTACTGCTGGGCGAGGTCCTGCAGGCTGCCCACCATGTCCCCGCCGAACGCCAGCAGGCTGATCTCGTAGTTCAGGCCCATCGACCGCATGTCCATGTTGGAGGAGCCCATCACGGACATCTCCTGGTCCACCACCATGAACTTGGTGTGCAGCACCTCGGGGCTGCGGTACTGGTAGATGACCACGCCCGCGTCCAGCAGGGCCTCGTAGTAGGACGCCTGGGCGTGGCCCACCATGAACTGGTCCGCCTTCTCGCTGGTGAACAGCTCCACGCGCACACCGCGGTACGCGGCCGTGGTGACCGAGGCCAGCAGGGACTCGTCCGGGATGAAGTACGGGCTGCACAGCACCAGGCTCTCCAGGGCGGCGTCGGCCATGCTCGCGAAGAGCCGCTCGTTGGGACGCGTCTCGAAGCCAGGCCCCGAGGGCAGCAGCTGCATGTAGTTGCCCGGGCCGTCCGGGCCGGTCACCGGAACCGGGGCGTGCGTGGGGACGAACGTGTCCGCCATGAGCCGCTCGTTGGTCTCGCTGTACCAGTCCACCGCGAAGACCGCCTCGATCTCCTCGGTGATCTCCCCCGTCAGGCGGACCATGATGTCCACCCAGCGGCGCCCGATCTTCATGTTCTTCTTCGAGAGGTAGCTGGAGTCGATCATGTTCTGGCTGCCCATGAACGCCACGTTGCCGTCCACCACCACGAGCTTGCGGTGGTTGCGCAGGTCCGGGCGGCGCAGCTCGCCGCGCCGCGGCCGCAGCGGCATCATGAGGCGCCACTGGAACCCGGCGGCGTCGAACCGCTTGCCCAGCTTGCGGTACCCGGGATACTTGCGGGACCCCAGCTGGTCCAGCAGCACACGGACGACGACGCCGCGGCGCACCGCCCGCTCGAGCGCCTCGAAGAACGGGGCCGTGGTGTGGTCCCACGCCATGATGTAGACCTCCACGTGGACGTAGTCCTGCGCGGCGTCCACGGCGTCCACCATGGACGCGATCACGGCGTGCTCCTCCGTGAGCAGCTCCACGTGGGTGCCCGTGACGCACGGCAGACCCGTGAGCCGCCGGTTCATGTGGGTGAAGGACTCGAGCCACCGCGGGGGCTCTGCACCCTCGGGCAGGTCCGGATACTGCTCCAGACCCTCCGTGAGGCTCTTGTTGGCCTCCTCCTGGATGCGCATCCGCCGCCCTCGCACGTAGGGGCTGCCCAGCATGAGGAACAGCGGCAGGCCCACCACGGGCAGCACCAGGATGATCATGAGCCACGCTGTGGAGGAGGACGGCCGCCGGTTCTCGGGGACCACACCGATGGCGATGATCTTGATGCTGTAGTCGATGATCAGGTAGACGGTGGTTGCGAGGACGGTCCAGTCCATGGGTGCTCCGTTGCAGCGGGGGACACGTGTTTCCCCATGGTAAGGCCCCGGCCTGTCACCGGGCTGGCCCCGGCCTGTCACTGGGCTGTCACCGGTCTGTCACCGGGGCGTCCGGGCCCGGATGCCCCGCAGGTGGCGGGCCGCGCGGGATTGCCCCTGGCCGCTCGGAGACCCGCCTCCCGTGAGATCATGGGAGGAGCCCATCCGCCCGCCGATCCCGAAGGATCCTGCCATGCTCGTGCTCGTCGTCAACTGCGGCTCCTCCTCCATCAAGTACCAGGTGCGGGAGGTCACTCCGGAGGGTTCCGAGCCCAGCGCCTACACGTCCTCCATGCCCGCGATCAACGAGAACGTGCCCCTGGCCACCGCCACCGCGGGCATGGCCGGTGGTGAGGTGATCACCAAGGGGCTGATCGAGAACATCGGCACCTCGGACGTCAAGGACCACACGCAGGCCCTGGAGATCCTCGCGCAGCGCCTGGACGAGGAGCTCGGCGGGCGCACGATCGACGCCGCGGGGCACCGTGTGGTGCACGGCGGTGAGCGGTTCTCGGCCCCCGTGCTGGTGAACAACGAGATCATCCGCGCCATCGAGCGGCTCGCTCCCCTGGCCCCGCTGCACAACCCCGCCCACGCGCTGGGGCTGCGCGCCATCCAGAAGACCTACCCGGGCATGCCCCAGGTGTGCGTGTTCGACACCGCCTTCCACCGCACCATGCCCGAGAAGGCGTGGCGCTACGCGATCCCCGACAGCTGGTACGAGATGGACGGGATGCGCCGCTACGGCTTCCACGGCACCTCCCACGACTACGTGACGGGCAAGGCCTGCGAGTTCCTGGGGATCCCGCGCGAGCAGTTCAACGCCGTGGTGGCTCACCTGGGCAATGGCGCCTCCGCCACCGCGATCCGCGAGGGCAGGTCCTTCGACACCTCCATGGGCTACACACCGCTCGCGGGACTGGTCATGGGCACCCGCAGCGGTGACCTGGACCCCTCCGTGGTCACGGCCATGCTGGAGCGCAATCCCGAGATGAGCGCCAAGGAGATGAACCAGATCCTCAACGGGGAGTCCGGGCTGCAGGGCATCTGCGGGGACTCGGACATGCGCGTGGTGGAGCAGCGCGCGGAGTCCGGGGACGAACGGGCGCAGCTGGCACTGGAGATGGCCGCGTACCGGCTGTCCAAGTACATCGGCGGCTACCACGTGGCGGTGGGCGGAGCACAGGCCCTCATCT
This sequence comes from Kocuria rhizophila, assembly GCF_003667225.1. Lineage (GTDB taxonomy): Bacteria > Actinomycetota > Actinomycetes > Actinomycetales > Micrococcaceae > Kocuria > Kocuria rhizophila. The sequence continues at coordinate 9,691 of NZ_RCOM01000043.1, forward strand.
TCACCGCGGGCATCGGGGAGAACTCCCCCGAGTTCCGGACCCTCGTGTGCGATCAGCTGGGCGCGCTCGGCATCGCCCTGGACCCCGCGCTCAACGAGCACCCCGAGGGGGACGTGGCCCGGATCAGCGCCCCCGGCTCGGCCATCGAGGTCCTGGTGGCCGCCACGGACGAGGAGCGCGCCATCGCCGAGGCCACCGCGGCACTGGTGCAGGAGCGCGTGAAGCACTGACCCACTGCCGGCCGGCCCCGGTTGCCGCTCCTGCTCCCGTTCCGGTCTTAAGTGCAGATATTGCCGCCTACCAGGCAGTAGACGGCAATATCTGCACTCAAGACTCAGGAAGCACGGTGGGCGGCAAGCTGCTCCCCCACGGGCGCGGCACCACGGACCCGGGCAAACCGCGGGCCGGAGGCGCCCCGGGCGGCTGCACCTCAGCCAGGTCCAGCGGTCCGGATCAGCGGGACTTGGTGACCGGCTCCTGCGCGGACCACGGGAAGACGATCCACTCGTCCGTGGACTTCCAGGAGAAGTCGGGGCGGACCTCGGAGCGGGGCTTCTCGTAGATCACCGCGGAGCGGCACTCGGCGCCGTAGCCGCGCAGCAGCTCGAGAACGAGGGCCAGGGTGCGCCCGGAGTCCACGACGTCGTCCACCACCAGGACCTTCTTGTCGCTGATGGACTCGGTGTCCAGCATGGGGGCGAGCAGCACCGGGTCCGGCAGGGTCTCGTGCACGTCCGTGTAGAACTCGACGTTCACGGCGTCCGAAAGCTTCACGCCCATGGCGTAGGAGAGGGACCCTGCGGGCAGCAGGCCGCCCCGAGCCACCGCGATGATGATGTCGGGGACGAATTCCGAGTCCACGATCTGCTGGGCGAGTTCGCGGGTGGCGCTCCCGAACCCTTCCCAGGTGAGAATTTCCTTGTTGTCCAGTTCGGTGGAATCCGCGTGAAAGGCCATTCCCGTAGATTAGTCGGTTTTCAGTTCCCGCAGGTGGAGCCACAGGCCACCCACCATGCACAGGGAGCGGAACGCCTCTCCCACGAGCACCCACAGCGCCATGGTCTCCGCTGTGCGGGCGCCGGAGAGCAGGGCGCCGCCCACCACGACCACCACCTGTCCTGCGGCGATCATCGTGAACAGCCGCTCCCGCCCTCCCAGCACGAGCACGTTGGTGAACGCGGAGGTGACGGCGTTGACCACCGTGGCGACGACCAGCACGGTGGCAGCCGTCCAGGCTCCCTGGTAGGACGTGCCCAGCAGGTTCACGAGCCCCTCCGGACCCACGGCCAGGAGGAAGACGAGCAGCCCCACGGGCAGCACGAGGGAACTGGCAGCCGCCTCCGTGAGGAGACGGACCAGCGTTCGGCGGTCCCTCAGGGCCACCGCGGTGCGGGAGGAGAACACCGTGGCCACGGCCGAGGTGCCCATGGCTCCCCCGCTCTGGATCTTCTGCGCGACCTCGTACACGCCCGCCGTGGCCAGGGAGTTCCCGCCCAGCACGAACATCGGTCCGCGCACGCACAGCGCCGTGAGTGCGCCCCCGGCACCCACCGTGACGGCCGCCCGCCACGGCACGGGCTCCACCTCGGGTTCCCGTGACCTCGGGCCGGGAACCGCGCCCGGGACGAGACCGGCCCTGTCGCGCGGACGCCCCCCGCGGCGTCGCCGTGCCCCGGGCGCGAGCGGTCCCGCCGGGGACACCACCCACAGCGTCAGAGCAATGAGCACGAAGGCCGTCACCTGGGAGAGCACCAGCAGGTGCGGGGCGAAGGCCCCCGCGAGCAGCACGCCCAGCAGCCCGAGTGCGGGCAGCGCCACGGACTCCAGGAACTGCCCGAGCACGGGCCACCCGCGCGCCTGACGCTGCACCACGAACAGCCGTTCGAACGCCGACGCCGCCGCCACCACTCCCAGCGCGAGCAGCAGGACCCAGGGACGGTCGGCCAGCGCCAGCCCCGCGCACACGAGCACCAGGGCCGTGAGCGCGCAGCTCCACAGGATGCGCACCGCCCGCAGGTCCCGGCGCGCCACCGCACGGGCCTCCCGCACCCGCCCGGCGGACCACAGGGGGGACGCGGCACGCAGACCCATGATGTCCACCCCCACCGTTCCCGCCATCCGGGCCACGAGTGCCACGGACCACAGCACCCCGTTGAGCCCCACGGCCTCCACGGAGAACTGCAGCGCCACGGTCCCCACCAGCAGCATCTGCAGCACCGCCCCGGCCACACGGATGCCGAGCACCACCGCGGACTGCGCGGCGGCGCTGCGGCGCAGGGCGCTCAGACGGGCGGTCCTGCCGGGGGCGGCTAGCGTGTCAGGCACGGTGCCATCGTGCCCTCAGCACCAGCCACACGAACTTGGTGTTGCCCACCAGGTACCGCTTGAACATGCGTCGAGGCTCCTGCACCAGACGCCAGAACCACTCCATCCCGGCGCGCTGCATCCAGCGGGGAGCACGCGAGGTGCGTCCGGCCACCACGTCGAAGGAGCCGCCCACGCCCACGCAGATCCCGGCCTTCGTGCGCTCCTTCTGACCGAACACGAAGTCCTCCTTGAGCGGAGAGGGCACCCCCACCAGCACGATGTCCGGGCGGGAGCGGGACACGGTCTCCGCCATCTGCTCGTCCGTGATCCCCTCCCTGCGCCAGAAGCCGTTGTGGAAACCCACCACGTTGGCGCCGCGGGCGAGGAAGCGCCAGCGGACCTGGCGGACCACCTCGTCCGTGGCGCCCAGCAGGTAGATCCGGCGGCCGTTGTGGGCACTGAGGTCCACCAGCCGGTCCATCAGGTCGATGCCTGCCACGCGCTCCGGCAGCGGATCCCCGAGCAGCTTGGACGCCCACACGAGCGCCTGCCCGTCCGCCGTGACCAGGGTTGCGGTGGCGAACCTCTCCACGAGCTCGGGATCGTTGCTCACCGACACCAGCTTGGCCGCGTTCATGGCCAGGTGGTTGTGCCCGTGCCCACCGTCCTCGAGCAGCTGCTCGATGGCGGCCACGGTCTCGTCCATGGTCAGCGGGTCCACGGCGGCGCCCAGCAGCTCGCAGCGCTGGTGCGCGGCCTCCGTGGCGGGTCGGCCGTGGGAGCGGGCGCGAGCGGCGTCGTCGTCGTGCGGGCGTGGAGCCGTGCGCCGGGCCGTCGGGGCCGTGTGGTGGGTCTGCGTCATGAGAGGGCCTTCCCGAGCTCGTTGATGTCACGGTCCTTGGCGAGCGCCGCCCAGCGCGCGAGGGCGCACGCGGCGTGCGCCTGGTTCCAGCGCATGTGGGGCAGGGCGCGGGGACCGTTGCGGAAGCCGCCGTCCGTGCCCTGGTGCGCCAGCAGGTGCCGGATGGCGGGCTCCGGCGAGACCTCGAGGTCACCGCGCGCGGCCAGCGCCGCCATGAAACCCACCGTGGTGGCGATGTTGTGGACGTCGTCGGACGGCTTCTTCTCGTCCGCCATGTAGACGGGCAGCAGAGCCCGGTCGAGGCAGTGGGCGTACCAGTGGTTGAGTCCGCGCTCGTAGGAGCTGCCGATCTCGAAACCCTGCTCCCGCAGGACGTGGAGGGACTCCAGCACGTAGATGGTGTGGAAGGAGTCCACCCACTCCAGCCCCTCGCCCTCGCCGTAGGCCCACGAGCCGTCGGCGGCCTGGGCCGCCACGGTCCGGTCCACCGCGCGCTGCACGAGATCCCGGTTCCCTCCCAGCAGCGCGAGGGACTCGGCGGCCAGCAGGGAACCGTTGTGCACCAGGCGGTCGGAGGCCTCCGTGTAGCGGAAGAATCCGTCCGGGTGGGCCAGGCCCTCCAACCAGCGGGCCGTGTCCGGGGAGACCTGCTCCAGCCGCCCGGTGGCCGCCGCGGCCCGCAGGGCGAACACGGTGGCCACCACGTTCGGCGAGTTCGCGAGGTAGTGCGCCCAGCGGGTCTGGACGTCGAACTCGTACCCCCACGGGCCACGCCCACGGGTGGTGAAGATCCGGTCCACCAGCGCACCGGCCGCCGCCGAGTCGCCCAGCTGCTGCTCCGCCACGGCGAACAGGGCGAGCGCCTTGGTCATCGTCACGCCGGGGACCCTGGTGATCCTGCGCAGACCGTGACCCATCCGCTTGTGCGCCTGCACCCACACCTGGCGGGGCACACGACCTCTCACCGCGGACGCCCACGGTGACAGCAGCCCGTCGTACGGGTCCGTCCCCGTGAAGTCCCGGGTGCGCGCAAAATCCAGCGCACGCTCGGCGGCGGTTGCCACCTGCCCGCCCAACGCGTCCATTCTCGTCCCGGATGCACCAGCACTCATGTCTTCCCCCAAAATTGTGCGTGTGGCGATGACGTTCCCCGAACGGCATCCCCCGTGGTCTGTCTCAGGTGCCGGGGCCGGCCACCCGCTCGTACACGTCCTCCAGACGCTCGCAGTAGTTGTCGATGCGGTACTCCTCCTCCCAGCGGCGGCGCGCCTCCCGTCCCATGCGGGTCACACGCTCCGGGTCGGAGAGCAGACTTCTCAGCGCCTCGGCAAGGGCCGGCGGATCCCCCACGGGGACCACGACGGCGCTGCGTCCGTCCTCCACCACCTCGCCCACCGCGCCCACGTCCGTGACCACCGGAGCCAGCCCCCAGGCCATGGCGTCCAGCAGGGACATGGGCAGGTTCTCGCCGTAGCTGGGGAGCACCAGGACCGATGCCTGCGCAAGCCGTTCCTCCAGCTCCCGGGCTCCCAGCCACCCGGTGACCTCCACGTCCGGGGTGCGGGTCAGCAGATCCCCCAGCTCCTCCGGGGCCGGGTTGTCACCGGCAAGGACGAGGGTGGTGCGCAGCTCGGCGGGCAGGGAAGCCCAGGCCTCGAGGAGGTCGTGGACGCCCTTGCGGCGGCCGAGCTGCCCACTGAACAGGACGATGGGCGCGGTTCCGCGGAGGGGTGCCGCCGGGGGACCCGGAACAGCGTTGGGAACGACCGTGATCCTCGCGGGGTCCACGCCAAGTGAATGGGTGATCTCAGCTCGCCAGAACTCTCCGAGGACCACGACCGCAGCTGCCCCACGGAACATGCTCGAGATGCAGCGACGAGCCAGGGTGCGACTTCGCGCCACGAACACATCGAACTTCCCCCCGTGGAGGTGCAGGACGTACGGGTGCCCTCGCATCCGCAGCACCGTTGTGAGCGCCAGCTTGCGCCAGGTGCTCAGCCCTGACGCCAGATTCAGGTGGAACACCGCGCCGTCGGGAACTGAGTCAGCGCACACGAGCAGTGCGTTCAGGAAGCGGAGCAGACGACGCACGGGCGGACCTGGGGTGCCCCCGGAATCCACGAACTGCAGGTCAGTCCCCGCGCTTGTCGAGCGGGAGAGGTGGCCCATGAGCACACCTATTCCGCCTGCGGAGTCCGGTACCGGTCCCAGGACGATGACTCGACTCAACTGGTTTCACCCTCGTCCTGCTGATGGGGGGCTGAGGGAACCCGAGAGGTGGAGTCCTCGCACCGCGTCGCGCGGCTCGGGAGGCAGTCATCGGACGGTTCAGGGAGCACAACCCCACTCCCCGCCAAACCACCGGGGGTGGTCGCTGAAGCGGAACGTGCCCACGGCGCCTCCCCCTGGACTGCCGGAGCCACCTCCAGAACCACAGGGGCGAGGCCGCCACCGGAGGACTCCCGCAAGTAGACGGCGGCGGCGATGCCCACGACCATGAAGACGGGTCCGAACATGGGCGGCCCTGTGAAGACGGGGGCCGCGAGGGATTCAACGAACATCTGGGCCATCCAGCTGACCGCGACGGCACCGAGCCAGCGCACGTGGGGATGGGCGTGGCGGCGCATCAGGCGCCATGCCGGAACCATCAGGAGCACGAGCGCGGTGACATAGCAGAGCATGCCCAGAGCCCCCGTCTCGGCCAGGACGGAGGGCCAGAACGTGTCCGTGAGAAACCCTCCCCGGGCTCCCTCCCCCATGCCGTAGATCCGCTGATAGCCCAGGTCCACGTAGAGGGGGCTGTAGGTGGAGGATGCCACTGCGGATCCGAACCGGCCGAAGCCCACGCCCAGTGGGAATGCGGCGGCCGCCAGCTTCACGGAGTCGATGGTCATCAGAGTGCGTGCCGTGACACCCACGTTGTCGAAGTACTCGTGGTAGGACGTCGTGATCACCTGGGTGAGTGGCTCCCAGCCGACGATCAGTGCGGCCGGAACGAGGATGGCAATGGTCGCGGCGGCCTTTGCCTTGAGCCCCGGCAACCACAACCGCCCCACCACTGCAACCAGTGCGGTCGAGGCTACGGACTTGCGCCGGAACGTGAGAAGTCCCGCGAGCCCTGTCGCCACCAGCAGCCCATAGGTCCATACCGAACGGGCGATGATCCTGTGGTACGCGAGCACGGCCAGGAAAGCCATGCCCATTGTGGAGCCGAGCCCCACGGGGTGGTCGAACACACCCGTGAGACTGGGAATGCCCAGGCGGTAGCTGACGGGCGCGCGCCCCACCACGGAGTTCCACGCCTCCGGCGCCGCCGCGTTGAGCACGGCGGAAAGGAGGATCAGCACGAGGATCGCAGTGGCCACCCTCGCCGCGGGGCGGAGGTCTTCCCGACACCAGTCCAGCTGCATGACCCCCAGAGCCAGCAGGGGGCCCTTGAGGATCAGGAACGCCCCAAGGCCCCAGACGCTCAACGGCACCGTGTTGATCACGGAGGACACGAGTCCCAGCGCGAAGAACGCGCCGAAGAACCAATAGGCGCCAAGACAGCGTAGAGATCCGTGGAGCACCAGGCGTCTGGCGGAGAAGACCAGGAGCGCCAGCGCCACAGCGATCTCGTCCACGTTGCCCAGCAGGGACACCCCGGACACCGTGGCCAGGGTCTGCGAAAGCAGGGTCATGATGAGCAGGACGACGCAACTCGCCTTCGGCCACCGTCCCATGGCCATGCACGCGCCCACGCCCGCGAGCACGCCCACAAGCGCTGCGACAATGGTCCCCACTGAATTCGTCCCCCGATGCCATGACGTGCGGCCGTCCCCCGACTGACCTGCGGTTTCACTCTACCGATCGGCACGAAATGTGCACAGTCGCTCCGCAGGTTGACATGGGCGCAGCCTCGTACGGGACCCGTTCAGTGTGCGGCCGGAGGCCACCATGGGCGTTCCTCTCCCCTAGAATGGACGCACAGAGCGCCCGGGGGGAACGCAAGAGTCGGGTGGACATCATGACTATGGCCGCGGGACCACTGTGGCCAGCGCAAGGGGATCCGCACACACCATGAGCCAAGCAACACGCATGCCTCGACCGAACCTCGAGCACGGGGAAATCAGCACGTACGACATGGGCAGAGCGCTGCGCCGGGGCTGGTGGATGCCGCTCGTCCTGGCCCTCGTGGGCGGCCTGCTCGGATGGGCGGGATCCGTGGCAGTGGGCACGTCCTACACCTCCACCGCCTCCGGTGTGGTCGTCGCGGACGGTGGCACGGACGCCACGGAAGCCCTCGCCGGGGAGAACCTCGCGAAGTCTCGGGCGGTGACCTTCAGCAGCATCTCCGAGAACAGCTCCACGGCCTCGGCGGTGATCGAGCGGATGCACCTGGACACCACGCCCGAGGCCGTCCTGCAGAACGTCAAGACGTCCGTCCCCACGGACACCAGCGAGGTCCGTGTCGCCGCAACAGCGGGATCTCCCGAAGCGGCACGCGATCTGGCCGACGCATGGGTGGACGAGCTCAGCAAGCAGGTTGGCGAGCTCGAGTCCACCACCCAGGGCGAGGGCGTCAAAGTGCAGATGGCCAAGGTGGGTGAGGCCTACACCCCCCAGAATCCGTCGTCAGTGTCACCTTCACTGCTCATCTCCGTGGGAGCACTGCTGGGTCTGCTGGCCGGAATTCTGATGGCGATCGCCCGGGAGCACAGGAGCACCCGGGCGGTGCACTCCGTGCCTGGTACTACCCAGGCTGCCTGAGCAACCCCGCCACGAGGCAGGTCTCCCCCTGCGCAGCTCGGCGACCGCCGTCGCCCCGGTGGCTGAGGGCGCACCCCCTCTGAGCGGGTGCGCCCTCGTCGCGTCATCACCTAGGCCCAGGTGGTGGGGGCGTCCGGGATCCGCTGGTCCAAGAGACTGAACTTCCCGTTCGCAGATGCCGGCAGCTCGGCGACGATCTCCAGGTCCAGGTCCACCTGGTTCTCGGCACGACGACACATCAACTGGTGGAAGGCCTCCAGATCTTCGCGTCGGGCCCCGGGAACGGGTTGGACCTGCAGTGTGGCTCTGCCCGGCACGTCCTGACGCAGCCTGAACCGGTAGACGCACGCAAGCTCTGACCCGTGCGCCGTGAAGCTCGTGGTGGGGAACAGCTCTCCGTCCGTGCGCACCAGTCCCTCCCTGCCGCGGCGAGCAAGGATGTCCCGGAACAGTGGCGTACCGATGGCGTCGTGACCCACCAACTGTGCCGAGTCCCCTGTGTCGTAGCGCAGCAGAGGCATGCCGCGACCGTCCAGCGTGGTCGTCACGATCCGCCCCCGTTCCCCTTCAGGCACGGGCCTTCCACGCGGGTCCAGGAGCTCCACGTGACCGTACGTGGGGTACGGGTGGTAGACGTGGTCGTCATCCATCCGAGCCAGCACGGTCTTCTCACTCAGTCCGTAGAACACGGAGATCCGGGCGTTCGGGAATGCGGCCCGGAGATGTTCTTCCTGAGCAGGAGTGAACTGCTCCGACACCGGAAGGATGCCTTGGATTTCCTGACGCCATGAGGTGTCGAACTCAGCGTGATCCACAATGCGCGCCAGGTAGGTCAGCGTGGAGGGCGAGCCGTGCAGGTACCTGACCCTGTGCTTGCAGATGAGCTCCCACAGTTCCTGGGACGTCTCCGGGCCAACTGCAGCCACGCGAACCAGGATTTCGCCCACCGTTCGCATCACGAGGTGAGTGCGGCGGCCCGGCAGCTCCACTCCCCGGAAGAAGACCCGCCAGTCGCCCAGCTTGTACCCCGTGGAGGACCACGCGTCCACGACGAACGCCCACTCCCGCGCCCCGCGATTGCGGTTCAGCAGAAAGAAGATGGGCTCTCCCGAAGTCCCTGAACTCGCGGACAGCTCCACCTGCGACTCATCGACCGCCAGCATGTCCCGGTAGTTCTGGGACAGGTCCTGCCTGGTCATGATGGGCAGTCTCCGCAGCGCCTCTCGGGCCGTGAGTTCTCCCTGCAACGCGCTGGCCACGGGCCCGTAGCGTGCGTCCCTCGCGAAGTACGGCGCCTGGCTGGCTGTGCGCATGGTGTCCAGCAGCCGTTGGTCCACCGTCACCCGCGCCCACCATGGCGTCGACCGGGCTTTGAGAATCTCTCTTCGCGTGGCCTCGTACACCGGGCCGTAGCGCATCGTCGGCGGCACCAGCCGCACAGGAGCTGCCAGCAGTTCCCGTTGCTGAACGGGCATGTGGCCCACAAATTCTCTGATCGACGTCAATGCGTCTGCCTTCCCCCGTGTGACCGCCCATCCCCTGGGCGGGCCACCGTCACCTGTCGCGCCCAGTCTGACCTGTTTTCCCCGGGGTTGCACATTCGAACCTGCCATGACCTGGGACGATGCCGGCGAGAGCGAGCATTTCCTGTACCCGTTCCCGGGGGCGTCACCACGCCCCCGGGAGCTCTTTCACGCCCAGGTGGTGGGTGCGTCGGGGATGCGCTGGTCCAGGAGGGTGAACTTCCCGTTCGTCGTGGCGGGCAGCTCCGGGACGATCTCCATGTCGAGCTCCACCTGGCCCTCGGCCCTGTTGACCATGAGGCGGTGGAACCGTTCGAGGTCCTCCGGACGCGCGTCAGCCACGGGCTGCACCAGCAGGGTGGCCCTGCCGGGCACCTCCTGCCGCAGCTTGAAGCGGTAGACGCACTCGAACTCCTCCCCGTGGACGTTGAACGGGGTGGTGGTGAAGAGCTCCCCGTCCGCCCGCACCAGTCCCTCGCGACCACGGCGGGACAGGATGTCGCGGAACAGAGGGGTGCCAGCGGCGTCGTGCCCCACCAGAAGGGCGGAGTCCCCGGTGTCGTAGCGCAGCAGCGGCATGCCGCGGCCGTCGAGCGTGGTGGTGATGATCCGCCCCCGCTCGCCCTCGGCCACGGGGGTGCCATGGGGGTCCACGAGCTCCACGTGGCCGTACGTGGGGTACGGGTGGTAGACGTGGTCGTCGTCCATCCGGGCCAGCACGGTCTTCTCGCTCAGGCCGTAGAAGACCGAGATCCCGGCACGGGGGAACGCCCGGCGCAGGATCTCCTCCTGCGCGGGGGTGAACTGCTCCGAGACGGGCAGGATCCCGCGGATCTCCTCGCGCCACGAGGTGTCGAAATCCGCGTCCTCCAGCAGCCGCGCCAGGTAGACCAGGGTGGACGGGTAGCCGTGCAGGAACCTGATGCCGCGCTTGCGGATCAACCGCCAGTACCCCTCGATGGACTCCGGAGTCACCGTCTGGATCCGCACGACGATCTCCCCGGTGCTTCCCATCACGAAGTACGGCCGGCCGCCGGGGAGGTCCAGGCCACGGAAGAACACCCGCCAGTCCCCCAGCTGGTATCCCGCGCTGGACCACGAGTCCACCACGAACGCCCACTCCCGGGCCCCCCGGTTGCGGTCCAGCAGGAAGAAGATCGGTTCCCCCGAGGTCCCGGAGCTCGCCGAGAGCTCCACCTCCGACTCGTCGGCGGCCAGCATCTGCCGATAGTTCGCGGAGAGGTCCTGGCGGGTCATGATCGGCAGCCGTCGCAGGGCGTCCCTCACCGGCACGCGTGAGTGCAGAGCATCCACCATGGCGCGGTACCGGGGATCACGCGCGAAGTAGGGGGCACGAAGCGCCGTGCCCATGGTCTGCAGCAACCGCTCGTCCACGGTGCGCCGGGCCCACCAGGGCGTGGTGCGGGCCTTGAGGATCTCCCGCCGTGCGTTCTCGTAGACCGGCCCGTACCGGCGCGCCGGCGGCAGCAGCCGTGCGGGCGCGGCCAGGATCTCCCGCTGCTGGACCGGCATGTGCGCCACGTGCTCCCTGATCGACGTCAAGGCATTCCCCTTCCCCCCTGGTGCGGTGCCACCTGTCCCCCAGCTGGCCCACCGTCTCGTTCACCTCCCAGTGTGTACT
>NZ_RCOM01000044.1 GCF_003667225.1 Kocuria rhizophila
GTGCGGCACCCCAGGGTGGCGCGGCGGCGGCGTCGTCCCCGGCGGCCGCCGGGACCGACTCCCGCACCGAGCTGCCGATCGCGTCGCAGGAGCCCGTCAAGGGTGTGCGCAAGACCATTGCGGACGCCATGACCCGCTCCCGCACGGAGATCCCCGAAGCCACCGTGTGGGTGGACGTGGACGCCACCGAGCTGCTGAAGCTGCGCTCCGAGCTCAAGGCCAAGGACCCGGAGAACACGCCGAGCCTGCTCGCGCTGATCGCCCGGTTCACCGTGGCCGGGCTTCGGAAGTTCCCGCAGCTCAACGCCCGCGTGGACACCGCCGCGGACGGCTCGCGGACCATCACCCGCCTGCAGGGCGTGAACCTGGGCCTCGCGGTGGAGTCCGAGCGCGGGCTCATGGTGCCGAACCTGCGCAACGCGGACCAGCTCAGCGCCATGGAGCTGACCGGCGCCATGCGGGAGATCATCGAGGTGGCCCGCTCCGGCAAGGCCAGCCCGGCCCAGCTGAGCGGTTCCACGTTCACGCTGAACAACTACGGCGTGTTCGGCACGGACGGCGCCACCCCGATCATCAACCACCCCGAGGCCGCGATCCTGGGCATCGGGCGGATCATCGACAAGCCGTGGGTGGTGGACGGTGAACTGGCCGTCCGCAAGGTCACCACCGTGACCATCGCGTTCGACCACCGCGTGTGCGACGGCGGCGCGGCGGGCGGCTTCATCCGCTTCGTGGCGGACTGCATCGAGAACCCGGTGCGGGCTCTCACGCAGATCTGACCCGCACAGGGGCGCTCCGCCCCGGCAGGACCACGACGGCGCCCGGGCTTCGGCCCGGGCGCCGTCGGCGTTCGTGGGGTTCAGCTCTGGGGGGAGCCCAGTTCCCGCTCCGCCCACGCCCGCAGGCGCTCCACCAGGGCCGGGGGCAGGTCCCCGCCGGCCATGGCGTGCTCGGAGCGGGTGCGGGCTGTGCCCATCATGCGTTCGACGGCGCGCACGGAGCCGGAGCGCTCGAGCAGCTCGTGGGCGTGAGCGGCGTCGTCGTCCGTGAGAGTGCCCGCCGCAGCGCGCTCGCACAGGGAGCGCCACGCGGGGCCGTGGGGGCCGGAGGCCACGAACGTGCCCAGCACCGTGGGGCGGTCCGCGCGCAGCAGCTCACGCGCGCCATGGCCACGGTCCGTGTGCCCGGCCAGGCGCAGCTCTCGCGCGAGACCGTGGGCCATGCCCAGAGCGCGGCCGGTGTCCGCGAGGGCCTTCACGTGGGCGGTGGGGGCGCCGCCCAGCACAGCACCCGCGCGCAGCGGTGCCTCGTAGCAGGGCACGGCGCTGCCGATCCGCAGGGCCTCCAGCACCTCGCCGTGCCCGACCGTGGCGGCACGCTGGGTGAGCTCGCCCAGGATCCGCTCCCCCGCCGCGGCGTGGAAGACCGAGTGGTCCAGGATCTCCAGGAGCTTGATCAGACGGGACTCCGGCGCGTGGGACGTGGCGACCATCCGGTAGGCGGCGGCCAGGGCGATCTCGCTCGCGAGGGACGTGTCGTGGACGGGGTCCACGGAGGTCTCCGGAGCGTCGTCGTGCTCGGCCGCCCCAGACTGAGGGGACTGCACGGTTGCGTCGCCCGGCGACGCCGCACCGATCGCCGTTCCGGGGCTCACCCCCTCGCCGCGCAGCAGCAGAGCCGTGTTGAGCAGTTCGAAGCCCGCGGCCACGGCGTTGAGCACCGGGCGGGTGGGGCGTGCCGGATAGGCCTCCACCACGGCCATCACGAAGTCCTGCTGCAGGCCCTCCGCGGCGTAGGCGACCTCCGCCACCCGGGCCCACACGCGCTCGTAGCCGGGGCTGAGGTCGGCGGCCCGGCGCCGGGAGTGCTCCAGGAACCCGCGCACCGCGGTGGCGGGAGTGAACTCCTGGGACCTGCGCCCGGTCCCGCTGCTGGTGTAGGAGGAGGTGGGCGTCATGAGTCCATTTCAGCACACGGCGCAAGCGCCGGCGCCGGGTCAGACGGCCGGCATCAGGGCCAGCTGCACCGCGATGAACAGCATCACCAGGCCCACACCCACGTCCACGATGCGCCACGTCAGCGGGGTGTTCAGCACGTGGGACAGCGCCCGCGCACCGGCACCCAGGGCGGTGAACCAGATGACCGACCCCGTGAACGCACCCGCCGCGAAGATCCACCGCTGCTCCCCGTGCTGGTTGGCCAGGTTCCCCAGAATCAAGACCGCATCCAGGTAGGCGTGGGGGTTGAGCCATGTGAACGCGAGCGTCGCGAGGACGACCCCGCGCAGTGAACCGGCCCCGGTGCCCGCGGCCTCCAAGGTCTGGGGTTTCAGCGCCGATCTGAAGGACATCACCGCGAACACCGCGAGGTACACGACTCCCGCCCAGCGGAAGGCGTTGATGAGCCACGGCACCTGCTCGACGAGCACCCCGATCCCCGCGGTGCCCAGCCCGATCAGGAAGATGTCCGAGACGATGCAGATGGCCACCACCACGCCCACGTGCTCGCGGCGGATGCCCTGCCGCAGCACGAAGGCGTTCTGGGCGCCGATGGCCACGATCAGGGCCAGGCCGGTCACCAGCCCGGGAAGGAACGCAGAAGTCACCCGGACAAGGTACATCCCTGGCGTGACGTCCCCGACATTCGGACCGCGCCGGAGAGCATCAACGGTATGCTTTCCCCCGAAATGATTTCGCCGGGCGGTACGACGCCGCCCGCGCGCCCCTGCGTGGAAGGACACCCATGAGCACTCCCGCCCTCGAGCAGCTCGCCCTCGACATCACCACCGAGGACGCCGACCGGCTGTTCACCACGGCTCGCACCGCCAGCCACTTCACGGACGAGCCCGTAACCGCGGAGCAGAAGCACACCATCTACGAGCTCACCAAGATGGGCCCCACGGCCTTCAACTCCCAGCCCCTGCGCATCACGTGGGTGGAGTCCTCCGAGGCCCGCGAGCGCCTGGTGCAGCACATGAACGGTGGCAACCAGGAGAAGACCCGCAAGGCTCCGCTGACCGCCATCCTGTCCTTCGACGAGAACTGGCACACCCGCTTCCCAGAGTTCCTCCCCGCGGCCCCGCAGCTGCAGGGCATGTACGACGAGAACGCCGAGCTGCGCATGTCCAGCGGCACCGCCAACGCGCACATCCAGGTGGGCTACTTCATCATCGCGGCCCGCGCCGCCGGTCTGGCCGTGGGCCCCATGACCGGATTCGACGCCCCCGCCGTGGACCGGGAGTTCTTCGAGGGCACGGGCAAGCGCTCCATCGTGGTGGTCAACCTGGGCCACCCCCAGGCGCCGAGCTACGAGCGCAACCCGCGCTTCGCTGTGGCGGACGTCACCGAGACCATCTGAGACGCCACGACGCCGCCGGGCCCCGCCAGTCGGGCCATCGCCGTAGCGCCGCCGCCCGCGCACTGGCCGTCCGCGCCACGGCTGTCCGCGGCGGCGTCGTGCACCTCGGCCCTGCGGGCCACGCGGTTCCAGGAGTTCCGTTCAGGACTTGCGGCTGACCCCTGCCGCCTCTGCACCCGCCCCGCCGTCCCCCGTGGCGAGTTTGGCGAGGACCGGCAGCGCGGCGTCGAGCGCGGCGACCTCCCGGGCGTCCAGTGTGGAGAGCACGTCCGCGACGAAGCCGTTGCGGCGCTTGTCCTCGCGCGCCAGCACCTCTTCCCCGGCGGGTGTGAGGGACACCAGCACGGCGCGGGCGTCCGTGGGGTCGGGATCGCGACGCACCAGACCCGCCCTGCTCAGGCGGTCCACACCCTGCGTGGCGGTGGGCGTGCGGACACCGAGGTTGGTGGCGATCGTGGTCATCCGCACCCCGCCCGGGCGCAGCATGGTCAACAGGCTGATCTGCTGGCTGGTGATCTGCCGGGACCCCTCCATGCTCCGCAGGAAATACACGCCGTGGCGCAGCACCTCCCGCAGGCGAGCCGCGCTCTCGAGCAGCCGGGTGCGGTCGACGTCGGGGGCGGAGGCGCGGGAGGTGTCCATGTTGTCCCATTCTACGGGGCCTAGAATTCGCCCACGCGGGAGATCCTCACGGCCCTGGACGGGCTCGCACCGGGCCTCAGCCACAGGGCGATGGACGCGGTGCACGGCCACGACGACGCGCTGGAGCCCGCACTGGCTCGCCTCACCTCCCGGGACGCTGAGTCCCGCATCGTCGCAGAGGGAGGTGTGGCCGCCCGTGTGGTGAGTGAGAGCGAGTGGCGGCGGGAGGCAGCCACCGATCCCGGCCCGTGGCTGCACATCCTCGCTGGGGATCTGGACACCACTGGACGCCACCGCTCCCCCGGACCGGACGGCCACCCGTGGCGACCGGTGCACCCGCACGCGGCCGGTGTCCCTCTGCCCCTCCACGGCGTCCGAGTGGTCTCGCTGACCCGGGTGATTGCCGGCCCCACCGCCGCGAAGTTCCTGGCGGCACTGGGCGCGGGTGTGATCCGCGTCGACCCGCCCGCCATTCCCGAGCTGCTGGGGCAGCACCTGGACACCGACCTTGGCGTGCGCTGCACCTCGCGGGACCTCTACGACCCGACCGCAGCTGCGGACCTGGCGGCGCTGCTCGGCCAGGCGGACGTCCTGCTCACCGGATACCGCCCCGGCTCACTCACCGCGTTGGGGCTCGTCGTTGGTGAGCGGTTCCCCCACCTCGTGCACGTGGAGCTCAGTGCGTGGGAGCCCACCGGGCCACGCGCCGGAACGCGGGGCTTCGACAGCATTGTCCAGGCGGCCACCGGGATCGCCCACCGGTACGGCTCCACGGACAGCACCGGGCTCTGGCGGCCGGGTGCGCTGCCAGTGCAGGCGCTGGATCACGCCACCGGATACGGCATGGCCGCGGCAGCGTGTGCCTTGCTGGCCGCGGGACGGTCAGGGTACGCCCGGTTGTCCCTGGAGCGCACCGCGCGGGTGCTGCTGGACGGTGGGGGCGGCGCGGGGCGCAGCCATCCTTCCCCGAGCACCGACCCCAGACCTGAGACCGTTGTGCTGACCTCCGAGCACGGAAAGGTCACCTGTGTGCCGGCCCCCGTGCGGATCGACGGGCAGCGGCCGCCGGTCCTGCCGCCCCTTCCGGCACGCTGACATGCCCATGAGGAAACGCAGCCACGTCCTGTCTGTTCATTTTTTACCCGCGTTCATTTATCCTGAACACAGGAAATGAATGAACGGAGGGCCTGTGAGTGAAACCCTGCAGACCGCCATCGAGAGGCGTCTGAACGAGTACCGCCTTGGCGCCGATGGCCCCTCATCACTGCGAGACCTGGCACGTGAGACGCCCACACCCCTCCTCCTCACGCACCCCCTGGGGTCCCAGCGTTTCCGCGCCGTGGTGACCGACAGCCCAACCCTCACCCGTGTTCTTCAGCTGGATGGGGAATTCGGCGACCCCCTTCTCCTTCTCGCGCCGGCGGTCAACCCCCGCAGCGCCCACGAGCTGCGCGTGGCGGGTGTCCAGTTCCTCGACACCGCAGGAAATGCCTACCTCAGATTTGGGGGAGTGCTCATCGACGTCCGAGGTCGTCGACCCGATCCGGCCACGGTCCAGAACCGCCGAGCACTCCGACCCTCAGCCGGGCTCTTCACTCCCAGACGAGCGCAGGTCATTTTCGCACTGCTGTCCTGGCCCGAGTTGCTCCACTCCCCCGTCAGGACAGTTGCTGCTGCGGCCAAGGTGTCCCTGGGACAAGCCCAGTCCACCATGAAGCTCCTCGACGAGCAGAGATTCCTGGACCGCCGCAGCAGACGTCTGATGCGCCAGGATGTTCTCGCAGAACGGTGGGCCGATGCGTATGCCACGGGGCTCGGACCCAAGACCCTGGTGCAGCAGTTCCACGGCGATCCTGCCCACCTGGACCTTGCCGGTCACGGTGTGATCTACGTGAGCGGCGAGCAATCGGCGTCGTGGATCAAGAATCCCGGAACCGCCACGCTCTACGTTGAGGACATCTCCCCCACGATGGTCTTGGCCAACCGCTGGCGGAAGGACGGGAACCCCAACATCATGATCCACACAGCCTTCTGGCTCCCCCCGGACCATGAAACCCACCCGCTCTCCTCCTTTCCGTCTCCTGCCCCTCCCCTCCTGGTGTACGCCGACCTGAAGTCTGCGGGAGAGAGCCGCCAGCTGGAGGCCGCACAGCACGTCAAGGACAGCCATGCTCACATTTGGCACCCCTGACCCAGGGGTCCTGGACGTTGTGGGAGAGGTGGTCCAACGCCTCCGACACGACACGGACATCGCACCATCACAGGTAATGGTGGTGGGAGCCCACGCACGGAACATCATCCACTCCGGCCTGGGAGACTCAGCTCCCATCCGGTTGACAGATGATGTGGACCTCGCCCTGGCACTTCCCGGATGGGATGCCTATCAACCCATCACCAAGATCTACCCTCGCCTGGGGGACAGCCAGATGCGCTACCGCGTGGGCGGCATCCCCGTGGACTTCATGCCCTTCGGCCCCCGCGTCGAGGAACCGCCGGGGGCAGTCACCCCTCCGCCGCGCAAGGAGGCGTGGACCGTCGCCGGTTTCCAAGACGTCCACCGTCACGCCCAGGCAGTGGAAATCACCCCTCAAGGGGACACTGTTCGGGTGCCATCACCAGCCGGTTACACCGCACTGAAACTCCGCTCGTGGGCGGACAGAGCTCCGAACCACGACACCAAGGACGCCCAGGACCTTGCCGTGGCATGCCACTGGTACACGGAATCCGAGGCTGTCCGGGCCGAACTCTACGAGACCGGGCACGGACAGAACTTGTTGGAGGTCCACAACTACGCCCAGGACCTCGCGGCCGTGGCACTTCTGTCCTACGAGGTGTCGGAGGTTCTCTCCGCCGCCATCGCGACCAGCCTGGCCGCGGACCTGAAGAATGTCGGCACTGCCCTGCTGTCCAGGGATTTCACGACGTCGCTCGAGCGGTTCCCCTCAGCTGACAGAGACCGCCGCGAAGCCATGATCACCAGCCTGCTGTCCGCACTCGTGTGACGGGCCCACAGGTACGCCCTGAGCGCCCCGTGGTCCCCTCGAGCAGCTGCCTGATGGGCCGGCCTGAGGACACCCGTCAGACAGACCTCGGGCGGGAGGGGATGCCTTCCCCGTCCCGCCCGAGACCGTCACACCATGCGTCGTGGTGCGCGCCCGTCAGAGGCTCCGCAGCGCCTCCGCGAAGCGCTTGACCCCTTCACGGATGCGCGCGGGGGCCACGCCCGAGAACGCGAGCCGCGCGGCGTTGGACTCCCGGCCGTCCATGTAGGACGCCGAACCCGGAACGAGCACCACGCCGTGGGCGATGGCCTCGGCCAGGATGTCCTTGCCGCGGATCTCCTCCGCGGTGACCCAGGTGAAGAACCCGCCGGACGGCGTGGTCCAGGATGTCGAGTCCGGCATGTACTCCGTGAGTGCCTCCTCCATGGCGGTCCAGCGCTCTTTGTAGAGCTCCACGGCCCGGTCCAGCGCTGGCTCCCAGTGCTCGGAGCCCACCCACGAGGTCACGAGCGACTGCGCCAGATTGGACGGGTGGATCACCACGGACTCCGCGGCGATCTGCAGCCGACCGCGCACCTCGGGCGGCGCCGCCATCCAGCCCACCCGCAGCCCGGGCGCGAAGATCTTGGAGAAGCTGCCCAGGTGGATCACGTGCTCGGGGTCCATGCCGTGCATCGAGGGCAGCGGCTCGCTGCGGTCGAAGGCCAGCAGCGCGTACGGGTCGTCCTCCACGATCATCACGTCCCGCTGCGCGCACACCTCCACGAGCTCACGACGCCGCTCCTCCGGCATGGTCACGCCGGTCGGGTTCTGGAAGCTCGGGATGGCGTACACGAACGGCACACGCCTGCCCTGGACCGCCAGCTCGTCGAGCGCCCGGGCCACGGCTTCCGGCCGCATCCCGTCGTGATCCATCTCCACATGGTGCACGTCCACCTCGTAGGCGCCGAACACGCCGAGCGCTCCCACGTAGGTGGGCCCCTCGGCCACGATCACGTCACCGGGGTTGCAGTAGAGCTTGGTCACGAGGTCCAGCCCGGCCTGCGAGCCCGTGGTGGGCAGGATGTCCGCGCCGGTCACGGTGGACCCGCCGCGCGCCATGAGCTTCACGACCAGCTCGCGCAGCCCGTCCATGCCGGCACCCGAGCCGTACTGCAGGATCTCCCCGGCGCGCCCGCGCAGCAGCAGGGACGCGACGTCGCCCACCGCGTCCGCGGGCAGCACGGACAGGTCCGGGTTGCCGCCGGCCAGCGAGACCACGGAGGGGTCGCGGGCCACCTCGAACACGGCGCGGACCGGGGAGGGACGGAACTCGTCCGCGCGGGACGCGAAGCCGCTCACTTGTCTGCTCCGTAGCGCGCGCCCGAGATGCCGTACGCGGGACCGTCCGCGGCGGCGTCGGCGCCCAGGCTGATCAGGGAGATCAGCTCGTAGACCACGTGCGCGGCGGCGATCCCGGTGAGCTCCGCGTGGTCGTACGCGGGCGAGACCTCCACGACGTCGCACGCGACCACGTCCAGCCCGCGCAGTCCGCGCAGGATCTCCAGAACCTCGCGGCTCGTGATGCCACCGGCCTCGGGGGTTCCGGTGCCCGGGGCGTGGGCGGGATCCAGGACGTCGATGTCCAGGGAGATGTAGAGCGGGCGGTCCCCCACGCGCTCGCGCAGGGCCGCGACCACGGCGTCCACGCCGGAGCGCATGACGTCCGCGGAGGAGACGATCTCGAAGCCGAAGCGGGCGTCGTCCTCGAGGTCCTGCGTGCCGTAGAGGGGGCCGCGAGTGCCCACGTGCATCACGGCGTCGGTGTCGATGATCCCCTCCTCGAACGCGCGCCGGAACGGGGTGCCGTGCGTGTACTCGGCGCCGAAGTAGGTGTCCCACGTGTCCAGGTGGGCGTCGAAGTGCAGCAGCGCCACCTTGCCGTGGCGCGAGTGCGCCGCGCGCAGCAGGGGCAGGGCGATGGTGTGGTCACCGCCGATCGCCACCACCTTGGTGGACTCCCCCATGAGCTCCTTGGCCGCGGCCTCGATCGACTCGATGGCCTCCGGGATGTCGAACGGGTTGCCCACGATGTCCCCGGCGTCCGCCACCTGCAGGTTGGCGAACGGTGAGTGGTTCTGCGCGGGGTTGTAGGGCCGCAGCAGGCGGGAGGACTCACGCACGTGGTTGGGACCGAACCGGGCACCGGAGCGGTAGGACACCCCGGAGTCGAACGGCACGCCCACCACGGCCACGTCCGTGTGCTCCACCTGGTCCGTGCGGGGCAGCCGCGCGAACGTGGCAGGCCCGGCCCAGCGCGGAGTGAGGGCCGCGTTCACGGGCCCCACCCGCTGCTCACCAGCGCTGTTGGTCTCCACAATGCGTTCCGGTTCCACCCGTGCTCCTCTCGTCCCGGGATCGTCCGGGCGTCGTCCGGGGCCGCGTCGCTGGGGCCCCTGGTGCTGCGACCGATCGTCGCGGTGCTAGTTTTTGTGACCTGGTCCATAAACCCTAACGCCACGCACCCGCCCGGAAACGCAGCCGGATGAGGACGCGCGGCACCCTGCCCCCTGCCCGAGGAGAACCTCCGTGAACGTGCTCGTGATCGTGCTGTACCTGGCCGCGATGGTGGTGATCGGGCTGTGGGCCGCACGCCGTGCGCGCACCGCCACGGACTACCGCGTGGCCGGGCGTCGTCTGGGTGCGGGCCTCTACACCTCCACCATGGCTGCCGTGGTGCTGGGCGGTGCCTCCACCGTGGGCGGTGTGGGGCTGGGCTACCAGTACGGGATCTCCGGGATGTGGCTCGTGGTGGCCATCGCCACCGGGCTCGCAGTGCTGAGCCTCTTCTTCGCGCCGCGCATCCAGTCGCTGAAGGTGTTCACGGTCTCCCAGATGCTGCAGCTGCGCTACGGCGCGCGCGGTGGCGCCACGGCGTCGTCGTTCGTGATGCTCGCGTACACCGTGATGATCGCCGTGACCTCCACCGCGGCCTACGCCTCGATCTTCTCCGTGCTGTTCCCCATCTCCCGGCCGTGGGCCATCCTGCTGGGCGGCGTGGTGGTGATCGCCTACTCGGTGCTCGGCGGGATGTGGTCCATCACGCTCACGGACCTCATGCAGTTCGTGTTCATGACCATCGGGATCTTCGCGATCCTGCTGCCCTTCTCCCTCGCGGCCGGGGGTGGCTGGTCCGGGATCACCGAGCGCCTGGACGCCTCCTACTTCTTCGCCGGGTCCATGGGGTTCCAGGCGATCGTCACCCAGTTCGTGGTCTACGGCTTCGGCATGCTGATCGGCCAGGACATCTGGCAGCGCGTGTTCACGGCCCGCTCCCCCAAGGTCGCCCGCTGGGGCGGGCTGGCCGCGGCCGGGTACGTGGCCGTCTACGGCGTGGCCGGCGCCCTGATCGGCACCGCCGCGGCCGCCGTGCTCCCCACCCTCGAGGTGCCCGAGGAGGCCTTTGCGGCCATGGCCCAGTACCACGTGCCCGCCGGCCTGGGCGGGGTCGTTCTCGCGGCCGGGGTCGCGGCCATGATGTCCACGGCCTCCGGCGCCACGATCGCCGCGGCCACCGTGGCCCGCGTGGACGTGGTCCCCACGCTGCGTGGACTGTTCGGAGCCTCCCCCGAGGACGTGGAGCGTGCCCGCTCGGAGGAGGCCTCCGTGACGAAGGACCGGGTGTACGTGGTGGTGGTCGGACTCGTGATCACCGCACTGTCCATGCTGGTCAGCTCCACCGTGGTGGCCCTGACCATCGCGTACGACCTGCTGGTGGGCGGGCTGCTCGTGGCCGTGCTGGGCGGGCTGGTCTGGCGCCGGGGCACCGCGGCCGGGGCCTTGTGGTCCATGGCCGCCGGTGTGGTGGCCACCGTGGCGGGGATGCTCGCCTTCGGCGTGCTGGCCAACGCCCCCATCTACCTGGGACTCGTCAGCTCGGCCGTAGTATTCGTGGTGGTGTCGCTGGTGACCAGGCCCACGCCACCCCAGATCAGTGAAGAGTGGAACCGACGCATCCAGGAGTCCAAGGCATGAGCACCGAGAACAGCACCCCCGAGACCGGGGGGACCCAGGCGGCGTCGCGCCCCGAGCGCACCGTGGCCACGGCCGTGCTGGAGACCCTGCGCGGGTACGGCATCGACACCGTGTTCGGGATCCCCGGAACCCACTCTCTGGAGTTCTACCGGCCGCTGCGCGAGCTCGGGATCACCGCGATCACCACGCGCCACGAGCAGGGCGCGTCCTACGGCGCGGACGGCTGGTCCCAGGTGCGCGGGCTGCCCGGCGTGGTCATCACCACCTCCGGTCCCGGCCTGCTGAACTCGCTGTCCGGCGCGGCCACCGCATACGCCGAGTCCCGGCCCATGATCCTGCTGTCCCCGGGGCGCCCCGTGGGCCACGACTTCCGGGACATCGGCTCGCTGCACGAGACCAAGAACCCCTCCGCCGCCGTCAACGCGATCGTGGGTGTCTCCCGCCGCGTGACCTCCGGCGCCGAGGCCGTGACCATGATCCACGACGCCATGCGGGACTTCGCGCACTCGCGGCCCCGTCCCATCCACATCGAGATCCCGCTGGACATCCTGGAGACCGCGGCGGACGTCCCCGAGTCCGCGACGGCGCCGCGTCCCCTCGGCGAACCCACGCCCGCCCCGGAGCACGACGTCGCCGCGGCCGTCTCCGCGCTCGCGGCCAGTGAGCGCCCGGTCATCCTGGCCGGCGGCGGCTCGCTCGCGGCCGGGGACCGGCTGCTGGAGCTGGCCGAGCTGCTCGAGGCCCCCGTGATCACCACGACCAACGGCAAGGGCGCGATCCCGGAGAAGCACCGGCTCTCGCTGGGCGCGGACCTGCGGCTGAGCACCGCGCACGAGTTCCTGCGCTCCGCGGACGCGCTGCTCGTGATCGGCTCCAAGGTGGGCGAGGCCGAGCTGTGGGGCGGTGACATCACCCCGCAGGGCCCGATCGTGCGCGTGGACATCATGCGCGACCAGATGTTGTGCAACCTCACCCCGGACGTGGAGGTCCCCGGCAACGCCGCCGCGGTGGTGCCGCAGCTGCTCGACGGGCTGCGCGCCGCGTTCGAGGCCTCCGACGCCGCGCCCCGCCCCGAGCGGGACCTGCGCGAGGTCTTCGACGCCATGGACGAGGAGGGCCGCCAGTGGGCGCCGGACCTCGCCGCGCTCAACGAGACCATCATGGAGGTGGTCCCGGACGACACCATCTTGGCCGGTGACTCCTCCCAGGTCACCTACATGGGCTCCACCACGTTCTTCCGTGCGCCCGCGCCGCACTCGCTGCTCTACATGGGCACGTACGCCACGCTGGGCTACGGGCTGCCCGCGGCGGTGGGCGCCAAGCTGGCCGCGCCGGAGCGTCCGGTGGTGTGCCTGGTGGGTGACGGGGCCCTGATGTTCTCCATCCAGGAGCTCATGACCGCAGTGGAGCTGAACCTGGACCTGCCCGTGATCTGCGTGGACAACGGGGGCTATGGGGAGATCCGGCAGAACATGGTGGACCGGGACATCGACCCCCTGGCCGTGGACCTCGTGCAGCCGAACTGGGTCAAGCTCGCGGAAGGCTTCGGCGCCACCGGGTTCCCCGCCACCATGGACACCCTCGCGGAGACCGTGCAGAAGGCGCTCGCCACGAAGGGCCCGAGCCTGGTGCACCTGAAGATCTGACCAGCAGTGCGCCCTGCGCGCACGCCCGTGGCACGACGTCGCCGCCGAGCAGCTCGTTCGGCGGCCACGTCCTGTCCCAGGGCAGGGTGCCTTGCCGCACGAGCGCGTGCCGTATCTGCGGAGGGAGTCAGGCCGCCGCGTGGTCCTCGCGAGACCACGTGGCCGCGACCCACTCGCGCGCTTCCCGCGGGGTGCGCAGCCGGACCACATGCAGGGACGGGTGGGTGCGCTCCAGGACGGGGATGCGGTGCCGGCAGCCGTTCCGTGTGGCCACCGCCCAGCGGATGATGTGCTCCGGGTCTGTGACGATGCTGCGCAGCGGGGCTTCCCGGTTGCCGTTCCACAGTTCTTCGCGGCGCAGGCTGCGCCGCACGGTCCGACGCACCACACGAGGGAACGTCACCGTCCAGAAGGGGAGGTCGAGCCACACGAGGGTGTCGGCGCGCTCGGCGAGAAGGGGGCGGGCGGCGTCGTACTGCCACTCCGTGACCCACGACGGCTGGGACACCAGGCGCTGCACGTCCGCGACGAACTCGGGGCGCGGGGTCCAGCCCGGACCGTGGAACAGTGCGTCGATCTCCGTGTGGGGAATCCCGGATCGCCTGGCGATCTCCCGGCAGAGCGTGGTCTTGCCCGCGCCGCTGACCCCGGCCACCAGAATGCGGCGGGGAGTGGGCGTGGGAGTGTCCATGCCGTGAGCCTATGCGCCCCGGCGAAGCCGCCCCGGAGGGGCCGCCCGCGACAGGCAGTGGCACCATCGGCAGTGTCCACGGCATTCACCGCCCCCGCGCGAAAGGAACTCCCATGACACCCGAGAAAACCCCCGGCCAGGACGCGGTCCGCACGCACCTGCGCACCGCCATCGATGCGGCCACCCGCAGCGCCTCGGAGGGCGGTGGCCCGTTCGGCGCAGTGCTGGTCACTGCGGACGGGCAGGAGTTCGTTGCGGTCAACCGCGTCACTGCCGAGAACGATCCCACGGCGCACGCCGAGATCTCTGTCATCCGCGCGGCGGCCACCGCCCTGGGCACGCACGATCTCTCCGGAGCCACGCTCTACGTCAGCTGCGAACCGTGCCCCATGTGCCTCTGCGCGGCGCTGTGGGCCCGGCTGGCCCGCGTGTACTTCGCGGCGGACCGTCACGACGCCGCGCAGGGCGGTTTCGACGACGCCGCCTTCCACGACTTCTTCACAGCGTCCCGGGAGCAGCGGGACGCCATGCTTCCCGTGGAGCACAAGTCCGTGGAGAACTGCACCGAGCCCTTCGAGGCCTGGAAGGCGAACCCGGACCGTACCGACTACTGACTCGCACCCGCGCGCCTCCCCCGTGGGACGGGCAGTGTCCACGACACTGGGGCCCGTACAGGTGCGGCTGCGGCGCACAGGTGAGGGGCGGCGGCAGATCATGCCGCGCACCTCCCCCACGCCGCCCGCAGCACCTGGTGCCAGGCGCCATGACCGGGTTCGCCTCCCCACGACGTCCCCTGGGACGAGCGCGGGCTGCGGCTCCGACCGACCCGTTTCCGAACCACCGACCGAGCACGAGGAGAACCCGTGAGCATCCCGCAGCCCATGACGTCCGGAGCGGTTCCCGCCAGCGAGTCCAGCCCCACCGAACTGGTGCTGACCCTCGACTGCGCCGAGCAGCCGGGGATCGTGCACGCCGTGAGCGGTGTGCTCCTGGAGCACGGTGCCAACATCGTGGAGCTGACCCAGTACGACGACCGCCGCCTGGGCCACTTCTTCATGCGCGTGCACATGGCCCCTCTGGAGGGCAGCGCACTGTCCGAGGACGCCCTGCGGCGTGATCTCACCCCGGTGGCCGAGCGGTTCGGGATGCGCTGGGAGCTGCACGAGCACCGGGCCCGGCGCCGCGTGCTGGTGATGGTCTCCAAGTTCGAGCACTGCCTCAACGACCTGCTCTTCCGCGCCCGCACCGGGGAGCTGCCGGTGGAGATCGTGGCCGTGGTCTCCAACCACCTGGACCACCAGCGCCTGGTGGAGTGGCACGGCATCCCGTTCTTCCACGTGCCCGTCACCAAGGACACCAAGCCGGAGGCGGAGGCGCGGCTGCTGGAGCTCGTGGACCGCTTCGAGGTGGACCTGGTGGTGCTCGCCCGGTACATGCAGGTACTCAGCGACTCCCTGGCCACCCGGATGGAGGGCCGGGTGATCAACATCCACCACTCGTTCCTGCCGTCCTTCAAGGGCGCCAAGCCGTACCACCAGGCCTATGCGCGCGGGGTCAAGACCGTGGGCGCCACCGCGCACTACGTCAACGCTGAGCTGGACGAGGGGCCGATCATCGCCCAGCAGGTGGTGGAGGTGAACCACGCCTACGGGCCGGAGGACCTCGTGGCCGCGGGCAGGGACACCGAGTGCAAGGCGCTCTCGGACGCCGTCCGCTGGCACTGCGAGGGCCGGGTGATCCTGCACGAGGGCAAGACCGTGGTCCTGCGGTGACGGCGGCCGGGCAACGGTCTCGGTTCCCCGTTCCACCGGGCAGGCCGGGCCCTGCGGGCAGCCGCCGAACCACCGCCCACCACGACGACGCCGCGGCACCTCCCGCTCCGCCCTCCGCCCCCGTGCGCCCTCCCGGGGTGGACGGCGAAGAGCGTGTCGTCCATCTGGACCCCGAGCGGTTCATGTGCGTCCGCACGGACGGCCCGGACACCGGCAGGCCCCTGGTCCTGGTGACCGGGATCGGCTTCGACCTCACCTCGTGGCCGGAACAGTTCGTGACCGGACTGTGCGAGCACGGTCACCGCGTGATCCGCATCGACAACCGGGACGTGGGCCGGTCCTTCCGTGCGTCCTCGGCCTCCCCCACTGCCCGGCAGCTGCTGCGCGGGAACCTGCCCGCGGGACAGTACACCGTGGAGGACATGGCCCAGGACGTCGCCGACACGCTGGAGGTGCTGGACGTGGAGTGCGCGGACGTCCTGGGGTTCTCCCTGGGCGGGATGATTGCCCAGACACTCGCGGCCCACCACCCCCGGCGGGTGCGGCGGCTGGTCTCCCTGTGCTCCACCACGGGCGCGCCGTCGGTGGGAACGGTCGCCGCGTCCACGGCCGCCATGCTGGCACTGCCCGGCGCACGCACCCGGGGCGCGTTCATCGCCTCGCGGCTCGTGATGGCTCGGCACCTGGCGGGCACAGGCTTCCCCGTGGACCGGGCGCACGAGCGACGGCTCGCGGCGGCCCACTGGGACCGCAGCCTGGACCCGCGGCACGAGGCCGCGGCGATGCGTCGTCAGATCGGCGCCATCCGCGCGTCCGGCGACCGCACCGAGGCACTGGCCCGGATCACGGCGCCCACGCTGGTGGTCCACGGGGACCGCGACAGGATCGTGCGCCCGGACGGTGGCCCCGCCACCGCAGACGCCATCTCCGGAGCCCGCTTCCTCACCATCCCCGGCATGGGCCACCAGGTGCACCCCCTGGTGGTGCCCCGGCTGCTGCCCCCGGTGCTCGAGCACCTGGGGCCGTGACGACCACCGCCTCCCCGGACCGGGGGACCACCACCCCTGCGGTCCGTGGTACCAATGAAGCCGGTCAGAGATTCGAGCACCCCGCCCCGGCGTGCGACCGCCGGAGACAGGAAGTGACACGCATGCACACAACCCACCACCGCCTGCCACGCGTGGCCAGCACCCTGGTGTTCCTGGCCGCGCTGTGGTCCCTCGTCTCCATCCCGTTCCCGCGGCGCGAGGCGCTCTACATCGTGGACGACGTCTTCACCGCTCTGGGTGTGCCGGCAGGGCCCAACCTGTTCCTGGCCCTCAGTCTGTTCATCGTGGGGGCGGCACTACGACGTGGACTGCGGATCGCGTGGGTGGTTGCCCTCGGCGTACTGGTCGTGGAGATGCTGATCTACGTCCTGCTGGGCATCGCCCTGGCTGTGGAGTCCTTCGAACCCGAGTTCGAGGTCCTGGACGGGATCCTGCTCGGCGCGGGGGTCGTGATCACGGCGGCGTGGATCGTCGCGTTCATCGTGCGCAGGAGCGACTTCCCTGCCCGCACGCGCCGCGGCGCGACCCGGCAGGCGCTGCTCACCCTGCTGAGCGGTCTGCTCCTGGTCATTGCGCTCGTGTTCACCGTCTCCTGGCTGGTCCCCACCCACCTGCACGGCATCGAGCACCTGTGGTTCTCGTTCCGCAGCGTCACGGGCCTGTCCCTGCCCCGCAGCATCTCGGACGGCTCTCCGGGCCCGCACTGGCTCGCCACGCTGGGTGGCGTCCTGGGCGCCGCCGTGCTCTTCTTCGCCGTGTGGCGCTTCACCCAGTCCGCCCAGCGGGCCGAGGTCATGGGCCCCGAGGAGGAGCTGCACGTCCGCAGGCTCCTCGCCACGAACGGTGGGCAGGACTCGCTGGGGTACTTCGCCACCCGCCGGGACAAGTCCGTGATCTTCTCCGCAGACGGGCGTGCGGCCGTGTCCTACCGGGTGATCGGCACCGTCTGCCTGGCGTCCGGCGACCCGCTGGGCCACCCGGACGCGTGGCAGGACGCGATTGCCGCGTGGCTGCGTGAGGGGCGCGAGCACGCCTGGCGGATGGGGGTGCTGTCCGCCTCCGAGACCGGCGCCGAGGCGTACGTGAAGGCCGGACTGCGGGCCCGCCCGCTCGGCGACGAAGCCGTCCTGGACACCGACACGTTCACGCTCGAGGGCCGCGCGATGCGCCCGGTCAAGCGCGCTGTGGCCCGTGTGCGCGAGGCCGGCTGCACCGTCACCGTGCAGCGCCACAGCCAGCTGGACGCCACCACCATGCAGCAGATCGTCGAGCTCTCCGAGCAGTGGCGCGGGGACGAGGCGGACCGCGGCTTCTCCATGGCCCTGAACCGGCTGGCCGACCGCACGGACGGGCGCAGCGTGGCCGTACTGGTGCGGGACGCCTCCGGGCAGATCGTGGCCCTGCAGTCCTTCGTCCCGTGGGGCACGCGTGGACTGTCCCTGGACCTGATGCGCCGCTCCCCCGAGGCCCCCAACGGCGTGAACGAGGCCATGGTGGCCACCCTCGCCGAGGAGGGCGGGGACCTGGGCGTGCGCGAGGTCTCCCTCAACTTCGCGATGTTCCGCTCCGTGTTCACCGGCGCGGACAAGGTGGGCGCCGGCGTGGGCGTGCGCCTCGCGGACCGTGTGCTCACCTGGGGCAACCGTTTCTGGCAGCTCGAGTCCCTGTACGAGGCCAACGCCAAGTACCTGCCCCGCTGGGACGCCCGCTTCGTCTGCTACGACTCCGCCGCGAACCTCCCGCACATCGGGATCGCGGCCGGCCGCGCGGAGGGCTTCCTGCCGGGCCGCTCACCGCGTCCGGGGCACGACGGCGAGGCACTCGTCGCGGGGCCCGGCGGCGCTCCCGTGCGGCTCGCGGACCTCTCTCTCGAACAGGACCGCGAGCTGCTCACCCCGCCCCGCCCGGTACGCCACCTCACCGAGCAGCAGCGGGTCCGCCACGACAAGCTGGATGTGCTGCGCGCGGCGGGCATGGAGCCCTACCCCGTGGGCGTGCCCTACACGATGTCCCTGGAACGGGCACGGCAGATCATCGAGGAGGGCGCGGAGGCCACGGTCACCGAGCCCGTCTCGCTGGGAGGGCGCGTGCGCGAGCTGCGGGACTTCGGCGGCGTCGTCTTCGCCGTGATCGAGGAGCACGACGTGCGGCTGCAGGTGGTCCTGGAGGACTCCGCCGTGAGCCCCGAGCTGCTGGCGCTGTGGCGGCGCGCCGTGGACGCCGGTGACCACGTGTCCGTCACCGGCACCCTGGGCCGCAGCCGCCGCGGGGAGCCGTCCCTGCTGGCAACCTCCTGGGCCATGGCGTCCAAGTCCCTGCGGCCCGTGCCGAGCCCCCACACCGGGTTCACCAACCCCGAGGCCCGTGTGCGTCAGCGCTACCTGGACCTGATCGTGAACAAGGAGTCCTCTCGGCTGCTGCGGGCCCGCTCACGGGGGATCGCCGCCATGCGCCAGTCCTTCATGGAACGCGGCTACATGGAGGTGGAGACCCCCATGCTGCAGGCCGTGCACGGCGGCGCGAGCGCTCGCCCGTTCCGCACCCACATCAACGCGTACAACGCGGACCTGTACCTGCGCATCGCCCCGGAGCTCTACCTCAAGCACCTGTGCGTGGGTGGGATGGACAAGATCTTCGAGCTCAACCGCAACTTCCGCAACGAGGGCGCGGACGCCATCCACAACCCCGAGTTCACCTCCGTGGAGGCGTACGCGGCGCACGGCGACTACAACACCATGCGGGAGCTCACCCGGGAGCTCATCATCGAGGTCGCCACGGCCATTCACGGCGAGCCCGTGGCCGTGCGCCCGGACGGCCACGGCGGGGAGGAGCGGATCCGCCTGGACCACGAGTGGCCCGTGATCCCCGTGCACCAGGCGGTCTCCGAGGCCACCGGCACCGTGCTCACCTCCGCCACCCCGGTGGAGGAGGTGCGCGCCGTCGCGGACGCCCACGGTGTGCACTGGAGCGAGGAGATGACCTCCGGTGAAGTGGTCCTGGAGCTCTACGACGAGCTGGTGGAGGGTCAGACCACCCTGCCGGTGTTCTACACGGACTTCCCGCTGGAGACCTCACCGCTGACGCGCACGCACCGCACGGATCCGCGGCTCTCGGAGCGCTGGGACCTGGTGGCGTTCGGCGCGGAGATCGGCACGGCCTACTCGGAGCTGGTGGACCCGGTGGACCAGCGCAACCGCCTGACGGAGCAGTCCTACAAGGCCGCCGCGGGTGACCCGGAGGCCATGGAGGTGGACGAGAACTTCCTCACCGCCCTGGAGTACGCCATGCCCCCCACGGGCGGCCTGGGCATCGGTGTGGACCGGATGATCATGATGCTCACGGGCACCAACATCCGCGCCACGCTGGCGTTCCCGTTCACCCGCCCGAACGAGCAGCGCTGACGCGTCCGACCCTCGCGTGACCGGCCGCCGCCCACGGAGCACACCGCGGGCGGCGGCCGTTTATCGGCCCGGGAACGCTCCCGCAGCACGCCCTGTGGGAGCCCCGCGCCGTCTCCCCGAGCGGATCGCACCGGTTCAGGAGCGGGCCGAGCTGCCCCGGGCCACCCGCCCGCTGCGCAGCAGCACCACGGCCACCACGGAACCCACCGCCCCGGCCACCGTGAGGGGCACGGTCAGCAGCGTGACGATCTCCCACAGCGGCGGCACCGCGGCGCACGCCACCCCCACGGCCACCGCCGTGCAGGACAGGGCGAGGGGGCGGGACCCCCACGGGGCGGTCGACGCCGCCTCGACCCGCCGCAGCGCGGTGGCCACGGCCAGGACCACGGCCCAGCACAGCACCGCCAGCGGGATCCGCAGCCACCACCAGGCGGCGGAGCCGGGAGCGGGATCGTACCCTCCCGCGAGCAACCACGCGGCCATGACCGCCACGACCAGCGGCAGGTGCCACAGGTAGATGGTCAGGGCGCGGGTGCCCACCACGTGGGCCACGGTCTGCGCGGGCCGCCACCGCATGAGACTGCGCAGCGCCGGCGAGAAGACCTCCAGCAGGCACGCCTGCGCCACCCCGAGCAGCACCATGCACACCGTGGGCGGGTTGAGGTTGGTGAGCATGTCCGGGGCGTAGGCACCGGAGGCCACGCACAGCCCGAGCAGCGCGTAGCACCCGGCGGCGAGCGCCACGAGCGTCGCCCGGGACCGCGCGGCGAACCACCCGTCCGCGCGAAAGAACCCGAGCTGCTGCACGAGCGGCCACACGAACACCATGTTGAGCAGCCCCCACCACTGCTGCCCGGTGGCCATGCGGATCAGGTCCACGGCCACGGTGCCCGAGAGCAGGAACCAGCACCACACCCACCCCATTTGCTCATGCATACGCATGAAAAGGGGTGCCAGGGCCTGGCAGATCAGATAGGCAGCCAGGAACCACAGCGCCATCCCCATCCCGGACAGCGCGAACGTCACCAGCTCGTACGGTGCGCCCGCCGCGAGCGCCACCACGGCCAGCAGGGCGAGCGCGCACCACAGCAGCGCGGCCGGCTGCACGAGCCGCAGGGTGCGTGCCCGCACGTACTCCCC
>NZ_RCOM01000045.1 GCF_003667225.1 Kocuria rhizophila
GACCGTCACCACACCCACCCCCGATCCGTCGCGCAGCGGCAGCGGCTCGCCGAGCCCGGGGCGGAGCTCTTCCGGGGGTGACGGCTCGTGAGCACCCTTGCCGCGCCGGCCGCCGCGCCGGCCCAGCACCCTGCCGTGCTGCCCAAGCCCCGGCGCATCACCGAGCTGATGCTGCTGCTGATGGCCCTGACCATCGGCGTGGGCGCCAACATCCTGGTGGACCCCGAGCAGCTGGAGAAGGACCCCTCCCACATCATCGTGAGCGGGGCCGTCCTGGCCGGGGGCGCGCTGCTCGTGCACGTGGTGCTGTGGATCCGCGCCCGGTACGCGGACCCGTACCTGCTGCCCATTGCCGTGGCGCTCAACGGCCTGGGCCTGGCCATGATCCACCGCATCGACCTCTCCACGGGCCAGACCGCCGCAAACACGCAGGTGGTGTGGACCGCCGTGGCGCTGGTCGCGTGCTGCGTGGTCCTGTGGTTCCTCAAGGACCACCGCCGGCTGCGCAACGTCACTTACACCATGCTGCTGCTGTCCGTGGTGCTGCTCCTGCTGCCCATGGTTCCGGGGCTGGGCGTGGAGATCAACGGCGCCCGGCTGTGGATCTCCGTGGCGGGACGCACGTTCCAGCCCGGTGAGATCGCCAAGATCACGCTCGCCATCTTCTTCGCCGGGTACCTGTCCATGAACCGGGACCTGATCCTGCTCGCGGGGCGCAAGGTGGGGCCCGTGCGGCTGCCGCGCTTCAAGGACATCGCACCCATGCTGGCCGCGTGGCTCATCGCGATCGGGGTGCTCGTGCTGCAGAAGGACATGGGCACGGCCATCATGTTCTTCGGCCTGTTCCTGGCCATGCTCTACCTGGCCACCGGTCGCCTCGGCTGGATCGTGCTGGGCCTCGTCCTCATGCTCGTGGGCGGTTTCGCCGCGAGCCGTATCTTCTCCCACGTGAGCCTGCGCCTGGACGCCTGGCTGTCCGCGTTCGACCCCGAGGTCTACACGCGCTCCCCCGGGGGCTCCGCCCAGATCGTGCAGGGGCTCTTCGGCCTCGCCTCGGGCGGGCTCTTCGGCCAGGGGCTCGGGCAGGGCCGCCCGGACCTCGTCTCGTATGCCAACTCGGACATGATCATCACGGCGTTCGGTGAGGAGCTCGGCCTGATCGGGCTCTCGGCCATCCTGGTGATGTTCCTGCTCTTCGCCTCGCGCGGTCTGCGCGCGGCGCTCGGCACCCGGGACGCGTTCGGCAAGCTGCTCGCGGGCGGGCTGTCCGCGCTGATGGTGCTGCAGCTGTTCATCGTGGTGGGCGGCGTGACCCGCCTGCTGCCGCTGACCGGACTGACCACACCGTTCATGTCCGCCGGCGGTTCGTCCCTGCTCTCCAACTGGATCATCGTGGCCATCCTGCTGGCCATCTCCCACAGCGCCCGGCGCCCGGTGGCCACCGGCCCCGCCACGGACGAGGATCTCGCGTCGGTCGAACGACGCCGCCGCGCCCGCGAGGAGCAGCGCGCCCAGGACGGGGACGCCGCCGAGCGGGAGCCGGCCACGCAGCCCACACCGTCCGCCGCCCTGGCCTCGTCCGCCGAGCCCCTCGACGCCGCCGCGCACGACGCCGCGGGGCCGGGCTCGGCCACCGAGGTGATGTCCCGTCTCACCACCCGAACGAACACCGCCGAGCGCGGCACACGGGGCGAGGAGGGCGCAACGGCCCGCCCGGCGTCGTCGGCGGGCGACGCCGCCACAGAAGCGAACTCGCGCACCGGACGCGCGGCCGACGAGGAAGGAGGGACTCCGTGAACAAGGCGATCCGCAGGATGTGGCTCATGGTCGCGGGCATCGTGATGGTGCTGCTGCTGACCCTGACGTACGTGCAGTTCTTCGCGGCCGATGCCCTCCAGGCCAACCCCTGGAACAACCGGACCCTCTACGAGCAGTTCGGCCAGGACCGGGGCTCGATCCTGGTGGACGGCCAGGAGATCGCCAAGTCCGTTCCGTCGAGCGACGACTTCGAGCACCAGCGCGTCTACACGGACTCCCCGATGTACTCCAACCTCACCGGCTACTTCTCGCTGGTCTACGGCGCCACGGGGCTGGAGTCCGCCATGGGCGACGAGCTCTCCGGGGCCTCGGACGACCAGTTCTACGACCGCGTGGTCTCCCTGTTCTCGGGCGACCAGCCCAAGGGCGCGTCCGTGGAGCTGACCCTGGACTCGGAACTCCAGAAGGTGGCCTACAACGCGCTCGAGGGTCACAACGGCTCGATCGTGGCCGTGGACCCGAAGACCGGCGAGATCAAGGCCATGGTGTCCCGCAAGAGCTACGACGCGAACGCCATGTCCTCCCACAACACCGACGAGGTGGTGGCCGCGGCGGACCAGCTCAACGCGGATCCCGCCCAGCCCCTCGTGAACCGCGCGATCGGCGGCGACCTCTACGCGCCCGGCTCCACGTTCAAGCTCATCGACACCGTGGCGGCCCTGGAGTCCGGGAAGTACACCACGGACACCACGATCCCGAACCCCAGCGAGCTGCCGCTGCCGGACACCACCGTGACCCTGCCCAACTACCGCCAGGGTGGTTGCGCGGCCCGCTCGCAGGTGAATCTGCAGTTCGCCCTGGAGCAGTCCTGCAACACGCCGTTCGCCCAGATCGCGATGGAGCTCGGGCAGGACGAGATCCGCAAGACCGCCGAGAACTTCGGCTACGGCCAGGAGCTGAGCATCCCGCTGGAGGTGACCCCCTCGGTGTTCCCCGAGGAGATGAACCAGGCGCAGCTCGCCCTGTCCTCGATCGGGCAGTACGACGTCCGCACCACCCCGCTGCAGGTGGCCATGACCTCCGCGGCGATCGCCAACGACGGGGTGATGATGAAGCCCAGCCTGGTCAAGAACGTCCGTTCCTCGGACCTCTCCGTGATCGACGAGTTCAAGGCGGAGCAGCTGCGCCGCTCCACGGACGCGGAGACCGCGCAGACCGTGACCGAGCTGATGACCTCCGTGGTGGACAACGGCATCGCTTCCGGCGCGGCCGTCCCCGGCGTGAAGGTGGCCGGCAAGACCGGCACGGCGGAGACCGGCGAGGACGGATTGAACGATTCGTGGTTCACTGGATTCGCGCCCGCCGATGACCCCCAGTTGGCAGTGGCCGTGGTCGTCGAGGACGTGGACGTCACCACAGGGTCCACCGTGACCAGCCCCAGCGCACGGCAACTCTTCGAGGCGGTGTTGAACAAGTGAGACCATCGTCGAGCACCATTCTGGGCGGTCGCTACGCGCTCACGGAACGAATTGCCATCGGTGGCATGGGCGAGGTGTGGAAGGCCAAGGACCAGGTCCTGGGCCGCATCGTGGCCGTGAAGATCCTCAAGGACGAGTACAACGGGGATCCCACGTTCCTGCAGCGGTTCCGGGCCGAGGCCCGTCACACGGCCCTGCTCAACCACCCCGGCGTGGCGAACGTCTTCGACTACGGCGAGGACGAGGGCTCCGCGTTCCTGGTCATGGAGCTCGTGCCGGGCGAGCCGCTGTCCAACATCATCGACCGGCAGAAGTCGCTGGACGCGGACACCGTGCTCAACTACATCGGCCAGACGGCGCGCGCCCTCGCGGCCGCCCACGCGCAGGGTCTGGTGCACCGGGACGTGAAGCCCGGCAACCTGATCATCACCCCGGACAACCGGGTCAAGGTCACGGACTTCGGCATCGCGCGCCTCGCGGACCAGGTGCCGCTGACGGCCACAGGCCAGGTCATGGGCACCGCCCAGTACCTCGCCCCGGAGCAGGCCACGGGCCAGACCGCCACGGGCTCCTCCGACATCTACTCGCTGGGCATCATCGGCTACGAGCTGCTCGCGGGGCGGCGGCCCTTCACCGGGGAGTCGCAGATCGCGATCGCCCTGGCCCAGGTCAACGACAACCCGCCGCCGCTGCCGGACTCCGTTCCGGAACCGGTGCGGGCGCTCATCATGTCCATGCTGGCCAAGGATCCCGAGGACCGGCCCGAGAACGCCGGCAAGCTCGCCAACGCCGTGGACGCCCTGCGCCGCGGGGACGTGGCCTCCGCCGTGACCATGGTGCCCGGCATGGGCCCGTGGCTGTCCGACACCGGTTCCGCCGACGACCAGCCCACCGAGGCGATGGCCCCGGTCTCCGGGCCGAGTACGCGCGCGATGCCCGGCACCGCCGGGTCGGCCGCGGCGATCACGAGTTCCGCGGCCGCCGCGGACCGCCCGGACCCCCGGTACAGCGCCCACCCGTCCACAGCACAGTTGGACGCCGTCGAACAGACCCGGGGGTCGGAGGGCTCGTCCGGGACGAAGGCCAAGCGCTCGGTGTGGGCGTGGCTGCTCCCTGTGCTCGCGCTCCTCGCGGTGCTCGTGCTCGCGGGCGTGTGGTTCTTCTCCACACGGGACTCCGCAGACACCCCGGCACCGGGAACCGTGACCTCCTCCACCGTGACACCCACGCCGGAGAACACCGTGACCCTGCCCCAGAACATCGTGGGGCGGGACGCGGACCAGGTCTCCAACGAGATCACCGCCATGGGCGTGAACGTGGACAAGCGGCTGCAGCGGGACACCGGGCGGCCCGCCAACACCGTGGTCTCCTCGGATCCCGCGGGCGGCACGGACGTGGCGGTCGGCTCCACGGTGGTCATGTACGTGGCATGGGATCCCGCGGCCGCTCCGGCCCAGGGCTCGGGTGGCGGATCCACCCCTGCCCCCTCGCAGCCCGCGCCCACGCAGGACCCGGACCAGGGGCCCGCAATCCCCGGCAACTCGGTCCCCCCTGCCGCTCCCAACACCGGGGGCAACGGCGCCACGAACGGCGCCGCTCCCGAGAACAGTGCCGCCGGCGGCACGCAGGACGGCGGCGTCTCCGACGGACAGGGCGTGCGGGCTGACGGCACCACGGACTCCACCGACCCGCAGGACACGGGTGCCGTGGCGGCTCCCTCCCCCGGCACGGGCACGGACGGGTAGAGCACATGGGTGGGTCTTCGGTTCCCGAGCTGATCAACGACCGCTACCAGGTCGGCGAGGTCATCGGCCGCGGCGGCATGGCCACGGTGCACGTGGGCCAGGACGTCCGGCTGGGCCGCCAGGTGGCCATCAAGATCCTGCGCCCCGAGCTCGCGGCGGACGAGACCTTCCACGAACGGTTCCAGCGCGAGGCGCACGCGGTCGCCTCCCTGAACCACCACTCCATCGTGGCCATCTACGACACCGGCGAGATCCGGCCGCAGAGCCCGGACGGCGTGCTGCGGCCCTACATCGTGATGGAGTACGTGCCCGGGGAGACCCTGCGGGAGCTGATCCACGGCCCGGGCGTGGCCCCCGCCGAGGCCGTCGAGTACATGCTCGGCATCGTGGACGCGCTGTCCTTCAGCCACCGGGCGGGGATCGTGCACCGGGACATCAAGCCCGCCAACGTGAAGGTCACCCCGGACGGCAGCGTCAAGGTCATGGACTTCGGCATCGCGCGCGCCGTGGAGGACACCCAGGCCGCGCTCACGCAGTCCCAGGCGGTGCTGGGCACCGCGCAGTACCTCTCCCCGGAGCAGGCTCGCGGGGCCGCCGTGGACCCCCGCTCGGACCTCTACTCCGCGGCGTGCGTGCTGTTCGAGATGCTCACGGGCCGCGCGCCGTTCGTGGGCGAGTCCTCCGTGGCGATCGCCGCGCAGCACGTGCGGGACGCACCGCCCGCGCCGTCCGCCCTGAACCCGCAGCTGCCGCCCGCCGTGGACCGCTTCATGGAACGGGCCCTGGCCAAGAACCCGCAGGACCGCTTCGCGGACGCCGGTCAGATGCGCCGCGCCCTGCGGGAGCTCGGGGCCGCCCTGCCCGCCGATCTGGGTGCCACCCAGCCCATCAGCCCCACGGACGCCGCTGCCCTGGCGGACTCCCACACCAAGACCCTTCCCGCCGTGGGAGCCGCGGTCGCCGCCGGAGCCGTCACGGCGGCGGGGCGCAGCGAGGACACGGAGCCCACCGAGCCCACGCCGTCCCCGCGGCCCGGGCCCTTCGAGCCGGACGACGACGCCGATGCCGACGTTCCCGAGCGGCGGCACGGGCGGCGTGGCTGGGTCGTCGTCCTGGTCGTCGTCCTGCTGCTCTCCCTGCTGGGGGCCGGGACGGTGCTGGGCGTGCAGTGGTGGCAGAGCCAGCAGGTGGAGCAGGTGGCCCGGGTGACCGTGCCCCAGGTCGAGGGCATGGACAGCACCACCGCCGAGAACACCCTGCGGGACGCGGGCCTGAACCCCACGTTCACCCCGGAGCACAGCGACACCGTGCCGGACAAGCACGTGATCGCAGTGTCCCCGGCCGCCGGCACCGAGGTGGACCGGGACTCCTCCGTGGTGGTGAGGGTGTCCGAGGGCCCCGAGAACGTGAAGGTCCCGGAAGACATCGTGGGCCAGTCCCTCGAGTACGCCCGGGAGTCCATCCAGCACGCCGGCCTCACCGTGGGCCCCGTGAGCACCGTCAACAGCGCCACCGTGCCGGCGAACGCGGTGATCTCCTCGGACCCCGCACCCGGCAGCTCCGTGGCCAGGGACAGCGCGGTGAAGCTGCAGGTGTCCTCGGGCAAGGTGACGGTCCCGGACGTGGTGGGCCGCAGCCGCGCGGACGCCGAGAGCGCCCTGCGCTCCGAGGACGTGCGGCTCAACTCCAACGTGGAGATCCGCGAGACGGAGGACGCGGAGACGGGAACGGTGCTCGCGCAGTCCGCCCCCGCCGGTTCGTCGGTGAGCCAGGGCTCCACCATCACGCTCACGGTCGCGAAGAAGACCGAACCGTCCCCCACACCGTCGCGGACCCCGGAGGAGACCACGGAGCCCACAGAGCCCACAGAGCCCACGGCGCCCGCGGAGACGGCCACGGCCTCCCCGAAGCCCACCCGGCCGCAGCCCTCGGGCGGGTCCACGGCCTCGCGCGACAGCGGCCGCTGACGTCCGCGGGACGTCTCCGTCGCACCGTTCTCCATCCGGCCACGGTTGCCGGCCCTGTGGCCGCTCCCGCGGCGGCTCGTCGCAACGGCAGACAGCGGCAGACGCAGAAGACCCGCGGCCCCTCAGGGGACCGCGGGTCTTCTCGC
This sequence comes from Kocuria rhizophila, assembly GCF_003667225.1. Taxonomy (GTDB): domain Bacteria; phylum Actinomycetota; class Actinomycetes; order Actinomycetales; family Micrococcaceae; genus Kocuria; species Kocuria rhizophila. Next base: position 7,095 of record NZ_RCOM01000045.1, read on the forward strand.
ACGGGGCGCCACTCGGCGCAGCGGGTCAGGCCGTCATGAGCGGGGACAGCCCCGCGGCAGCGGCTGCGGCACCGTCCTGGCCGACCTCCTCGAGCCAGTTGCCCAGCATGAGGTAGCCGCCCTCGGTGAGCACGGACTCCGGGTGGAACTGCACGCCGTGCAGCGGGGCGGTGCGGTGCCTGAGCCCCATGACCACCTGCCCGTCGTCCGTGGTGGCGGTGACCTCCAGGCAGTCCGGGACGGTGTCCGTGGCCACGGCGAGCGAGTGGTACCGGGTGGCGGTGAACGGCGAGGGGACCCCGGCGAAGACGCTCTCCCCCTGGTGCACCAGCTGGGAGGTCTTGCCGTGCATGAGCTGCTGCGCGTGGCCCACGCGCGCCCCGTAAACCTCACCCAGGGCCTGGTGGCCCAGGCACACGCCGAGCAGCGGGGTGCGGGTGCGCTCCGCCCAGCGGATCAGGTCAGAGCACACGCCCGCGTCCGCGGGGGCTCCGGGGCCCGGTGAGAGCAGCACGCCCTGGTGCTCGCCCGCGAGGGCCGTGGCGGCGGGGACGTCGAGGTCGTCGTTGCGCACCACGGTGGTCTGGGCACCCAGCTGCTGGAGGTAGCCCACCAGCGTGTAGACAAAGCTGTCGTAGTTGTCCACGACGAGGATCTTCACAGACACTCAAGAACTCCTGCGCGTTCACCGGTTGAAAGAACTCGCGCAAGTCTACGCCCGCGCGGGCGATAGACTGAACGGCGATGTCACGCCGGGGCCGCCGCCCCGGAATTCACCGGTGGGCGCCCGCGCGAGCCACGGACCCACCCGCACGGCGCCGGGTCGCTCCCGCGCTAGGAGGAATGATCAGCAGTGTCGCAGCCCAAGAAGCGCTTCGGTAGATCCCGCAACGCCCAGGACGAAACACAGCAGTTCAGCCTCACGGAGGAGGACCGCGAGCTCGCCGCCCTCGCCGCGGAGATCCTGCCGCGCAACAGTGCCGCGGCCTCCTTCGAGCGTGCGGCCACCCGCCAGGCCGGTTCCACCTCCGTCTCGGCGCGGGACGCGGTGACGGACACCGAGCTCGCCGAGGGCCCCGGAACCGGCTCGGGCGCCGCGGCCGACCACGAGCCCGACGCCGCTGTCACGCCTTCCACGAAGCACAGGAAGCGCAGGAAGAAGACGAGCGCGCAGACGTCGGCCACGGCGTCGTCGGACGCGGCGAGCACCACCGGCGCGGGCGACGCCGCCCCGCAGGCCGCCACCGTGGGCGCCGAGGACACCGCGGAGGAGACCCCGGCGGAGGCCAAGGCCCGCATCAAGGCCGCCCGGCAGGCCAAGCGCCGCGAGGAGAAGGCCGCCAAGGCCGAGGCCCGCGAGCACCGCGCCACCGAGTACCGCCCCACGCCCATGTGGTTCAAGGTGATCATGATCGGCCTGATTATCGTGGGGCTGCTGTGGATCATCGCCTACTACCTGTTCCAGGGCCTGGTGCCCATCCCGGGGATCGGCGAGTGGAACCTCTTCATCGGTCTCGGGTTCATGCTCGCCGGGCTGATCATGACCACGCAGTGGCGATGAGCACGCCTCAGGGCCCGCGCCCCGGGGACCGCTCCGACCCCGACGGACCCGGGACGACGCCGCCGGGGCCCCTCACGGAGGCCGATGACCTCGAGGGCAGCTCTCAGACCGACAACGGTTCCGGCCCCCGCGAGCACACCCCTCGGATCAACCCCGCGCGCATGGAAGTGCGGGTGCGCCGGATCGCGCTGCTGGGGCTCGTACTGGTTCCCCTGATCTACTTCATCATGCAGTCGCTGCGCTGAGACCCGTCAGCTCGCACGGCGCACGACCCCGAGCACGGGCCACGGCACCAGGACACGGCTGAGGCATCCGCGCACAGCAGCGGTTCCCGGACACGGCAGTGCCGGCGCCCCGTCGAGGATCGGGGGCACCGGCACGTCACGCGCACCGCTCAGGGGCGGAGCCGCTGAGGCGGGGAGCCGCTCAGACTGCTGAGCGTCTCAGGCGGCAGAGCCGGGAGCGGTGAACTCCACGTCCAGGTCGATCCGGACCTTGTCCGAGACCATGACCCCGCCGGCCTCCAGGGCCGCGTTCCAGGTGATGCCGAACTCCTTGCGGGAGATCGTGGTGGCGGCGGTGAAGCCCGCCCGGGTGGTGCCGAACGCGTCCACGGCCACGCCGTTGAACTCCGTCTCGAGCTCCACCTCGCGGGAGACCCCGCGCAGGGTCAGGATGCCCGTGACCGTGCCTTCCCCGCCGTCCAGGTGCACGCCGGTGATGTCATAGCTCATCTGCGGGAAGGTCTCCACGTCGAAGAACTCCGCGGAGCGCACGTGGTTGTCGCGGGCCTCGTTCTTGGTGTCCACCGAGGCCATCTCGATCTCCACCCGGCCGGTGGACCGAGCGGCGTCCTCGGCCACGGTCAGTTCGCCGGAGACCCCTGCGAACGTGCCGCGGACCTTGGAGATGCCGGCGTGGCGGACCGAGAACCCCACCTCGGTGTGCGCCGGGTCGAGGGTCCAGGTGCCGGTGGTCATGCCGTCGAGGGTGTTCATGGGTGCGTTCCTCCGCGTCTCGTGGGTCGGCGCTGCGCCAACCACTTGCTTGCTTCGGAAACTAAATTACGCCCACTTTGATGATGCGTCAATGTATGTCGAAGAAACTTTCTGTGCGGGTCCCGGCAGGGGCCGCAGCGCCTCCCTGGCTGGACTAGAGGTGCAGGTCCAGCACCGAGTTGTGACTCAGGCCGTGGAACTGGCGCTGGTGGTACACCAGGGGGCTGCCGGAGCCCTCCTCGCCCAGGACGTCCACCACCGCGGCGTTGAACACCAGCGCGGGCCCGGCCTTGATGCGGGCCAGCGGAATGGCGCGCAGCACGCGGCGCACATCCGTGAGCCGGGGTTCACCCGTGGGCAGGGTCTCCCAGGCCATGTCCTCCCCGAAGCGCGGGGCACCGGAGATCGCAAAGGAACGGGCCAGCTCCACGTTGTCGGAGTCCAGGAAGTGGACGATGAACGAATCCGCGGTGGCCACCACCGCGGCGGAGCCGCGCTTGGCCTGCAGGGAGAACCCCAGGATGGGCGGGTCCGCGGAGATCGAGGACACCGAGGACGCCGTGAGGCCCACCGGACCCTCCGGGCCGGCCACCGTGATGATGGCGATGCCCGCGGGGTGCTGGCCGAACGCGGACTTGAACCCCTCGGTGAGTCCGGGATCGCTTTGCAGCGCCTCCGTGGGGGCCACGAGATCCACGACGTGCGCCGCCACGCTTTCGGCCTCCCGCCCCGTGGCGGGCACACCCTCCAACTCCGCCCCGCTCTGCGGTGTGGTGTCCTGGGGGGTTCTCTCGCTGACGCGCTCCGACATGATCATGGGTTCCTCTCCCGCGGTGCTCCGGGGTCGTCGGCCCGGCCCTCTGTCTCTCCCTGCTCCTCTCGATCCTGCCAGGGACAGCGCCCGCAGGACACCGTCTCAGGGTCCACATTCTGGGCCACACGGCGCAGAGCGGCGCCACCTTGGGGGACAGATTCGCACCTGCAACTCCGCCGTTCGCCCCACAGGTGCCACGCGCTCGGGGCCATTTCGTCCGCGCGCTGCCAAGGATCGGCCCGGGGCGGGCGGTCGGGGGTACCGCCCGGTTTCATGTCATCCGATGGTCTTGTACTCCCTGGCGTAGTGGATCAGGGGACGGTCCGTGGAACCGGCCCCCGCACCGCGGCCCATCGCGGTGACCCTGCCCACCACCACCAGGTGCGTGGCCGCCGTGTGCGCGGAGACGGTATCCAGCTCGAACCAGCTCAGGCAGCCGTCGATCACCGGGGTGCCCGTGCGCTGGGTGCGGTGGAACGGGACGGTGTCCAGCAACCCGTCCACGGGGTTGCCGGGACTCGCGAGCCAGTTGGCCACGGGGCGCTGATCCGAGGCCAGCAGGGACAGCGTCCACGTTCCGCTGCTCTCCACGGCCTCGCACATCCGGCCCATGTCGTACAGGCACACCAGCATGGTGGGCGGGTCGTAGGAGACGTCCGCGAAGGCGGTCACCGTAATCGCGTGGTCCTTGCCCCGGTACCGGGAGCACACCACCCCCACCCCCGAGGCGTGCTCGGCGGCCAGGGTGCGGTAGCGCTCCACCTGGGCCTCGGCCGGGTTCGGATCCACGGGTTCGATCTGCATGGGCCCAGTGTGTCACCGTCACCCACGACGCCGCCCGGCCAGGTCCGCCGCGAAGTCCCGCGGCCGCGCGCGCCCCACCCCGTGTCCACCACGTCACGCCCACGTGCAGCTGGTCGTCCCGCGCCGGTCCTGGCCCTCCCCGGCGGCGGCACCCGTGTCCCGTCACCTGCCGCCGCGGCCACCCGTCATGCGCAGCGTGATGTTCAGCCGCCCGCCGTTCTTGAGCCCCAGCTGGCGCCCGCCGGTCCCCGGCAGCACCTTGGGCACACCGTGGAACGCGTACCGGGACGGTCCGCCGAACACGAAGAGGTCCCCGGAACGCAGCTCCACGTCCTGGTACGGCGCCGTGCGGGTCTCGGTGTTGCCCAAACGGAACATGCACGTGTCCCCGAGCGAGAGGGACACGATGGGCGCGGCGGAGAACTCGTCCTTGTCCTGGTGCATGCCCATGTGGGCGGCGTCGTCGTAGAAGTTGACCAGCGCAGAGTCCGGGCGGTGCTCGCGCACCACCCGATCGATGCCGTCGAAGGCCACGGGGTCCGGGTCGGACGCGGCCACCGGCCCCGCGGCGTCGTCGTCCGCGCCCGGCCCGTAGGCCTCCGCCACCGCGCGGGTGCCGAGCGCCACGAGCCACTCCGGCAGCTCGGGCAGGCGCGGGCCCGCGGCAGCGCCGTAGCGGTAGGGCTCGCGCGTGCCGAGCATGACCGACTGCACGGACATCCGCCCGCCCCCGGGCATGACCTGGTGCTTCATGGGAGCAGCTCGCACCCACTCCCGGCAGACCGTGACCAGCTGCTGCTGGCACCCGGTGTCCAGCCAGTCGGGCACGTGCACCGCACCGGGTGCCAGCACGCGGCGTGAGCGCGGGACGGTGAAGAGCTCCTCGACCTCGTACTCGGACATGGCCCGAGCGTAGGACCGCACTCCGACACCCACACACGGACTCCCCCGCGGAATACCACGCCCACCAGTCCCGTTATTTCCACAGCAAGCTTTCGTCTGGAAAGGTCCTGCCATGTCCCTGCCCCTGTCCGTCATCGACTTCGCCACCGTGCGGGAGAACCAGCCGCTGCGCGAGACGTTCGCGGACTCCGTGACCCTCGCCCAGCACGTCGAACGCCTGGGCTACCAGCGCGTCTGGTACTCCGAGCACCACAACGCCCCCACCATTGCGTCCTCCGCTCCCGCGGTGCTGATCTCCCACATCGCGGCGCGCACCGAGAGCATCCGGCTCGGTTCCGGCGGCGTGATGCTGCCCAACCACTCCCCGCTGGTGGTCGCCGAGCAGTTCGGCACGCTCGCGGAGCTGTACCCCGGGCGCATCGACCTCGGCCTGGGGCGCGCGCCCGGCACGGACCCGCGCACCCTGCAGGCGCTGCGCCGTGCTCCCGAGGCCGCAGAGAACTTCCCCCAGGACGTCAGGGAGCTGCAGGGCTTCCTGCGGGACGAGTCGCTGATCCCGGGGGTGCGCGCGGTGCCCGGTGCGGGCACGAACGTGCCGCTGACCATCCTGGGCTCCTCGCTGTTCGGCGCCCAGCTCGCGGCGGCCTACGGCCTGCCGTACGCGTTCGCCTCGCACTTCGCCCCGGACGCACTGGTGGATGCCGTGGCGGCCTACCGCTCCCAGTTCCAGCCCTCCGAGCAGCTCGCGGAGCCGTACGTGATCGCGGCGGTGAACGTGATCGTCTCCGAGGACGCACAGGACGCCGCGCGCCAGCTCGAGGCCACGCAGCGGGCCCGCGTGAAGCTCATGCTGGGCCGCGGCCGCGAGTTCACGGACGAGGAGATGGACATGGTCATGGCCTCGCCCGCCGCGTCCCAGATCCTGCACATGCTCAGCTACATGGGCGTGGGCACCCCGGACACCGTGGTGGACTACCTGCACCGCTTCGCGGACCACGCGGACGCGGACGAGCTCATGATCTCGCCGCTGTCCACGCGCCAGCCGGACGTCCTGCAGTCCATGGAGCTGCTCGCGCGCGCCTGGTCCTGAGCCCGGAGTTCAGGCGAGGGAGTCCGGCACGCACGTGAGGGCGGCGTCGTGCACGGCGGGGAGTTCCGCGCACCGCCCGCACGCCGCCGGGAGCGCACTGCGCGGCCCCACACCGCACGGCCCGGTGCCGCGCCGCCATGAGGACGACGCCGCTGCGCCGCCTCCGCCGCGCGCGGCACCGTAAATTCTCGCGCGCCTGGGCCGCACCCTACGATGACTCCCATGACCCACACCCCCGCGGAGAGCACCCCTGCGCCCCACGGCCTGCGCCGCATCAGCGCCCGGGACCGCACCGAGGCGCACCGGACCGCCACCCCGTTGGAACTGCTGTACGACCTCGTGTTCGTGGCGGCGTTCTCCCAGGCCGGTGTGGCGCTCGCGCACCAGGTGGAGACGGGCAACGTGGCCGGCGGGGTGCTCGCGTTCAGCGTGGCCATGTTCGCCGTGGTGTGGGCGTGGGTGGGCAACACGTGGTTCTCCTCCGCGTTCGACACCGACGACTGGCTGCAGCGGCTGTCCACCATGGTGCAGATGACCGGGGTGGTGATCCTGGCGCTGGGGATCCCGCCGTTCTTCGAGTCCCTCCACGAGGAGCACGTGCACAACGGGCCCATGGTGGCCGGGTACATCGTGATGCGCCTGGGGCTGCTGGCACAGTGGCTGCGCGTCTACCTCAGGGTTCCCGAGCACCGGCACCGCGCGGGCGTGGTGATCCTCTGGACCGTGGTGGCGCAGGTCGGCTGGACCCTGACTGCAGTGTTCCCCACCACGTGGCCCGTGTTCGTGGGCGCCGGCCTGGTGCTCGTGGGCTTCGAGTTCCTGGGCCACCTGCTGCCCGGCGGCAGCCAGCAGGCCCCGTGGCACCCCCACCACCTCGCGGAGCGCTTCGGGCTCATCGCGATCATCACCCTCGGCGAGAGCGTCGTGGGAACCATTGCCGCGCTGCAGACCGCCCTGCCCGAGGAGGGCGGCTGGACGCTGCAGCCCGTCCTGGTGGTCGCCGCCGGGCTCGGTCTCACGTTCGGCGTGTGGTGGAGCTACTTCGGTGTGGACTTCGGCAGGGCGCTCGCGGCCCGGCCGTCGGTGGCGGGGATCTTCACTGTCCTGCACCTGGTGATCCTGGGCGCCATCGCCGCCATGGGCGCCGGTCTGCACGTGGCCGGCGCCGCACTGGCCCACCCGGAGGAGGCCTCCCCCGCACTCGCCGTGCTGTTCGTGGGGGTGCCGCTGCTGGTGTTCTACCTGGGCTTCTACGGGCTGTACACGGTGTTCGTGCCGGAGGCGGACCTGCGCCACATCGTGCTCATCCTGATCACGCTCGCGCTCGCCGCCACGGGCCCCCTGCTCGCGTGGTGGGGCGTGCCCATGGGCTGGTGCCTGCTGGTGGTCGCGGCCGCCACGCTGCCCACGGTGGTGGGCTACGAGTGGTTCGGCCACGACCACCAGGAGCAGCAGCTCCGGCGCCTGGAGCGCCGCACGCGCTGAAAGTCTGCACCACGCGGCGAGCGGTCCTCAGCCGCGGACCTGGGACCACCAGATCAGCAGCATGGTCACCAGGAACCCCGTGAGGTAGTTCAACCACAGGAAGGTCCTCCACCCGGCGTTCGCGCGCCCGGAGTCGGCGTCCGTGACGCCGCGGAAGCGCAGGGCATTGAGCAGGTACGGCACCGCGAGCAGCGCGGCCAGCTGACCGGGCCACTCGGTGCACAGCATCAGGATCCCGGCGAGCGCGTACAGCCCCGCGGAGAGCCACACGGTGGGGCGGGCGCCCAGCACGGTGGCCACGGAACCCAGCCCGCCCTCGCGGTCCGGGACCACGTCCTGCACCGCCCCGAACATCTGCGAGGCCATGCCCCACAGGAAGAACCCGGCCAGCAGGGCCCACAGCGCGCCGGTGAACTCGGCACCCGCGAGCGTGAGCCCGTACACGGCCGGGGAGACGAAGTGCGTGGCGGAGGTCATCGCGTCCAGGAACGGACGCTCCTTGAACCGCAGCCCCGCCCACGAGTACGCGACCACCGCGAACAGGGACACCGCGAGCACCGCGAGTGAGACCCAGTTTCCCGTGGCCACCCCGTACCCGGCGAGCACGAGCACGAACGGCGCGGGGACCAGGCACGAGGCCAGCAGCACGGACCGCTGCGCCGCCCGGTCCACCACCGCGCCCTCCACACCGCCCTTGCGGGGGTTGCGCAGGTCCGACTCGTAGTCGAAGACGTCGTTGATCCCGTACATCGCCAGGTTGTAGGGCACCAGGAAGAACACGCTGCCCAGCACCACGAGCCACCACGGCAGCCCGCCGGTCAGCAGCACGGCCGCCGCGAACGGGTAGGCCGTGTTGACCCAGCTCAGGGGCCGCGAGGCCCAGAACAGCCTAGTGAGCACGTCCCCTCCCCTCCTCGGCACCTCGGGCCCCGGGGGACGACGCCGCCCCCGCCCGTTCCCGGCCCAGCAGCAGCCACAGCGCGGGCAGCAGCAGCACACCCGCCACGGGGTAGGCGAAGTCCTCGAGCGGCGCGAGCCCGATCCGCACCCCGGAGATGTTCTGCTCCGTGTACGTCATGATCCCGGAGGCGATCATGACGTTGTCGAACACCGCTGTGAGGACCACGAGCAGCACCGCGGCCCCCGCGAGCGAACCCCAGAACAGTCGTCCCGGACGGCGCAGCAGCACCGCCACGGCGAGGACCACCACGGCGATCCCCAGGAAGATCGCGTTCACACCCCAGTACGTCATGAGCGTTCTCCCGTCGGTGGTGTGCGGCTCGTCTCTGCCGCACGTGCCACGGCGTCCCCGGCGCTGGGGTGCCCCGCCGCGCGGGACCGCAGCCAGCGCCACAGCACGGGCGCGCCCAGCACGTAGACCATGGTCTGGTAGCCCAGGAACGCGAGGAAGAAGACCTCCTCCAGGGGCAGCTCGGGAGCCACGAACACACCGAGCGTCAGCGAGTTCTCGCCGTGCCAGAACAGGCCGTTGGCGATCCCCACCAGGTCCCACGCGAGGAAGAACACCGTCCCCGCGAGCAGCACGAGCCACGCGCGCAGCGGGTGCCCGGACCAGAAGAACAAGCCCCAGCGCCGGTCAATCAGCGCGAAGCACCCCAGGAGCACGAGCAGCACGGCCAGGTACATCAGCGGTCCCCGCGTCCCCGGACCGCGTCCCGGACCACCTCGGAGGAGATCAGGCACATGGGCACGCCAATCCCCGGGCGCACCGACGAGCCCGCGTAGTAGAGACCCGTGATCCCCGGGTCCGTGACGCCGGGGCGGAACAGCGCGGACTGGCGCAGCGTGTGGCCCGGGCCCAGCATGGAGCCGCGCCACGCGTTGAACTGCGCCTCGAAGTCCTCGGGGCCGTACGTGCGGCGCACCACGATCCGCTCGGCAAGGTCCGGGATGTCCGCCCAGCGCGCCAGCTGCGCGATGGCGGCGTCCGCCACCCGCTCCACCTGCGGGGAGCCCGGCTCGTCCGTGTCCGGGGTGCGCACCCCGCCCCGCCCCCACTCCGGCACGGCGGGCGAGGGCACCAGGATGAACAGGTTCTCATCCCCCTCCGGGGCGGTGCCCGGGTCGGTGGCCGAGGTCATGGACACGTAGATCGAGGTCTGCTCCGCGAGCGGCGTGCCGTCCGCGATGCGCCCGAAGTTGTCGTCCCAGTCCGCGGTGAACAGCAGGTTGTGGTGCACGAGCTGCGGCAGCCTGCCCCGCACGCCCAGGCACACGAGCACCCCGGAGGGCCCGGGGTCACGACGCTTCCACCGGGACTCCGGTGCCCGGAACCGCTCCGGCAGCAGCCGGGTCTGCAGGTGGTGCAGGTCCGCCGCACCGATCACCACGTCCGCGGGGAGCCTGACCTTGCCGACGCCGCCCGGCTCCCCCACGCGGTAGGTCACCCCGGTCACGGCGCCGGCCGAGCGGCGTCGTGACCGGGCCGCGCCCACCAGGGACCGCGGCGAAGGCCGTGCGGACGAGACCTCGATGCCGCTGACCGCGGCACCGGTGACGATCTCCACGCCGGCCGCACGCACGAGGCGTTCCATGGCGTCCACGAGCGCAGCGAACCCGCCCACGGGGTACTGCACCCCGTCCGTGAGGTCCAGGTGGCTCATGAGGTGGTACATCGCGGGGGCGGTGTCCGGGGAAGCGCCCAGGAATACGGCGGGGTAGCCCAGGATCTGGCGCTGCCGCGGGTCACGGAAGCGCGCGGCCACGTAGCTCTTCATGGACGAGCTCAGCAGCCCGCCCAGCCGGGGCAGATTGCGCAGCACCTCCGTGCGCGCGAGGTCCGTGGGGCGGGAGAAGTTGGTGTACAGGAAGTGCTTCTTGGCCAGCTCGTACACCTCCGCACCCGAGTCCAGGTACTCCCGCAGGGCGTCGGAGGAGCCGGGGTCGAGCTGCTCGAACAGCTCCTCCGCGTGCCCGGCGCGCACGTCCGTGGGCGGCTCGTCCAGGTGCTGCTCGAAGAACGTGCGGTAGCCGGGGTCCAGGCGGCGCAGGTCCAGCTGCTCGGGGGCGCTCGAGCCCATGAGCCGGAACCACCGGTCGATGACCTCGGGCATGAGGTACCAGCTGGGGCCGGTGTCGAACGTGAACCCCTCCGCGGACCAGCGCCCCGAGCGCCCACCCAGGGTGTCCCGCTGCTCCAGCAGGGTCACCCGGTGCCCGTCCCGGGCCAGCAGCCCCGCGGTGGCGAGCCCCGCGAACCCACCACCGATCACAATCGTCCGGGGGGCGGCCCCGCCTTCGGGAGCCGTGGTCGCCGCGTCAAAGTTCGTGCTCGTGCTCTCGTTCATCATGGTCGTGGGTGCTCCGCCCTGGTGCTCGTGGTCCGTCCGGGTCACGCCGTCACCCCCGTGTCCGAGAGGGAGCGTGCGGCGATCCGCAGCTTCACCGCGGCGGGCACGCTGATCCGGCGCCGCGGCAGCTCGTGCGCGGGAACCCGCTCGATCCGGCGCGCGAGCTCCCCGAACAGTCCGTGGGCCATGGCCACTGCGCGGCGAGCGCGCCGGTCCAGGGCGAGGACGCCGGGCACAGCGGCGTCGAGGTCCGCGGTGAGGTCCGCGAGCAGCGCGGTCTTCTGCGCCTCGGTGAGGTGCACGGGGTCCGCGCCGGGGAAGTAGGTGCGTCCCAACTGGTCGTGGTCCGCGCCGAGGTCCCGCAGGAAGTTGACCTTCTGGAACGCCGCCCCCAGCCGCCGGGCGCAGTCCGTCAGCAGCTCGCGCTGGGCGGGGGTGTCCGCGAGGGTCCCGGGCATGTCCATGAACACGGCCAGGCACATCAGACCCACCACCTCCGCGGAACCGTAGATGTAGGACTCCAGCGAGGCGCCGTCGTGCTCCGCGACCTCCAGGTCCGCGCGCATCGAGGCGAAGAACGGGGCGGTGAGCTCGCGCCCGAAGCCGTGGCGGCGGGCCACGTCCGCGAAGCCGTGGACCACCAGGTCCGTGGCGAAGCCGGTGTCCAGCGCCCGGTCCACGGCCGCCTCGTAGTCGTCCAGCGCGGCACGCACCTGCGCGGCGTCCAGGCCCGCCGCCCGGGCGGTGCCGTCCACCACTTCGTCCGCCACGCGCACGAGCGCGTAGATCCCGGCGATGTCGCGGCGCACCGGGCCCGGCAGGGTGCGGCACGCGAGGGAGAAGGACGTGGAGTACTCACCGATCACGCGCCCGGAGGCGGTCAGGGCGGTGCCGGTGTACAGGCGCAGCGGCGCGAAAGCCTGCGCGTCCGGAACAGTCATGGGGGTCCTCACTACGAGTCTCGGTTCAGGACGTGGTGGCACAGGACGTCGAGCTGGGCGCGCTGCGCCTGCGGCAGCGCCAGCCCGTCCAGGAGTTCGCGGGCCTGCCCCACGAGACCGGCGGCCAGCTGGAGAGCGGCCTCCCGGGCTCCCGAGTCCGCGATCGCCTCCCGGGCACGGGCCACCGTGGCCGCGCCGCTCGCCAGGTCCTCGAGCACTCGACGGACCCCCGGGACCTGCATCCCGTGGGCGGTGAGCACGGTGGCCTTGCCCGAGCGCAGATCGGCGTCCACGGACTTGCCGGTGACCTCCGGGTCCCCGAAAGTGCCCAGGACGTCGTCGACCACCTGGTAGCCCACACCCAGCAGCGCACCCGCACGGGCCAGGCGCTCGGCGTCGTCCGTCCCGGCCCCCGCGAGCAGGGCCCCCGCGCGCAGCGGCGCCTCGAAAGAGTAGGTGGCTGTCTTGAGCCGCTCCATGTCCAAAATGGCCTGCACGTCCGGGTGCTCCGCCCCGAAGCGGTGCAGGGACAGCAGGAGGTCGTCCAGCTCTCCCGCCGCGGAGGCGGTCACGGCCTCGAACACCACGTCCGCCACGGCCCGCGAGCGCCCCGGGTCCGTGGTGCACGTGGTCGCGAGCCGCAGCGCACCCGCGAGCAGCAGGTCCCCGGCGAGGACCGCCGCGGACGATCCCGCGTGCTCCGCCTCCTCCTCGCCCACCCCGGCGGCCAGGGCGTCCCGGCGGAAGAGCTCCCCCACCGTGGGACGGCCCCGGCGGCGCCAGTCCTGGTCCACCACGTCGTCGTGCACCAGCAGCGCCGCGTGCAGCATCTCGAACGACGCCGCCAGCCGAACGCAGGCGGCGTCCGGAACCTGCGCCGCGGCGTCGCCCCCGCGCGGCACCGGAGCGAAGGAGCGCCACGCGATGAGCGTGAGGCGCGGGCGGATGAGCTTGCCGCCCGCCAGCTGCTCGCGGATCCGCTCCCACAGCAGCGGGAACCCGGGGCTGCGGGCCACGCGGTGCGCAGGGGATGCGAAGAAGTCCTCCAGCTCGCGCAGCACGGCCGCCCGGAACTCGGACCACTCGCCGTCGTGGCCGGGGCCCGGTCCGGGATCCGGCGCCGGTGGCTGCGAGGCCACGGGGGCTGTCTCTTAT
>NZ_RCOM01000046.1 GCF_003667225.1 Kocuria rhizophila
GTGCGGGCGGGTGTGCGTGCGGGCAGGCTTTCCGGGTTCAGGGGCCGTTCCAGGCTCCGCGAGGTGCTCCGGTCGCCGCATCCGAGGTCTCCGAGCGACAGGCCATCGCTCCGGTCGCCGCGTCCGAGGTCTCCGGGTTCCGGGTCACCACCCCGCCGTCGAGGACGAGCACATCCACCTCGGTCCCCCGGGGCAGGGTACCGGTGCCGGGCGGGATGCCGACGAGCACGTCCGCCCGGGCGGCCGCGGTCAGCAGGTGGGAGGACGCGCCACCCACCAGCGCGACCCGCGGCGGCGCGCTGGGCAGCAGCGTGGCCCGACGCAGCTGGGTGCGGGACTCCAGGGGCTTTACCGGGGCGTCCAGCCGGGCAGAAGCCCAGCGCGCGGGCGGGCAGCAGGCCCACACGTCCGCGAGCGCGGCGCGCACGAACACCTCGCACGAGACCCACGTGCTCACGGGATTGCCCGGCAGGCACAGCACGGGTGTCCCCCAGAGCAGCCCGCAGCCCTGCGGACCTCCGGGCTGCATGTCCACGTGGCCGAACCACATCTTCGTGCCCGCCCGTTCGAGGCCCTGACGCACCACCTCGAAGGCGCCCGCGCTGATGCCTCCGCTCGTGACCACGAGGTCCGCGCGTGACTCCTCCAGTCCCTCGCGGAGGGCCGTGAGGAACGCGTGGGGGTCGTCGTCCACGCGCAGCCGGCTCACGTGCTCGGCACCGTGGCCTGTCAGCCACGCCTCGAGCAGCGGCCCGTTCGCGTCGTGCACGGACCCCGCGGGCAGCGGTCTGCCGGCGGGCCCCACCTCGCCCCCGCCACTGACCACGAGCACACGCGGACCGTGCTGCACCGTCACCGGGTCCTCCCCCGTGAGCCCGAGCGCCGCGCACGCCCCCAGCGCGGCGGCTCCGAGCACCGTTCCGGCGGGCAGTGCCACCTCCCCCCGGGCGACGTCGCTGCCGGCCTCCCGCACGAAGCTGCCCTCCCGCGGGACGTCGGCGGCGGCAACCGTGACGGTGGGGGTGTCGAAGCGCGGGGGCAGGACGCGCTCCACGGGGATCACGGCATCGGCTCCCTCGGGGAGCACTGCCCCGGTCATCACGGCGGTCGCGGTGCCGGGGGCGCGGGGCGCCGGGGCGGCCCCGGCGGCGCGGGTGCCGTGCACGGGGAGCGTGACCTGCCCTGCCCTGTGCGCGGGGGCGAGGTCCGCGACCCGCACCGCGAAGCCGTCCATCTGCGAGTTCGTGTGGGGTGGCAGGTCCAGAGGAGCCACGAGATCCTCCGCGAGCACGCGCCCGCGAGCCGCCGCCAGTGGAACCGGCCGTGCGGCGTCGTCCTCGCGGCCCCGGGCGCGGGCGCAGCGGAGCAGGGCCCGGACCGCCTCCCGGTGCTCGGAGATGGTGCGGTGCGCGGACGGGGTGCGGGACATGGGTCCAGGGTAGTCACCCTCCCGGGGGCGGCGAGGGTGTCGGGGTGGAGACCTACACTGGGGCGCATGTCCGTTTTCCTCGGCAACCCCCAAGTGCTTCCCACGCGGGGAGTGCCCACGCAGGGACCGCTGACGGACCGTTTCGGACGAACCGCCACGGACCTGCGCATCTCCATCACCGACAAGTGCAACCTGCGGTGCACCTACTGCATGCCCGCGGAGGGCATGCAGTGGCTCCCCCGAGAGTCCCTGCTGACGGTCGAGGAGATCGTGCGGCTCGCACGCATCGCCGTGACCGAGTTCGCAGTGCGGGAGATCCGCCTCACCGGGGGTGAAGCTCTCATCAGACCGGATCTCGAGCAGCTGGTGCGGGCCCTGCGCACCGCGCTGCCGGGCGTGCCCGTGTCCATGACGAGCAACGGGATCGGCCTGGCCGCTCGCGCGCAGGGGCTCGCGGACGCGGGCATGACACGGGTGAACATCTCCCTGGACACCCTGTGCGCGGAGACCTACGAACGCCTCGCTCGCCGCGGGCGGCTCACCGAGGCGCTGGACGGCGTCGCCGCGGCCCAACGCGCGGGGATGAGCCCCGTGAAGATCAACGCGGTGCTGATGCGGAACGTCAACGAGCACGAGGCACCCGAGCTGCTGCACTGGGCGCTCGAGAACGCGTGCGACCTGCGCTTCATCGAGCAGATGCCCCTGGACGCGGACCACGGCTGGACCCGGGAGAACATGGTGACCGCCGCGCAGATCCGCGAGAGCCTCTCCCGGGACTTCGACCTCGCCCCGGACACCGCGCCCCGGGCCGGTGCACCCGCCGAGAAGTACCTCGTGCGGCGGAAGGCCGAGGACCGGGTGGTGGGCACCGTGGGCATCATCGCCTCGGTGACCGAGCCGTTCTGCGAGGACTGCACGCGCACCCGCATCACCGCCGAGGGCCACGTGCGCTCGTGCCTGTTCTCCCACCACGAGACCGACCTCATGCACCTCCTGCGCTCCGGCGCCACCGACGCCCAGGTGACCCAGCGCTGGCGCGAGGCCATGTGGGTCAAACCCAGGGCGCACGGGATGGACCACACCGGTCTGGACTCCGGGGACTACATCCAGCCGGACCGCAGCATGAGCGCGATCGGGGGCTGACGCGGTGCGCGTGAGGTATTTCGCCGCGGCGGCCGCCGCCGCCGGCACCGAGGAGGAGCACGTGGCCACGCCCTTGGCGCTGAGCCGTACCGACCTGGCGCAGCTGCTCGTGAGCCTGCACCCCGTGGCTCCGCCCGGTGAGCCCGCCCTCGCGCAGGTGCTCCCCCGCTGCTCGTGGCTCGTGGACGGCGTGGCCGCCCAGGATCCGCACTCGCCCGTGGCTCCCGGCGCCGCCGTGGACGTCCTGCCACCCTTCGCCGGTGGGTGAGCCCGTGCCCTCCCCGGACGGGCCCGTGTGGGCCCGCAGACTCGCATCGCGGCAGCACGCGGGGCGGGACGAGGCCCGGGATCTCGCGCACCGCGCCGGAGCGGCGCTCGCCCAGCGTGCCGGAGCCGATCCGGCCTCCGGGCGGCGTGGGCCGGCCGCGGGCACCGGAGGCGTGCCCACCGATCAGGTGCCACTGGCACGGGCGTCCGGGCGGGTTCTCGCCGAGGACGTGGAGGCCGCCTGCTCCGTGCCGCACTACGCCTCCAGCGCGATGGACGGCTACGCGGTCCGCGGTCCCGGGCCGTGGGACCTGGTGACCGGCGGCTCGCCATCCGCCCACTCGGAACCCGGTGCCCCGGTGCCTCTTCCCAGCGCGGCGTCTGCGGTGGCCCTCGCACCGGGCACTGCCGTCCCGGTGGTCACGGGGGGCGTGATTCCCGAGGGCACCACGAGCGTGGTCCGGGAGGAGTTCTCGTGCCGCTCCGGCTCCATCGTGCGCCTGGCGCCGGGCGCCCCTCCCTCCGAGCTGGAGGGCCGCCACATCCGCGCGGCGGGCACGGAGTGCCAGGCCCACGAGGTGCTGTTCCACGCCGGCCGGGTGCTGTCCCCCGCGGACGCCGCCCTCGCCGCCGTGGCCGGACTGGACCACGTCCCCGTCCGGCGGGCACCCCGGGTGGCCCTGCTGCTCACGGGCTCCGAGGTGCGCACCAGCGGTGTGCCCGCGCCCGGTCTGGTGCGGGACGCGTTCAGCATGTCCGTGCCCCACGTGGTCACCGCGTACGGAGGCGTGCCGGGCACGGTGCACCGTGTGGACGACGATCCCGCATCCGTGAGCTCGGCCTTCCGGGAGGTGTGCGCAGAGCACGACGTGGTGATCACCACCGGGGGCACGTCCCGCTCCGGGGCGGACCAGGTCCGCCCGCTGCTGGAGCGGGAGACCCGGGTGCTCGTGGACCAGCTCGACCTGCAGCCGGGGCACCCCGCCCTGCTGGGTGCGGCAGAGCGCAGTGCGGTGCTGGCCCTGCCCGGCAACCCCCTGGCGGCGCTCACGGTGCTGCTGCTCGTGGGAGGGCCGCTGCTAGCCGGCTTCGCGGGGCACCCCGCAGCGCAGCTCGTTCCCGCCACCGTGGGCGCGGACGCGGCAGGCGGACGGCGGGAGAAGCTCGTGCCCGCACGACGCCGCGGGGACGCGTGGGAGCCGTGCCGCGCCGTCGGCCCCAACATGCTGCGGGGTCTGAGCGAGGCAGAGGGGCTGCTGAGCATTCCGCGCGCCGGCCTCGTGCCCGGAGACCGCACTGTGGTGCTGCCGCTGCCCTGGTGACCTCCGGTGGAACGCCCCGCGTGGGGCGGCACGTCCCCCGAGGGGTCAGACGACGCTGAAGTCCTGCTCCCAGATCGCGGACTGCCCGGCCTCCTGGAACCCGAGCTGCGCGTTCACCCAGTTCATGCGGTCGTTGCCGCTGTGGGTCCACGAGTACACGGTGGTGACCTCCGGCGCCACGGCCGCGAGCTGCTCCAGATTGGCCAGCTTGAGACGCATGCCCAACCGGTGGCCGCGGTGCTCCCGCACCACGAGCGTCTCGTCCTGCAGCGCCAGCACGGGGCGGTGCTGCGCGAGGATCAGCTCGGTCATGCCCACCAGCTCACCGGTGCGCAGGTCCTGGACCACGGCCATGAGCGAACGGTCGCCGTCCTCCTGGCGCAGCTGCTCGGTGCGGCGCACCCGGTCACCGTCCCAGGGATCCGGATCCGCCACGATGGGGCGCACGAACGAGTCCGTGGGGATCTTCGCGTGCAGCTGCGCGAGCGGGGCGAGCAGCTCCTCGGGGGCCTCTCCCACCCACGTGTGCATGCGGTAGTGCTCGGCGAACGGGCTCGAGCTCAGGGACTCCTGGATGCGCTGCAGCCGGGTCTCCGCCAGGGGAACGGGCAGCAGGGCGAAGCTGCTCACCGTGCGCAGGCCGTACCCGGCGTGCTGGGCAAAACGGGTCTGACGGTGGCTGGCCGGCAGCCGGCCGGAGCCGTCCGCAGCGTCCAGCCACGCCACCGGCGCGCCGTGACCGCCGGAGGGCTCCTCGCCGTCCGAGCTGCCGTCCACGCTGCCGTCCCCCGGGCCCGCCGGATCCCGGGCCTCCGACGCGGGGTGCTCGGTGACGAGCCGGACCAGGCGGCGGGACTCTCCGTGCGCCAGCTGCTCAGCAGCACCCAGGAGGCCGCGTCCAATGCCCTCCGACGTCTCGTCCGGGTCCACGTGCACCACGATCTGCGCCATCCCGGTGTCCGCGATCAGCGGCATCCGCACCTCGGCGCGCCCCACCAGCCGGTCCTCCAGGAAGGCGCACAGGATGTTGACGCGCTCGTAGGGGTCCTTGAGGTCCCGGAAGATGTCGTGGGCCTCGTTGCTCAGCTGGTCCGTGCCCCACACGTGGCGTCGGGAGGACTGCACCAGGGAGGCGACGTCCCCCAGCAGCCGCTGGGCGTCCGCGTCGAACGCCTCGGGGATGCGCAAGAGCTCGATACGTACCGGTGACGACTGCGTCACTGTGTTCTCCTTCCGTGCCGTCCACAGCCCGGACGGCACCCGGTGGCGGATCCGCGCCGGGATCCAACCTCCAGTACATCATGGAACGCCCATGGCGATCCGGCCCCGAACATGGCAGTAGGGCCCGGCCTGGGACGGCACGGACCCTACTGTCACTGCTGCACCGTGGCACCCTCCAGGGCCCCACGGCGAGCCGGGATCACGCCTGGGCGTTCACCTCGGTGGCGTTCGGGTCCACGGGGATGCCCGGGCCGAACGTGGTGGCCACGGTGGCCTTGGTGATGTAGCGACCCTTGGAGGCGGAGGGCTTCAGACGAAGCACCTCCTCCAGGGCTGCACCGTAGTTCTCGGCGAGCTTCTGCGCGTCGAAGGACGCCTTGCCGATGATGAAGTGCAGGTTGGAGTGCTTGTCGACGCGGAAGTCGATCTTGCCGCCCTTGATGTCGTTGACGGCCTTGGCCACGTCCATGGTCACGGTGCCGGTCTTGGGGTTCGGCATGAGGTTGCGGGGACCCAGGATCTTGCCCAGGCGGCCCACCTTGCCCATCATGTCCGGCGTGGCCACGGCGGCGTCGAAGTCCGTCCAGCCGCCCTGGATCTTGGCGATCAGGTCGTCGCTGCCCACGAAGTCGGCGCCGGCGGCCTCGGCCGCGGCGGCCTTGTCACCGGTGGCGAAGACGACAACGCGGGCGGTCTTGCCGGTGCCGTTGGGCAGGTTCACGGTGCCGCGGACCATCTGGTCCGCCTTGCGGGGATCCACGCCGAGACGCATGGAGACCTCCACGGTGGGATCGGACTTGCTGCCCTCGGCCAGTTCCTTGGCCAGGGCGACCGCCTCGGCGGGAGCGTAGAGCTTGCCCGCCTCGATCTTCTCGGCAGCTGCCCGGTATGCCTTGCTGCGCTGTGCCATCTGCTTCTTCTCCTTGTGCAGTTGTGGTCTGCGGACCGCGCTCGGCCCTGCCACGATGAAGTGTGTTGCTGGTGAGTCGGGAGGACTCAGTTGACCTCGATGCCCATGGAGCGGGCGGTGCCGGCGATGATCTTCGCGGCGGCGTCGATGTCGTTGGCGTTGAGGTCTTCCTTCTTGGTCTCGGCGATCTCACGGACCTGGTCCATGGTGATCTTGCCCACCTTGGTGGTGTGGGGGACGCCGGAACCCTTGGCGACGCCGGCGGCCTTCTTGATCAGCTGAGCGGCGGGCGGGGTCTTGGTGACGAACGAGAACGAGCGGTCCTCGTACACGGTGATCTCCACCGGCACGATGTTGCCGCGCTGGGATTCCGTGGCCGCGTTGTAGGCCTTGCAGAACTCCATGATGTTGACGCCGTGCTGACCCAGCGCCGGACCCACGGGAGGAGCCGGGTTGGCGGCGCCTGCCTGGATCTGCAGCTTGATCAGGCCTGCGACCTTCTTCTTCTTGGGAGCCATGTGATGGTCCTCTTTCTGGCTGTGCGTACCGCCGCACAGGAGCGTACGACGGCGGGTGGTCGCCGTGGCGCGGCGACCGGACGGAGAAGCCCCGGACCAAAGCGCATCCGGGGAACTCCGAAGTCTGGGGTGCTAGATCTTGGTGACCTGGTTGAAGCCCAGGGTCACGGGGGTCTCGCGCTCGAAGATGGAGACCAGCACCACGAGCT
Source organism: Kocuria rhizophila (assembly GCF_003667225.1). Taxonomy (GTDB): domain Bacteria; phylum Actinomycetota; class Actinomycetes; order Actinomycetales; family Micrococcaceae; genus Kocuria; species Kocuria rhizophila. Next base: position 7,020 of record NZ_RCOM01000046.1, read on the forward strand.
GCTGGGATTCCACCTTGATCTCGGAGATCGTGGCCGGGAGGGTCTCGAACGGGCCCTCCTTCACGATCACGGACTCACCCACCTCGAAGTCCACCGTGACCTGCGGGGCGGCGCCACCCTGGGCGCCCGCGCTGGAGCCGGCGGTCTCGCCGAGGCCCTTGGCCTTCTCCGGGGTCTCGAACGTGGGTGCCAGCATGTCGAACACTTCGTCGAGGCGCAGCGGCGCGGGGTTGTAGGCGTCCTGGCCCACGAAGCCCGTGACGCCCGGGGTGTGGCGCACCGCGCCCCAGGACGCGTCAGTGAGGTTCATGCGCACCAGCACGTACCCGGGGATGCGCACGCGACGCACGGTCTTGCGCTGGGAGTTCTTGATCTCCACGACCTCTTCCATGGGCACCTCGATCTGGAAGATGTCCTCTTCCATGTTGAGGGACTGGATGCGGGTCTCGAGGTTGGTCTTCACGCGGTTCTCGTAACCGGCGTAGGTGTGGATGACGAACCAGTCGCCCTCCTGGCGGCGCAGGTTGGCCTTGAACTCGGCCACGGGATCCACCTGGTCCTCGGCCGCCTCCTCGGAGACCTCGACCTCCACGAGCGGCACCGGAGTGGCCTCGCCGTTGCCCTCGGCGACGTCGAGGTCCGCCTCCTGGACGGCCTTCTCGTCGGTGACGTCCTGCGAGTCCGTGGGCTCGGCGGACGCGACAGTGTCGGACACGCTCTCCGCCGACTCCTCGCGCGCAGCGTCCCCGGACGGGGTGTCGAGCTGCGCGGGCTGAGTGTCGTCGTTCTCGAGCTCGTGATCGGTCACTGGCTTCTCCTGCTTTCTGTGGACGGCTGGACGTGCTGCGCGGTCTTACTGGGCCTGGTCGCCGTTACCGAAGAGCCAGAGGGCCAGCTGCCCGAAGGCCAGGTCCAGCAGGGAGATCAGCACCATCATGAAAGCGACGAACACCAGCACGACCAGGACGTAGTTGACGAGTTCCCGCCGGGACGGGGTGACGACCTTCTTGAGCTCCCCCACGACCTGGCGGATGAACAGCCAGATCCGTCCGAAGAAGCCGCGCTTGCGCTCCGAACCGGCGGGTTGACCCGGGGTCTGTCCTGTGACGGTGTGCGACATCGGCTCTCCCCTGCGTGAAGCAGCTTCTCGGCGGTGGTGTTCGTGCCGTGGTGGGTCGTGAAGCAGGGCAGACAGGACTCGAACCTGCAACCTGCGGTTTTGGAGACCGCTGCGCTACCAATTGCGCCACTGCCCTTCATCTGCCGCGTCGAGGGAACCACGACCGCGGCAACGGTGCCCGAGCCTATCACCGGCTCGTGTCACCCGGATCCGTTCCGCCGTGGGGCAACGGGGTCCCGGGTGGCGGCACCAACCAACTATGGTACGCGGCCGCCTCGTTCCGTGCAAAGCCGGGGGCGGGGCACCTAAGCTGGGAGACCAGCGCCCGGGTTCCGCCGCGGGCGACGCCAGCCAGCCCAGGAGAGATGATCCCCATGTCACCAGCGCAGCAGCGCATCTCGCACCGGATCGCGGCGATCGCGGAGTCCGCGACCCTTGCGGTGGACGCGAAGGCCAAGGCCCTCAAGGCCGAGGGTCGTCCCGTGATCGGGTTCGGCGCGGGCGAACCGGACTTCTCCACACCGGAGGACATCGTGGCGGCCGCGGCCGAGGCCCTGCGGGACCCGGCGAACTTCCGCTACTCCCCCGCCGCCGGTCAGCCGAAGTTGCGCGAGGCGATCGCCCGGGCCACCGCGCGCGACAGCGGCTGGGACGTCAAGAGCTCGCAGGTGCTCGTGACGAACGGCGGCAAGCAGGCCGTGTACCAGGCCTTCCAGACCGTGGTGGACGACGGCGACGACGTCCTGCTCCCCGCCCCGTACTGGACCACCTACCCTGAGGCCATCCGCCTGGCCGGCGGCAATCCCGTGGAAGTCTTCGCGGGCGCGGAGAACGACTACAAGGTCACCCCCGAGCAGCTCGAGGCCGCCTGCACCTCCGCCACCAAGGCGCTGCTGTTCTGCTCCCCGTCCAACCCCACGGGCTCGGTGTACACCGAGGAGGAGACCCGCGCGATCGGCGAGTGGGCCGCGGCCAAGGGCATCTTCGTGATCAGCGACGAGATCTACCAGCACCTCACCTACGACGACGTGCAGTTCGTGTCCATGGCCCAGGCCGTTCCCGCGCTGCACGAGCACCTGATCCTGCTCAACGGTGTGGCCAAAACCTACGCCATGACGGGGTGGCGCGTGGGCTGGATGGTCGGTCCCGAGGACGTGGTCAAGGCCGCCACCAACCTGCAGTCCCACCTCACGTCCAACGTGAACAACGTGGCGCAGGCCGCCGCACTCGCCGCCCTGGAGGGCCCCATGGACAAGGTGGCCGAGATGCGGGAGGCGTTCGACCGGCGTCGTCGGACGATCGTGGACGGGCTGAACGCGATCGAGGGCGTGAACTGCCCCGTGCCCACGGGCGCCTTCTACGCGTACCCGGACGTGACCGCCCTGCTCGGACGCGAGTTCGACGGCGTCACGCCGCAGACCTCCGCCGAGCTCGCGGAGCTGATCCTCGAGAAGGCCGAGGTGGCCGTGGTCCCGGGCGAGGCGTTCGGCCCCTCCGGCTACCTGAGGCTGTCCTACGCGCTGGGTGACGACGACCTCGCCGAGGGGCTCTCCCGGCTGCAGGCGTTCCTGGGAGGGAAGAACTGACATGGCAGCCACCGACACCGTGAAGAGCCTGGACGCGCACCTGCCGTCCCCCGTGGCCGTGCCGAGTGCGCTCCTCGTGGGCGCCGGGCTGATCGGCGGCTACGGCATCGCCCGCGTCACCGGCGTGCGCGCGCTGGGCGGCGTGGTCCTCGCGGCGTGCGGCGCCGCGGCGGGCCGCACGTGGCTCGCGTCCGCCGGGCCCTCGACCGCCACGAGCCTCGGGATGCTCTACGGCGGGAGCTTCGGCGCGTCCCACCCGCTGGCCAAGAAGATGGGCGCGTGGCCCTCGGTGCTCACGGTGGCCGCGGTCAACGCCGCGGCCTCCTGGGCGCTCGTGGACCGTCACAACTTCGGGCCCGACGCCGCCTAAGCCCGTTCCCGGCACGCCGCACCGCGCGCACCACCTGACACCGCGCTGAAGCGCACCACGGCCGCGGGCCCCACCGAACGGTGGGGCCCACGGCCTTCCTCACCCCGTGCGCGGGTGGCGGGCACGGGCCGGTGCCGGGTGACGGGACCCTAGCCCCGGTCCATCCCCTCCAGTGAGGGCGCCGGCAGCGGAGCACCGTCCTCTCCCGCGTCAACGCCCGCGATGCCCCCGCGCCCTCACTCCTGTGAGGCGGCCCGGGCCGCGGTGCCGTCCGAGCGGCGTCGTGCCCGGAGCCCCAGCAGCAGGTCCACGGCCAGGAAACCCAGCAGCGAGAGACCCAGCAGCGGGACGAACAGCCCCACGGCGACCGTTCCCAGCCCCAGCGCGAGCCACGCCCACACCGGGGTGGCGCGCAGGGCCCCGCGCGGCGGCAGCGGACCGAACTGCACCCCCGCGGCCCGGGTGGGGCGGCGCCGCCACCACATGGAGTACCCGCTCACCACCAGCACCACGATCGCGGCGGCAAGTGCGAGCAGCACGAGCTGGTTGGGCAGCCCGAACAGCAGCCCCATGTGCGCGGCGATGGCCCACTGGGTGAGCTTCGCGGGAAGGCCCCACTCGGAGAACCACACCTGGTCGGTGACGTGCAACCGCTGCGGGTCCACCGCCACGCTGTCCACCTGGGTGGGCCAGGAACGCTCGTTCTCGGAGACCGTCCACGCCGCCCCGTCCGCGGCGGCAGGCTTGAGCTCCACGATCCGCGAGTCCAGGCCCGCCTCCCGGGCGGTGGCCAGCACCGCGTCGAAGGAGCCCTGCACCCCGGCGTCGTCGGGTCCCTGGTGACCCTGGTGCCCGTCGTGACCGTGGTGACCGGCGTGCTCGTCCTCGGCTCCGCCGCCGGAGGCCCCGCCGAGGTCGGTGGAGACCTTCGGCGTGGTCCAGTTCAGCGCGGTGCGCAGCTGCGCCACGTTCTCCCCCGCGTGCGCGGACCACGTGAGGCCCGACGCCGCGAGGAACAGGAAGCCCACCGCGAGCCACACGCCGGTGGCGGTGTGCCAGGAGCGGGTCCGCCGGTAGGCGTTCGCCTCTGCGGGCCGGGGCACCAGCGTCACCCGGGCGCGTCGGCCCCGCGCCACACGACGCCGGTGCAGAACCACCATGCAGAGACCGCTCAGGGCGAGGACCCACAGCCACGAGGCCGCCAGTTCGCTGTAGAGCCGACCGGGCTCGCCGAGGAGCAGGTCCCGGTGGAGCCGGTCGATGGTGGTGCGCAGCGGAAGGGCCCCGCTGGTGCCGTACACGGTCATGTCCCCCGTGACGCGTCCCGTGCCGGGATCCACGAACACCGCACGGGACTCGCCCCGTTCCAGTGCGGGATCCGCGAACATCACACGCGTGGTCCCGCCGTCGGACGCGGGCCGGACGTTCACCGGCGAGTCGGGTGAGCCGATCGAGCGCCGGGCGGCGTCGACCTGCTCGTCCAGGCTCAGGGGCTGTGCCGAGGCGGTGCCGGTGAGCGCATCCGCGTAGACCACCCGCTCCAGCTGGGGGGTGAACACGTACAGGGCCCCGGTGACCGCGGCGACCACCAGGAAGGGGCCCACGAGGAGCCCCGCGTAGAAGTGCAGCCGTCGCAGCAGCGGCAGCAGCCACACGGACATGATGGGCGCGCCGGTGCGGGCGCGTTCGGACGACGATGCATCCAGTGCTGTGGACATGGTGAAGTACCTCTCGATGAAAGACAGGCCGACGGCACCCCGTGCCTGACGGGGTGTGGTCGGTGGTGGACTGCTCAGATCGAGAGGAGGGGCGGCCCGCGCCGCGAGATCACGCGCACGGGCGACCACGTGCGCGGTGGCAGGAGGTGGGCCAGCGGGACCGGGCGCAGCCCGTGGCACGGCACGAGCACCGGGCGCAGCAGCACCACGGCCGAGAAGAGGAGCTGGACGGCGGCGTGCAGCAGACGCCACCAGCCGTCCTCGGCGTGGCGCAGCAGCACGAAGGTCACTGCAGCGGCCGCCAGGTGGGCCCAGATCATGGGGCCGTGGAGCATCTCCGCGCCGTGGGACATCCCCGGGACCGGGCTCGCAGCCGCGGCCTCCGTCAGACCGGCGCCGCCGTGACCGGCCAGGGAGTGCAGCACGGACGGGTCGTGGTGCGCGTGGGAGCTCGCCCCGGCGGCGTGGCGGGGGGATGCCGGGGAGCCCGAGTGACCACCTGCCGAGAAGATCACGTGGAACGGCACCTGGCTCAGCAGTACTGCGAACCCTGTGCGCAGCGCGCCCATGCGGTGCCCGGCGAGCAGCACGCAGGCCATCCCCGCCAGCGTGAACGCGACCCCGAGGAGGAGCGCGCTGGGCGGGCTGGGATCGATCGCGTAGTGGGACGTGCCCGCGCAGAGGATGCTGATGCCAGCGGCCGCCCAGCCTCGGAGGAACCGGGCGGGGCGGCTCACGGGCGCGCTGGAATCCATCGGGTGGCCTGGGGCAGGTGGGGCAGGTGCTGCGGAGTGCGGCTCAGTCGTCCACGGCGTCCCGGCCGCGGCGCACGATCAGCGGGTCCGGCGGGTACACCACCGAGGTGTCCTTGTCCTCGTAGTCGAACTGGTTGAGGAAGAAGCGGATGGCGTTGAGCCGGGCACGCTTCTTGTCGTTGGACTTGATGGTGATCCACGGGGCGTGGTCCGTGTCCGTGCGCCGGAACGTCTCCTCCTTGGCCACCGTGTAGTCCTCCCAGCGGTCCAGGGACGCGAGGTCCATGGGCGAGAGCTTCCAGCGGCGCACGGGGTCGATCTGGCGGATCGCGAAGCGGGTGCGCTGCTCGTGCTGCGTCACGGAGAACCAGAACTTGGTGAGGTGGATCCCCGAGTCCACGAGCATCTTCTCGAACACCGGCGCCTGCAGCATGAACTCCTCGTACTGCTCGTCCGTGCAGAAGCCCATGACGCGCTCCACGTTGCCGCGGTTGTACCAGGAGCGGTCGAACAGCACGATCTCGCCGTTGGTGGGCAGGTGCTGGATGTAGCGCTGGAAGTACCACTGCCCTTGCTCACGGTCCGAGGGCTTGTTCAGCGCCACCACGCGGGCGGCACGCGGGTTCAGGTGCTCCGTGAAGCGCTTGATGGTGCCGCCCTTGCCCGCGGCGTCCCGGCCCTCGAAGACCACCACATGCTTGAGGTCGTTGTCCTGGCCCCAGTACTGGAACTTCAGCAGCTCGATCTGCAGCTGGTACTTCTCCAGCTCGTAGTCCTCCCGGGACATCCGCTCGTCGTACGGGTAGCCCTCGCGCCACGTCTCCACGGCGCTTCCCCCCGGGTCGATCAGGTCCGGGTCCGGGGACTGACCGTCCCGCACCGTGTACCCCTGGTCCACGAGCTTGTCGATGAACTCGCGCAGGTTCTCACGGGCCGGTTCTTGCTGGGCGGTCATCTGGTCCTCCTGGTGGCCTGGCGTCGCGAACGGCGTGTTCACAGTTCTCGGCTCCGATCTTAGTTCCCCGCATTAACCCCGGGTGAATGTCCGGGGCGTGCCGTGGCGAGAACGTTCACGGAACCCGTCCGTGCGCGGGGGCGTCGCCCGCCCCGCACGAACCCCCGGTCACTAGGATGGAGGGTGTCAGAACGACCACGACACCACAGAGGAGCACTGACCCCATCATGCGAATCGGGCTTATGACCAGCGGCGGCGACTGCCCCGGGCTCAACGCGGTGATCCGCGGGGCGGTGCTGCACGGCATCAAATCCTTCGGCCACGAGTTCGTGGGCTTCCGTGACGGCTGGCGCGGCGTGGTGGAGGGCGACATCATGGAGCTGCCCCGCCAGAGCGTGCGCGGCCTCGCCCGTGAGGGCGGCACCATCCTGGGCACCTCCCGGACCAACCCGTTCGACGGCCCCCACGGCGGGCCGGAGAACATCGCCAAGGTCCTGGAGAGCAACAACATCGACGCCGTGATCGCGATCGGAGGCGAGGGCACCCTGGCCGGGGCCAAGCGTCTCGCGGACGCCGGGCTTCCGGTGGTGGGCGTGCCCAAGACCATCGACAACGACCTCCAGGCCACGGACTACACCTTCGGCTTCGACACCGCGGTGTCCATCGCCACGGACGCCATGGACCGGATCCGCACCACCGGCGAGTCCCACCACCGCTGCATGGTGGCCGAGGTGATGGGCCGCCACGTGGGCTGGATCGCACTGCACTCCGGCATGGCCGCCGGCGCCCACGCGATCCTCATTCCCGAGTTCCGCGAGTCCATGGAACAGGTCTCCGAGTGGGTGCGCGAGGTCCACGACCGTGGCCGGTCCCCACTGGTGGTCGTGGCCGAGGGTTTCATCCCCGACGACCGCGAAGAGGCCATTGCGGGCAAGGGTGTGGAAGCCTCCGGCCGACCGCGTCTGGGCGGCATCGGCGAGTTCGTCACCCAGGAGATCGAACGCATCACGGGCATCGAGACCCGAAACACGATCCTGGGCCACATCCAGCGTGGCGGCGCCCCCACGGGCTTCGACCGGGTGCTGGCCACGCGCCTGGGGATCGCCGCCGTAACCATGGTGACGGACCAGGAGTGGGGCAAGATGTGCGCCCTGCACGGCACCGACGTGGTCCGCGTGGACTTCTCCGCGGCTCTCGACGGTCTCAAGGCCGTCCCCCAGGACCGCTACGACGAGGCCAAGGAACTCTTCGGCCGCTGAACCCTGCTCCACGACGTGGGCCCTCGGAGGGACTGCCTCCGAGGGCCCACGTCGTCCTGGTGCCGCCGTCACCCGTCGCGTCCACCTGTGGCCTGGGGCGACGACGCCGCACGGCTCAGATCCGCATGCCTCCGCCGCGCGGTCCGCGCATGAGTCCACCGGCTCGGCCGACCACCGAGCCGGCCTCCGGCGGCACCACCACGGTCTGCGACGCCGCCCACTGCTCCGCTGCGGGAGCGGAGCCGTCGGACTCCTCCTGGTCCACGGCGTGAGGCATCTCCCGCACGGTGAGCACCGCCTCCGGATCCACCGAGCGCTTGAGCACGGCGAGGGCGATGGGCCCTGCCTCGTGGTGCAGCTGGGCCGCTGTCACACGACCCACGACCCGCCCGGACAGCTCCACCGCCGCTCCTGCCTCCGGCAGGGTGTGCTGGGAGCCGTCGAGGTCCAGGAAGGTGAGCCTGCGGGGCGGGCGCCCCAGGTTGTGCACGCGCGCCACGGTCTCCTGACCGCGGTAGCAGCCCTTGGACAGGTGGACGGCCGTGCGCATCCAGTCCAGCTCGTGGGGAATGGTCTTCTCGTCCGTGTCCGCGCCCCACCGGGGACGCCAGGACTCGATCCGCAGCGCCTCCGCGGCCCACGACCCCGCGAGCTGGAAACCTTCCCGTTCGAGGGCCTCGACCACGGGCTCCAGAACGTCCCGCGGCACGAGGTGCTCGAACCAGGTGCGAGCGCTGCCGGGGTGGTCCTGCTCAGCGGCGTACCCGTGACCGCCCACGGCGATCCCGGGCCAGGGGTCCTGCCACGCCGGGCCCACGGCGGGGCCCGAGCGGTCCGGGAGCAGCGCGGGGATCCGTGCGGAGAGGTCCTGCGCGGCCGCCAGAACCGCCCATTGTGAGGACACGTCCTGCACGTCCACCCGGAGGGCAAAACGCATGGAGGTCAGCCAGTCCGTCAGACCGGAGGTCTCCCCGGCCTCGGTGATGAGCCACGTGGTGGTGCCATCGTCCACGACGTGGGGCGCGTACTCCACGCGTCCCTGCACGCTGAGGAAGAGGGCCTCGGTGCTGCGGCCGGGTTCCAGGGAGGTCAGCACCTGGGAGGAGAGCGTGGTGAGCCAGCTCAGCCGGTCCGGGCCGCTCACGGTCACGACGCCGCGCTGGGACTGGTCCACCACGGCTCGTCCGCGGGCGAGGGCCCGCTGCTCCGGGACGGGGTCACCGTAGTGGGCGGCCACCCCGGCGTCGAGGCCCTGGGCGGGCACCGCTCCGTGACGCCCCAGCAGCACGGACGAGGACACGGAATCCGCCGTGCTCACGACCGCGGATCGGCCGTGGGCTCGAGCTTGGTGAGCTCGGCGGAGGCGTGCGTGGCCAGCTCCCGCCCCTGGGCGGCCATGTCCCAGGCCCACATGAGGTGGTTGTTCACGAGTCCGTAGAGGCGCGTGCCGGACTGGTACTCCTTGGCACCCTGGGCGCGGATCACGGCGTCGGTGCGCAGGTCCACGCGCGGGCCCTTGATCTGCCCGAGGTACAGCTCCGCCACCCCGCCGGGCTGGAGGATGCTCACGGAGATGTCGAAGCCGCCGTCCGCGTTGCGCAGCTTCTCGACGTCCTCCGCGGAGGTGAGCACGGGGACGGGATCGGGGGGCAGCATGCCGGGGCCGATGTCCCCGTCCTCACGGGGACGCGCGAGCTCCCAGAAGCCCTGCTCGTACGTGGCCTCGCGCTGCGGCTCGCCCTCTTCGTCGAGGAGCGTGGTCTGCGCGCGGTAGATCACGAACGGGAGTCCGGTCTGCTCGAACGTGACGCGCTGGCGGAAAGCGCGCTGCTCGGCGTCGCCGTACCCCATGAAGCCGTTGCCCTCCCACGTGCCCAGGAGCCACGCGAAGGGGACGAGTTCGGGGGTCAGGTCAGAGGGGATCTCGATGGGCACGAGCTACATCTGCCCCTTGAAGAGGCTGAACACGACCTTCGCGCCAATTCCGAGGATGGCGAGGGTCGCGAGACCCAGGAGGACCAGGTAGAAGATTTCGAGTGCAAGCATGGCTTCACGCTACCACGGCGGCCAGTACCTGACCCGTGAAAACTGCCACCATTCCCAGCAGCGCCACGGGCGTCACACCGAGTGTGATCATCCCCCGCCGCGCCAGGTTCTCGGGGGCCGCAGAGATCACGCGGGCACCCGCGACCACGAGGATCACGGTCAACGGGGCGCCCACACCGGCCACGGTGAGCCACCCGCTGAGACCCTGCTCGTGGGCCACGGTGGAGAACGCGATCCACCCGGAGGCGGCCACGGCCGCGAGCACCCCCGTGACGGACGCCAGAGTGGACTCCAGCCGGTACTTCGCACCCTCACCGCGCACGAGCTCGGCCACGCACACGGCCATGAACGACACACCGATGACGGCGGGCAGCCACACGAGACGCTGCGACGGCACCAGCTGCACCAGAAGGCACACCAGGGTGCCGGCCGAGGCGATGAGCACGTTGTGGCGGCGCCGGGCCTGGATGCCCGCCGCGGCAGGCCACCCCACGCCGATCGTGACCGCCATGCCCACGGAGACCACGAACGGCGCCCAGCCCCCCAGGAGGCCGGCCGTGAGCGCGAGGACCAGCGCCACCACGGCGGCGATGATGATGCGCGCGTACTTCATGGGGAGGTTCCTCCGGGCCGGCCTGCGGGCGGTGATCTGTTCCGCGCCCTGGTGCCAGGGTAACCGCCATGCGTCCCCCGCCGGGCCCCGACCACCCGCCGGGCGCGGCCGGGGCGGTGGTCGGGACCGCGCTGCCCAGGGGCCGGGCCCCGGTGGGGTGCCCCGCGGCGTCGGCACACCCCCGCCTATACTGGCCCGGTCATCGGCCGGGCCCGCTCGGGGCCGGTCCCCACGCCTGCGAGCGGAGCACACCGTGTCCCACATCGCCCTGCTCAGCCCCGCCCCCGGTGCGGTGGACACCGCGCTGCCCGCCCTCGAGCTGCTCCCCCACACGGTCTCGGTGCACCCGCTGACGGCGACCGGAGCGCTCACCGGACCGAGTCGCCCGGATGTCGTGGTGCTGGACGGAACCGCCGATCTCGTGGGCGCCCGCAACGCGGCGCAGGCGCTCTCCGCCGCCCAGCGCCCGCTGCCCGTGCTGCTGAGCGTGACGGAGGGCGGAATGGCGGCCGTGGCGGCGTCGTGGTGCGTGGACGACGTGGTGCTGAGCACCGCGGGGCCCGCCGAGGTGGAGGCCAGGCTGCGGCTCGCGAGCGCGGGAGGTGCCGCGCCGGAGCCGGAACCCGAGGGGAGCGTGCTGCGCGCGGGCTCGCTCAGCATCGACGAGGACTCCTACACGGTGAAACTCGCGGGACGGGCCCTGAACCTCACGTTCAAGGAGTTCGAGCTGCTGCGGTTCCTGGTCCAGCACGTGGGCCGGGTCTTCACCCGCAGCCAGCTGCTGTCCGAGGTGTGGGGCTACGACTACTACGGCGGCACCCGCACCGTGGACGTGCACATCCGGCGGCTGCGCGCCAAGCTCGGCTCGGACCACGAGCACCTGATCACCACGGTGCGTAACGTGGGGTACAGCTTTGCGGCAGGCAGGGAGACCTCTGCCTGAGCACCGCGCCGACGACCGCCGAGGAGGCACCGCCATGTCCGTCACCGTGACCCCGTACGACAGCATCCCGTTCCCCGAGGACCTCGTGGCCCTCGCGGAGCACTCCCGCGCGCACGACGGCGAGCCGCCGTTCTCGGACCAGACGCTCGTTGAGCTGCGCTCCGGCCGGGCGGGGGTCACATGCGTGGTCGCCACCGATGGCGAGGACCTCGTGGGAGCCGCCGTGGTGATGCCCCAGCCTGACGCCGCCTCCACGTTCACCGTGGAGCTCACCGTGGACCCGGAGCACCGCAACCGGGGCGTGGCCACGGCCATCGCGGGCCAGCTGCGCGGTCTCGTGGACGGCACCGTGGAGGCCTGGGCGCACGGTAACCAGCCCGCGGCGCGCCGGCTCGCCGAGCTGCACGGACTCACCGCTGTGCGTGACCTGCTGCAGCTCAAGCGCACGGTCGCCGGCGCCCAGGACGTGCCCCTCGAGGTGTCGCTGCCGGAGGGCGTGGAGATCCGCGCGTTCGAGGTGGGCCGGGACGAGCAGTCCTGGCTGCGGGTCAACTCCCGCGCCTTCGCCCAGCACCCCGAGCAGGGCCGTCTGACGCTGTCCGACCTGCAGCAGCGCGAGGGCGAGTCCTGGTTCGACCCCGCCGGTTTCCTCCTGGCGGTGACCACCGAGGACCCGGACCGGGTGGTGGGCTTCCACTGGACCAAGGTGCACACGGGCGGCGAGGGCGCCGCCGACCTGGGCGAGGTCTACGCCGTGGGCGTGGACCCCGAGCAGCAGGGCGGCGGCCTGGGCCGCGCGCTCACGGCCGCGGGCATCAACCACCTGGCCGAGGAGGGACTCGAGGAGGTCATGCTCTACGTGGACGCCGACAACACGGCGGCCGTGTCCCTCTACGAGTCCCTGGGCTTCGAGCGCTGGCACGTGGACGTCCTGTACCGGGGCTGAGCCCCGCTACCATCGGTACGGGATCCCCGCCCCCTCCCTGCGGGCGGCACGCGAGTTTCGGAGCACGGAGAGCAGAGCATGGCGAAGAACAGCACCCTGAGCACGTACGACATCCTCGCCGCGGGGTGTCTCTGCTGGCGGGTGGTGGACAACGAGCTCCAGGTGCTGGTGATCCACCGTCCCCGCTACGACGACTGGTCCTGGCCCAAGGGCAAGCAGGACGACGGCGAGACGCTGCCGGAGACCGCCGTGCGCGAGCTGCGCGAGGAGACGGGGCTGCGCATCACCCTGGGGGTCCACCTGGGCGACTCCGAGTACAAGGTCCGCGGCAACGACAAGCTCGTGCGCTACTGGGCGGCCGAGGTCTCCCCCACCGCGCAGACGGCCCCGGAGGACGACGAGGTGGACGAGATGCGGTGGGTCACCCCCGCCCGCGCCCACGAGATGCTCAGCAACAAGGACGACCGCGCGCCACTGGAGCGGCTCACCCGGCTCTACTCCCAGGGC
>NZ_RCOM01000047.1 GCF_003667225.1 Kocuria rhizophila
GTGTCCGGGGCGGGCCACGTGAGGCCGGCGGTGGAGGGATCGGCGGGCAGGCGGGCGGCGTCGAAGTCCCGGCAGTCCAGGGCGAGGGTCTCCCCCGCGTGCGAGCGCAGGGACGCGGTCTGGTCCAGCCCGCCCGTGTTGGCGCCCACGATGTGGTTCTCGGCGTCCATGCACGCGCGGGCCAGGGCGCGGCGCAGGCGGTCGTCCGGGGCGTCGTCGCCCGTGGACAGGGAAAACAGTGCGAGCGCGACCGAGCATTCCAGGGCCGCGGAGGACGCGAGCCCGGCGCCGATGGGAACAGTGGAGTCCACCATGAGGTCCGCGCCGAAGTCAGGGGCCAGGGCGAGCCCGGGGACGGCGACGGGGTGGTCCGAGTGGCCCGAGGCCACCCGCTGCATGCCCCACGCGACCCCGGCGGCGTAGCCGAACCAGCCGCCGATCGCGCCGGGGGCGATGTCCGCCACGGAGGTGGTGCGCAGCCGGTGGTCCGCCACGGACTCGTCCGCGTCCTGCAGGGACAGCGCCCGCAGCACGCCGTCCGTGCGCGGTGCCGCGGCAGTGAGCGTGACGTACTGGTGGGCGAAGGGCAGGCACATCCCGCCCGAGTAGTCGATGTACTCCCCCATGAGGTTGGCGCGGCCCGGCGCGGCCCACACGCCCACGGGCGCGCGGCCGTACGCCCGCTCGAAGCGCTCGCTCAGCAGCTCGGCGCGCGCGAGGACGTCCGGCTGGGGCACCCACTGCGGGCACCCGGCTTCCTCCGGCGGGGCGACGACGGCGGGTTCACAGGACACGGACGGTTCCTCACATGATCGGGTGGTGCGGTGGCGACACGCCATTGTCCCCTACGCGGCGCGGAACTGCTCCTCGAGCTCCTCCAGGGTGCGGTCCTTGGTCTCGGGGGCCACGCGGTGCACCCACACGAGCGCCACGAGCTGCAGCGCAACGAAGATCAGCACGGTGTACCCCACGCCCAGGGCGTCCGTGAGCAGGGGGAAGGTCAGCCCCACCACGAAGGTCATCATCCACAGCAACCACGCGCACGCGCCCATTCCCACCCCGCGCACGGACAGCGGGAAGATCTCGGACATGTACAGCCACGTGACCGTCCCGATGCAGCACTGCATGAAGCCCACGAACACCACGATGCACGCGAGGACCGCCCACGCCCGGGCGGGACCGCCCTCCGGGACCAGCAGGTAGACCAGGGCGAAGGCGGTCAGGGACACGATGGTCCCGCAGAGCCCGGTGAGCAGCATGGGCCGACGCCCCACGTGCTTGAGCAGCACCATGGCCAGACCCACGGCGGCGGCACCCACCACGCCCGGGATGATGTTCGCGTAGAACGCGCCGTTGCCCCCGAACCCGGCGTCCTGCAGCACAGTGACCCCGTAGTACTGGATGGCGTTGATCCCGGAGATCTGGTTGATCACTGCCATGCCCGCACCGATACCGAAGATCCGGCGGATCCACGGGACGCGCACCAGGTCCAGGACGCTGGCCGCCGGGCGGTGCGCATCCTGTGCGGCGAGCTCCCGCACCGTGTCCGCCTCCTGCGGCGTGTAGGCGTCCTCCCGGATCCGACGCAGCACGCGCACCATCTCCTCGCCGCGCCCCTTCCGGGCGAGCCAGCGCGGGGATTCCGGCACCACGATCATCCCGATCCACAGCGCCAGGGCGGGCAGCGTGGCGAGCACGAGCATGTAGCGCCACACGTGCGGGACGTGGCCGAACGCCGTCGCCAGTCCCGCGTTGAACACGAACGCGAGCGCCTGCCCGCCCACGATCATCAGCTCGTTCTGGGCGACCACGCGCCCGCGCAGGTGGGCCGGGGCGAGCTCCGCGAGGAACACGGGCACGGTCACCGACGACGCCCCCACGGCGAGTCCCAGCACGGCGCGGAACGCGACGAGCACCCCCACGGAGGGCGCGAGCGCGCACCCGATTGTGGCCACCACGAACACCACGGCGAGCACCATCAGCAGCCGACGCCGCCCGATCCCGTCCGCGAGCCGCCCACCGAACGCGGCGCCCCACGCCGCGCCGAACGGCAGGATGGACGCCACGAGCCCCTCCAGGAACGGGGTCAGCTGCATGTCGGAGACCAGCGAGGGCAGCGCGCCGTTGATCACGCCGGTGTCGTAGCCGAACAGCAGCCCGCCGAACGTGGCCACGGTGGCGATCAGCCGCAGCCGCCCGCTCAGGGGCTGGGCGTCGGGCGCGCCAGTGGGGTGCGGTGCGGCGGCGTCGCCGGAGGGGCCGGCAGCTGCGGATCCGGGCGTGGTGGATCCGGTGTGCTGCGAGGAGTGCGCCTGGGAAGCGGGCATGGAGGTCCTTTCGTCCGTGAACGTCTTACCACGGTCCTCACCGCGGAAAGCACATGCGCGGGGTTGAGGCGCTGCCAGGTGGCAGCCCGGGAGTGCCAGAGGTGGGGCAGGCAGCGCCACGGTGGACACCGCACCGACGTGGGCGGGCCGAGCGCAAGCACAATCCGACACAGCCCGTGGACAGGCGAGAGCCCTCCCACCGCGGGTGCGGCAGGAGGGCTCTCGCGGGCTGTGCTAGTCCAGCACCAGCGTCTCGGCCTCCGTGACCATGCGGGCGACTCCCGCGGCCAGGAGGTTGTCCACCACGCTGACCAGCGGGCCCATGGAGTCGTCCACCTCCAGCTCCACCGGATAGTCGCTCACGAGCAGCGCCAGCAGGGTCTCCAGGGCCGCGCCGGACTGCTCCGGGGTGGCCCCGGCCGCACCGGGCACGTAGCCGAGCAGCACGTCCGCGACCTCGTTCGGCTGCGGCTCGTCGTGCGGGTTGGCCGGGTCGAACGGGCGGTAGCTCACGGCGAACGCCGCGATCGGGCCCTTGCCGTCCGTGCCGTCCACCGTGCGGCGCAGCACCACGGCACCGTAGGCCCCGGCGGTGTCCGAGAGGAACTGCTTGTTGACCGCGCCGATGCTCACGTCCCCCACCGGGTCCCACGCGTGGACCTCCCGGTAGAAGGACTCCACGGCGCGGGTCAGCTCCACGGAGCCGGTCGCGAGGTCCTCCACGGCCTCGGCGTCGGAGCCGTCCGCGTTCTGCCCGAGCGTGGGCGCGGGCAGGGCTCCGGCGTCCACACGCACCACGCGGGAGCGCATGGCGTCGGCGAAGCCCAGGGAGCGGGCGAAGCCCTCCCCCGTGGAGCCCGGGGTCACGCGCGTGCGCAGGGCCTCGACGGGAGCACCCGTCTCACGGGCGGCCGCCCGCAACCGGGACGCCAGCTCCCGCCCGATGCCCTCGCGTCGGTGCTCCGGGGCGACCTCCACGAACAGCCACAGCCGCTGCGGGTGCCACGCGGAGGCGTAGCAGACCCCGGCGGCGACCGGAACGTCGTCGTCCGTGGCCACGAGCGTCACGGCGAACCCGCTCTGGTCCTCGGCACCGAGCCGGGCGCGGAACGCCTGGACGGGCGCGGACTCGGGGTCCGGCCACAGCTCGAGCAGGCGGAGGTCGTCGTCCTCCTGCCAGGGGCGGTAGTCGATGCTCATGCGCTCACTTCTCCAGGCGCTCGGCCAGGTACTGCTGCACGCGGTCCAGGCCCACGCGCTCCTGGGTCATCTCGTCGCGCGAGCGGATGGTCACGGCCTGGTCCTCGAGGGTGTCGAAGTCCACCGTGATGCAGAACGGCGTGCCGATCTCGTCCTGTCGGCGGTAGCGGCGGCCGATGGCCCCGGCGTCGTCGTAGTCGATGTTCCAGCGGCGGCGCAGCTCGGCGTCCAGGTGCTGCGCGGCGGGGCGCAGGTCCTCCTTCTTGGACAGCGGCAGCACGGCGGCCTTGACCGGGGCCAGGCGCGGGTCCAGGCGCAGCACGGTGCGGGTGTCCACTCCGCCCTTGGTGTTGGGTGCCTCGTCCTCCACGTACGCGTCCACCAGGAACGCCATCATGGAGCGGGTCAGCCCGAAGGACGGCTCGATCACGTAGGGGGTGTAGCGCTCGCCGGAGGCCTGGTCGAAGTACTGCATCTTGGTGCCGGAGGCCTCGGTGTGGTTGGTGAGGTCGAAGTCCGTGCGGTTGGCCACGCCCATCAGCTCACCCCACTCGGAGCCCTGGAAGCCGAAGCGGTACTCGATGTCGATGGTGCCGTCCGAGTAGTGCGCGCGGTCGTCCGCGGGGACGTCGTAGCGGCGCATGTTGTCCGGGTTCACGCCCAGGTCCACGAACCAGTTCCAGCACGCCTCGACCCACTCGTCGAAGTACTGCTTGGCCTCGTCCGGGTGGATGAAGTACTCGATCTCCATCTGCTCGAACTCGCGCGTGCGGAAGATGAAGTTGCCCGGGGTGATCTCGTTGCGGAACGCCTTGCCGATCTGCCCGATGCCGAACGGCGGCTTCTTGCGCGCGGCGGTCACCACGTTGAGGAAGTTCACGAAGATGCCCTGGGCGGTCTCCGGGCGCAGGAAGTGCTTGCCCTCCTCGTTGTCCACGGGGCCCAGGAAGGTCTTCATCAGACCGGAGAACTGCTGGGGCTCGGTCCACTTGCCGTCCTGGCCGGTCTCCGGGTCCTTGACGTCCGCCAGGCCGTTGACCGGGGGGTGGCCGTGCTTGGCCTCGTACGCCTCCAGCAGGTGGTCCGCACGGTAGCGCTTGTGGGTGTGCAGGGACTCCACCAGGGGGTCGGTGAACGTCTCCACGTGCCCGGAGGCCTGCCACACCGCGGACGGCAGGATGATCGAGGAGTCCAGCCCCACCATGTCCGCGCGGCCGCGCACGAAGGTCTGCCACCACTCGCGCTTGATGTTCTCCTTCAGCTCCGCACCCAGCGGACCGTAGTCCCACGCGGAGCGCGAACCCCCGTAGATCTCACCCGCCTGGAACACGAAGCCCCGGCGCTTGGCCAGGGAGATGACATTGTCCAGGGTGGATTTCGGGGCCATGCGGTCTCACTTCCGTTTCTCGCGCGGAGCCGCGGGGGCTCGCGCGTGGGGATCGGTGGGCTCAGGCTCTCGACCCGCACGGGGAGAGCCGTTCCGCTCCAGGGTAGCGAGGTTCCGCAGGCCGGACCTAACCCCCGCGCACGACGACGCCGCACGGCCGGCGTGCCCGCGCACCGCACGGTCCCGCGCGCCTCACCTCGCCGCCCCGCCCTCGCAGCATGCCCTCGGAACAGGGCACCCCGGCGCGCAGGGGGATCGCGCGGCCCGGGGCGGTTGCGCCGGTGAGGGCGGGGGCGGGCGCCGGACCCGGCCCAGCGGCGTCGTCCCCGGCGCGCCGCTACGAGACGAACGCTGAGACGCCCGTGAGCGCGCGACCCACGATCAGCGAGTTGATGTGGTAGCTGCCCTCGTACGTGTGGATGGCCTCGATGTCCGCCATGACCTTGGCGATCCCGTAGTGGCTGAGCAGGCCGTTGCCGCCCAGGGCGTCCCGGGCCTGGGACGCGCTCTGGCGGGCCAATCGCGTGGCGGTGGACTTGGCCAGGGCGGCCTGCATCATCTGCAGGTCGTCCGCCTCCTGCACGCGGGTCACCTGGGCCATGAGCCCCGAGCAGGCGGCAAGGTTGCCGGCCGCCTCCGCGATGACCTGCTGCACCAGCTGGAAGCTCGCGAGCGGCTTGCCGAACTGGATCCGCTCGATTGCATAGTCGCGCACGATGTCGAACACGGCCATCTGGGCGCCGACCGCCTGCCAGCCGACCCACGCGCGGGAGTCCTTGAGCAGTCCGTTGGCCGCGGAGAAGTCCTCGGCACCGGGCAGCAGGGCGTCCGCGGGCAGCCGCAGGTCCGTGAGCTCGATGTCCGCGTTCTGCATGATCCGCAGCCCGATCTTGTGCTCGATCTTGGACGCCGTGTACCCCGGCAGGGAGGTGTCCACCGCAAAGCACTTGATGCGGCCGTCCGCGGTGTCCCGGGCCCACACGAGCGCGAGGTCCGCCACCGTGCCCAGCCCGATCCAGCGCTTGCGGCCGTTGAGCACCCAGCCGTCGCCGTCACGGGTGGCCGTGGTGGCCAGCCCGCCCGCGATGTCCGAGCCGTGGTCCGGCTCCGTGAGGCAGAACGCGCCGAGCCGCTCGAGCTTCATGAGCCCCGGCAACCACGTCTCCTGCTGCTCCGGGGAGCCGAACGCGGCAATGGTGCCCACGATCAGCTCGTTGTGGATGCCCAGCAGTGCGGAGAGGGAGATGTCTGCGCGGGCGATCTGCGCGTGCACCAGCCCCTGGAACAGCCGCGAGGACCCGTCCTGGGCCACCTGCCCCAGACCGAGCTCCGCGAGCGCCGGCAGCAGGTGGCGCGGCAGCTCCTCCTTGTTCCACGCGTCCACGCTCTGGTGCCGCACCTCAGCCTGCAGGTGCTCCGTGATGGCGTGCAGCCGCTCGCGCTCGGACTCGGGCAGCTGGCGCTCCAGGTGCAGGAGGTCGGGGCCCGGGAGGGAGCGGGGGGCGCGCGGGGATGCTGCGGCTGAGGTCATGGTCCTGTTCCTAAGGTGGTGGGCAGGTCAATAGTGGTGCGCCCGACTATAACGCAGGCATGTATTTTCGTATGGTCCCGATCACGCCCCCCGCGCGCCCCTAGACTGTGCCCATGCCCCAGAACCAGCCGCTCAACAGGGACCCCATTGCGGAAGCACAGCGCAACTGGGAGCGCAGGGGCTGGACCGAGGCCGCGGGCCCGATGGCCGCGGTGACCTCGATCATGCGGGCCCAGCAGATCCTGCTGGGCCGGGCAGACCGGATTCTCAAGCCCTTCCGGCTGACGTTCTCGCGCTACGAGGTGCTCGCCCTGCTGAGCTTCGCGCGAGAGCACAAGATGCTCATGAAGCGGGCCAGCGCCCTGCTGCAGGTGCACCCCACGTCCATCACCAACGCGGTGGACCGGCTGGAGGACGCCGGGCTGGTGCGCCGGGAACCTGTCAGCACCGACCGACGGGCGGTGAACGTGGCGCTCACCCCCACCGGCCTGGACGTGGTGGGCCGGGCCACACGGGCGCTGAACGAGCAGCTCTTCCTGGACACCGGCCTCGCGGCGCACGAGGTGGAGGCGGTCGTGGCGGCACTGAGCGGGCTCCGTGCCCGCGAGGGAGACTTCACCCCTCCCGAGAATCCTCCCGCAGCGTCGTAATGATCTCGGAGAAGTCCTTGCCCGCGTGGCCGTCCGCCACGAAACGGTTGTAGAGCTCCGCCGCAAGACGCCCCATGGGCGCGGTGGCACCGGTCTGCTCCAGTGCGGTGGCCGCGAGGTTGAGGTCCTTGGCCATCAGCGCGCCGGCAAAACCGGGCTCGTAGTCGTTGTTGGCGGGGCTCGTGGGCACGGGCCCGGGAACGGGGCAGTTGGTGGTCAGCGCCCAGCACTGGCCCGAGGCGTTGGAGACCACGTCGTACAGCGCCTGGTGCTCCAGGCCCAGCTTCTCCGCGAGCACGAACGCCTCACTGACCGCCACCATGGACACGCCCAGGACCATGTTGTTGCAGATCTTCGCGGCCTGGCCCATGCCGTTGCCGCCGCAGTGCACCACGCGCGCGCCCATGATCTCCAGCAGGGGCCGCACGCGCTCGAAGACCTCGTCCGGTGCACCCACCATGAACGCGAGCGTCCCGGCGGTGGCACCCACCACTCCCCCGGAGACCGGGGCGTCCGCGGCGGTGAACCCCTTCTCCTGCGCCAGGGCCGCAGCCTCCTGCGCCTCGGAGATGTTGATGGTGGAGCAGTCCAGGAACGTGGCCCCGGCGGGTGCCGCGGCCAGCAGACCCTCGCCGCCGCCGGCCCCCGTGTAGGCGTCCTTCACGTGCTGCCCGGACGGGAACATGGTGATGACCACCTGCGCCTGGCGCACGGCGTCCTCCGGGGTCTCCGCCACGGTGAGGCCCTGCTCGCGGGCGGCATCCATGGCGGCGGGCACCACGTCGAAGGCGGTCACGGACACCCCGGCCTTCACCAGGTTCACGGCCATGGGTCCACCCATGTGGCCCAGGCCCAGGAAGGCGACGGTGGGGAGCTGCTGGCTGGTGGTCTCGCTCATGAGATTCCTCGCTCCAGGGGTGGCGGTGGCTCCGCGCGTCGCGGAGTCACGGGAATGCGGGAGTGCCGGAGTGCTGGGACTCCGCCGGGCGTCGTCGTGCGGGGCCCGGCGGCGGGGCGGGACTGCGGGGCGCGGCGGCGTCGTACGGCGTGGCGCACGACGACGCCGCGCGGCTCAGCTGCCGGCGGGCATCACGAAGCTCGCGCCCTCCTTGGTCCCGGAGGGCCAGCGCGTGGTGACGGTCTTGGTCTTGGTGTAGAACTTCAGCCCGTCCGTGCCGTGCTGGTTGAGGTCCCCGAAGCCCGAGGCCTTCCAGCCGCCGAAGGTGTAGTAGGCGATCGGCACGGGGATGGGGACGTTCACGCCCACCATGCCCACCTCCACGCGGGTGGTGAAGTCCCGGGCCGTGTCCCCGTCGCGGGTGAAGATGGCCACGCCGTTGCCGTACTCGTGCTCGCTGGGCAGGCGCAGGGCCTCCTCGTAGTCCGCGGCACGTGCGATGCACAGCACCGGGCCGAAGATCTCCTCGCGGTAGATGCTCATGTCCGTGGTGACGTGGTCGAACAGGGTGGCGCCCACCCAGAACCCGTTGGGGTGCCCGTCCACGGTGGCGCCGCGGCCGTCCACCACGAGCTCCGCGCCCTCCTTCTCGCCCGCGGCGATGTAGGACTCGATGCGCTCCTTGGCCTGGGCGCTGACCACGGGACCGAAGTCCGAGGACGGCTCCAGGGACGGGCCGAGCGTGAGCGTGGCGATCCGCTCCTCAAGCAGCGCGCGTAGCCTGTCCGCGGTGGCCTCCCCCACGGGGACGGCCACGGAGATGGCCATGCAGCGCTCGCCGGCGGAGCCGAAGGCCGCGCCGATCAGAGCATCAGCAGCCTGCTCGAGGTCCGCGTCCGGCATGATCACCATGTGGTTCTTGGCGCCGCCGAAGCACTGCGCCCGCTTGTTCTGCGCGGCCGCCGCGCTGTAGATGGACTGGGCGATGGGCGTGGAGCCCACGAAGCCGATGGCCCGCACACGCGGATCCTCGATCAGAGCGTCCACGGCGGTCTTGTCACCGTGGACCACGTTCAGCGCACCCGCGGGCATGCCCGCCTCGAGCGCCAGCTCCGCGAGACGCACGGGCACGGAGGGGTCCCGCTCGGAGGGCTTGAGCACGAAGGTGTTGCCCGCGGCGAGCGCGATGCCCGCCTTCCACAGCGGAATCATGGCGGGGAAGTTGAACGGGGTGATCCCCGCGACCACGCCGAGGGGCTGGCGCAGCGAGTGGACGTCGATGCCCGTGCCCGCACCGCTGGAGAACTCGCCCTTGAGCAGGTGCGGCGCACCTGCCGCGAACTCCACGACCTCCACGCCGCGCTGGATGTCTCCCTTCGCGTCCGGGAAGGTCTTGCCGTGCTCGTTGGAGAGCAGGGTGGCCAGCTCGTCCATGTTCTCGGTGATCAGGTCCACCCACTTCAGCAGGATCCGCGCGCGGCGCTGAGCGTTGAGCCCGGACCACTGCGGGAACGCCTCCTCGGCGGCGGTCACGGCCTGCGCGACCTCTTCCGCGGATGCCAGCGGCACCTGGGCGCTCACCGCGCCCTCCACGGGGTTGTAGACGTCCTGCGTGCGACCGGAGTCGCCCGGAGTCTTTCGGCCCTCGACGAAGTGGGGAACGAGTGTCATGGCTTCTCCTGGTGATGGTGGGAGGGTGTGATGCACGTCTCCCCCGAACGTATCCCCAGTTCATTGGACGTGCAACTACTTGGGGGCACGACGCCGCCCAGGTGCGTTTCCGTCCCTCCTCACCCCACCCCGCCCAGGCACGTTCGGGCACCGGGCGGCGTTCCCGGCGATCCGCCCCGGGCACGCCTGAGACAATGGACGCATGAGCGACACTGCGTATGAAGAGATGCCCATCCGGGACCAGATGATCCGCCTGGGGCAGGCGTTGAAGCTGGCCAACCTGGCCGAGGACGGCCACCACGCGAAGACCCTGGTGTCCGAGGGCGCGGTGCAGGTCAACGGTGCCGTGGAGACCCGCCGGGGCGCGCAGCTGCACCCCGGGGACGTGCTGGCGGTCCCGGGCTCCGGCATGCCGCCCGTGCGCATCGTCAGCGCGTAGAGCGCTCCGGCGCCCCCCACCGCAGTGGGTGCGCCGGAGCGGACGATAAGTCGGGTGACCGGCGTGCTCAGTCCGTGAGTGCCCGCAGGTACTCCGACACGTGGGACAGCTCCTGGGGTGAGACCCCGTGACCGATCCCCCGGTACTGCACCTTGGTGGCGTCCGCGTGCTGCTGGGCCCACTCGGCGGTGCGGTCCACCAGGGCGGGCGGGATCACCGGGTCCTCGGGGTCGCGGCCCCAGAACAATCGCAGGGGCTCCTCGCGCAGGGCGTCGTCGTGGAAGAAGTTGGCCTGGGCGTCGTCGTCCGCCACCGGGACCACGAAACCGGACAGCCCCACCACCGCGTCCACGAGGTCCGGGGCGTGGCGGGCCACCGTGGTGGCGATCGCCATCCCCTGGGAGAAGCCGAGCAGGATCACGTGCGTGTGCTGCAGGGACTCGTCCCGCAGCCACTGCACCACGGGCTCGGCGGCGGCCACCACGGCGTCCGTGGTGAAGCCGAGCTCGGAGGACAGCGGGAACCACTGGAAGCCCGCGCCCGCGCGCTGCGGTGCCCGCACGGAGGCCACGGTGAACCCGTCCGGGAGGGACGCGCTCAGGGCCATGAGGTCTCCCTCGTGGGAGCCGTAGCCGTGGAACATCACCACCAGGGGCGTGCCGGTGCGGTCGGCTTCGTCGTTGTTCCAGATCACGTGGGGTGCTTGTGCCATGGCCCCATCCTCACACGCTCCCGTGACGGACCATGACGGCGCCGCCCAGGAATACGTGTTAGTAATTTCCTATGGATGAGAGCACCGCGCCCCGGACCACGTCTCCCGATCCCACCGCCGAGTCCCCCGCCGAGCCCCTGCACCCGTGGCACCGGATGGTGTCCATGGGCGACTCGTTCACCGAGGGCGTGGGCGATCCCGACGACACCGTCCCCGGCGGGTTCCGGGGCTGGGCGGACCGCATGGCCGAGGAGCTCGCCCGCACCACCGACGACTTCGCCTACGCCAACCTGGCCATCCGCGGGCGCCTCTTCCAGCCCATCGTGGACGAGCAGCTGGAGCCGGCGCTCGAGCTGACACCGGATCTCGTGACCATCAGCGCCGGCGGCAACGACATGCTCCGCCCCGGCGCGGACCCGGACGACATCGCCTCCCGGCTGGACACCGTGATCGAGCAGATCGCCGCGACCGGCGCCACCGTGGTCATGTTCGATGCCCCGGACATCGGCAACACCCCCGTGATGCGCAGCATCCGCGGCCGCGTGGCCATCTGGAACGAGAACGTGCGCACGGTGGCCGCCCGCCACGACGCCGTGCTCGTGGACCTGTGGGGGCTGAACCAGCTGAGCGACCCCCAGATGTGGGCCCCCGACCGCCTGCACTTCTCCCCGCTGGGCCACCAGCTCATCGCGTGCGAGGCCCTGGACTGCCTGGGTGTGGACCACGGGCTCACCCCCGACCACCCCGAGGAGCGCCCCGCACGCAACTGGCGTCAGGCCCGCCGGGACGACATGGTCTGGGCCCGCAAGTACTTCGTCCCGTGGGTGGGCCGCCGCATCCGCCGCCGCAGCTCCGGGGACTACATCACCGCCAAGCGCCCCGCGTTCGGCCAGGCCACGATCCCCGGCGCGGGCGAGGAGATCCCCCAGCAGGCCGAGGAGGCCTGAGCCCTCCCGCTCTGCTCCACCACACGACGACGGCGCCCGCTCCCCTCCCGGGCGGTTTCTAGGGGTCCTCGCAACACCTGATGGTTATGTGGTTGTCAGTAGATCACGCAGACGCTCGGCTGGGGTATCCCAGTTGAGCGTTTTGCGTGGGCGTGCGTTGAGTTCCTGTGAGACGTGCTCGAGGTCCTGCGGGCTGTAAGGCCGAAGGTCGGTGCTCTTGGGGAAGTACTGACGCAACAGGCCGTTGGTGTTCTCGTTGCTACCGCGCTGCCATGGTGAGTGGGGGTCGCAGAAGTACACCGGCACCCCTGTCGCGACCGTGAATTGTTTGTGCCGTGCCATCTCGCATCCCTGGTCCCAGGTCAGTGAGCCCCGCAGGTGTGCGGGCAACGTGGTGATCAGCGCTGTGAGCACATCTCGGACTTCCTCGGCGCTGTGGCCACCGGGCAGGTGCCCCAGCAGAACGTAGCGAGTGGAACGCTCGACCAAGGTGAGGATCGCCGAGGCGCTGCCGGGGCCCACGATGAGATCGCCTTCCCAGTGCCCGGGCACGGCCCGGTCCTCGACCTGCGGTGGGCGGTCGGAGATCATCACCATGTGATCAACGAACCGCGAGGTGCGTTGATCAGGATGTTTGTGGGGCTTGCGGCGGGTCCGGCCGGTGCGCAGCGCGGCTGCGACCTCCCGTTTCAGACCGCCACGGGCCTGGAGGTAGAGGGCCTGATAGATAGTCTCGGGACTCACTCGCATGCTCTCATCGTCGTGGAACTCTTTGACCAGAGTGTGACTGATCTGCTCCGGAGACCACCGCAGCATGAGCTTGTCCTGGACGTAGTCCCGCAGCCGGGAAGGCAGGCAGAGCTTGGGTTTCTTCGGCCGGGGCCGAGATGCTGCCCAGCCACGCTGAGCGGCATACGGCTGGTACGCCCCGTCCACTGAACGGGCATCGAGCTCGCATTTGATCGTCGAGGCCGGCCTGCCCAACGTTCGGCCGATCGCACGCAAGCTGTGGCCAGCACGGTGCAGGTCAGCGATCACTTCCCGGTCCTTCAGCGTGAGGAAGCGGGGATCTAGTTGGGCTTCCAGAGCTGGTAGCGCAGGACCCGCGAGGAGTGTGGTCATACCGGTGTTGTAGTCCACCCGGCGGCCATCTGGATAGATGCGGACATGGCCCGTGTGTTTGATGCCGCGGTCCCATTCCTGCGCGGTGCGCTCATGGACTCCGACGATGGCTACCGCTTCACGCCGCGAGAGGCCTCCGGCCCTGAGCTGAAAGTACTCGTCCTTCCGCGGGTGCGGCCCGGTGCTGGGGATCCCGCGACCACGGATCCCTGCTTTACGTGCCCAGCCGTATGCGGTATTCCGGTTCACACCAACATCGCGAGCAGCCACTGTGATGCTGCCATCCCCACGTTCCAGCGCCTGGAAAAACGCCACCTTCAACTCATCTGACAACACGATCCCCGCAACTCCCTGAAATTCAGGGTGCTGCGGGGATCGCTAGAACCCACCTCCGGGGTGCGGGTGCCGTATTTTGTGGCCGCGCCCGGCGAAACCAGCTCGTTGGACGCCCGGCAACCGCCGACGGCCACCCGCATGGGCGGTCACCTTATCCATCCGCAGACGGTACAAGGCCGGCGGGAGCCGTTCACAGCGAGAAATATGAAGTCGGAATTACATTCCGGCTACACTGGTAAGCAATGACCCGAAAACTACACGAGGCGGGTGGAAAGACGGGATCGGCGGCATATGGTCGTGGGACGTCCGAGAACAACCTTGACGGAAGCCCACTCGGGCACGACCACAGGCGAACCGAACGGCTCAGGATACTGCTTGTACCTCTTTCCGTCGGCGTGGCCGTATTTTTAGTGGCACGCATTATGTTCCAGCCCTTCGGAGACCATTTCGCCCTCCTCCCCTTGCCCCTGTCGCTTCTTGTCGTTATTTTGGTGCGGAACTCGATATGTCGCCGCGGCCATAGTGCCGCGGCAGGAGAACAGGAACGGCGGGAGCAGCCGGTCGTTGTGCACCGATTCGACTGAGGTCGCTCGCTGGCGATATCACCAGTAACGCCGGGATTCCTCTCAAGTGGGGACTGCGCATACACGGACTGCGTTAGCAGCCGTAGCGTGGATGATGGCAAGGGCATGCCCACCGCGGTCAGGGGCAGGCACGGGTGGCTGACCGTACCGTGGTGAGGGGAAGCAGGCCTGCCCGTTCCAAAATGGGCCGCGAGTACTCGCTGCAGTCGACGTGGATCAGTGTCCGCCCTCGGTGCCGGGCCGAGCGGGCCCGCTGGACCACCAGGGCTCGGTACAGCCCGCGCCCGCGATGGCCTCCGAGGCACGCGCCGCCCCACAGTCCTGCGAAGTCGGTTCGCTCCGGGAACTCGGAGCGGCCGGAGCACACCACGTGGCCGTCCTCATCACGTACCACCCACATCTCGAACGATTCAGGGGCGCTGCGCCACCGCTCGACCAGCTCGTCTTCCTGCAGTCGCATCCTTTCCGGGGAGTCCCCAAAAACCCGACCAGCAAGATTCTCCGCTTCTCGCAATGACGCTTCCGTTACCGCTCGTTCCACCGTGTAGCCACGAAGCTGCTCCGGGCCGGCGGCCGCGGAGATGAGCACATCCGCCTCGCCCGCCATGACCGTCTCCGGTTCTCCGAGAGCGAATCCGTGGTGCTGAAGCGTGGCGACCAGGGAGGGCAGGCGGTCATGTGCTCGGGTTTTCCACGAGATGTGGTCCACCCGAGAGTCCGAGGCGAACTTGGAAACCACACTGGCTATCAGGTCATCCAGTTCTGATTCGGCCGTGGGAAACGGGGCATGGGTGACGAATGCTCGGTGACGCTCAGGAAAGACCGCAGCGAGGACGGGACCGATCTTCACCACGACGGGCGCGTCGGCCACTTCAGCCGCGCCACGCAGCTGCGAGTCATAGGCGGCAAGGAGTGTCTGGGGCTGCATGTGGGAGAGCATGACACTGGACTCCCACCATGGCAACGGGCCTGCATCCGTTGGCACGCCCCCGCGGGATGACATGAACGTCATGCAGCCCATGCCATCCCCCGCCAGTCTTCGAGCCGCCCGCCAGCTCAGTCCCGCAGCACCGTGGCCCGCAGCAGCCGGCCCACCTGCGGGGTCTCCAGCAGGAAGCCGTCGTGACCGCTCGGTGAGGTGATGGTGTGCACCTCGTGCTCACCCGGCAGTGTGGCCGCGAGCTCGGCGGACTCCTCGGGCGGGAACAGCCGGTCCGAGTCCACCGCCGCCACGAGCCACTCGCAGCGGGTGCGGGCGAGGGCATGCCGGAGGCTGCCGCGGCCCCGGGCGACATCGTGGGACATCAGCGTCTCGTTGACACTGAGGTACGCGTTCGCGTCGAAACGGGTCACGAGCTTGAGCGCCTGGTGGTCCAGGTAGCTCTCCACCCGGTAGCGCCCCCGGTCCACGGTGCGGTGCGGGCGAGCAGCACCCCAGCCGCCCCGGGGACCGGTGGCGTCCGCGATCCCGGCGTCGTCCCCCGACGCGCTTCCGCCCTGCGCCTCCCGGCCGAAGCGCGCAGCGAGCTCGTGCGCGCTGCGGTAGGTGATGTGCGCGATCCGCCGCGCGAGGCCGAGTCCTTCGGCGGGGTGCGGGCCTCCGTAGTAGTCCCCGCCGCGGAAGTGCGGGTCCTGCCGGATCGCGAGCGCCTGGGTGCGGCCCCACGCGAGCTGCTCAGCACTGACCCGGGCGTTCGCGGCGATCACCGCGCACGCCGCCACCCGCTCCGGGTGGCACACCGCCCACTCCAGCGCGCGGGCACCGCCCATCGAACCGCCCACCACGAGCCGCCACCGCCGGATCCCGAGCCGGTCCGCGAGCCGCGCCTCCGCGGCCACGGTGTCCCGCACGGTGACGCGTGGGAAGCGCGAGCCCCACGGTGCGGCGTCCGGCGCGAGGCTCGCCGGGCCGGTGCTGCCGTGGCAGCCGCCCAGGATGTTCGCGCACACCACGAACCAGCGGGTGGTGTCGATGGCCGCTCCCGGTCCGATGAGCCCGTCCCACCAGCCGCCGGTGTCCGCCGCGACACGGTGCCCGGCCATGTCGAAGGGCGCTGTGTCCCCGTACCCCACGGCCGTGCCGCGCGCCGCGTGCGAGTCGCCCGTGAGCGCGTGCTCGACCAGCACCGCGTTGGAGCCGTCCGGGGCCAGCTCACCCCACGTCTCGTAGGCCAGGCGCACGTCCGGCAGCCGGAACCCGGACTCCAGGGTGAGCTCCCCGATCTCTGCGGCCCGCACCACACCGTCCCGGCGCACCGCCGGGGCTGTCTGCACCACGGTCATGCCGCGGGCTCGGCGGCCACGTCCGCACGCGCCGTCGACGACGCCGCAGGGCCGCCTTCCGCGCCGGTCCCGGCAGCCGCGGCGGGCTCCGCACCGGCGTCCGCGATCGGCTCCATGCTTCCCAGGGGCCGGTCCGCCGGTGAGGTCGCCGGGTCCCGATCGCCCCGCTCGTGGGTCGACTCCTGGGTGCCCGGTGCCGCGGCCACCGCTGCGAACCCCGCTTCCAGGTCCGCCAGGATGTCCTCGATCCCCTCGGTGCCCACCGAGAGCCGCACGAAGCCCGGCTCCACGCCCGCCGCGAGCTGCTCGTCCTCGGAGAGCTGCGCGTGCGTCGTCGACGCCGGGTGGATCACCAGGGACCGCACGTCCCCGATGTTCGCCACGTGGGAGTGCAGGCTCAGCGCGTCCACGAACGCGATCCCCGCCTCCTTGCCGCCCTCCAGCACGAAGCCGAGCACGGAACCCGCCCCGCGCGGTGCGTACTTCCGCGCGCGCTCGTGCCACGGCGAGGACGGCAGCCCCGCGTAGGACACCGAGCGCACCTCGGGGCGGGACTCGAGCCACTCGGACACCCGCTGGGCGTTGGCCACGTGGCGCTCCACGCGCAGGGACAGGGTCTCGATCCCCTGCTCGATGAGGAACGCGTTGAACGGGGAGATGGACGTGCCCAAGTCCCGCAGCAGCTGCACCCGGGCCTTCAGGACGTAGGAGAGGTTCACGCCGAAGGCGCCGTCCGCGCCCAGGTCACGGGCGTACACCAGACCGTTGTAGGTGGGGTCCGGCTGGTTGAAGCCCGGGAACCGCTCCGGGTCCGCGCCGTAGTCGAAGCGCCCGGCGTCCACGATGAACCCACCGATCGCGGTGCCGTGCCCGCCCAGGAACTTGGTGCCCGAGTGCAGCACGATGTCCGCGCCCCACTCGATGGGCCGCACCAGGTACGGGGTGGCCACTGTGTTGTCCACGATCAGCGGCACCCCGGCCTCGTGGGCGATCCCGGCAACGGTCTCCACGTCCAGGACGTCGTTGCGGGGGTTGGGGATCATCTCCCCGAAGAACGCCACGGTGGTGGGGCGCACGGCGTCCCGCCACTGCTGGGGGTCGTCCGGGTCCGCCACGAAGGTGGTCTCCACGCCCAGGCGCGGCAGCGTGTGCTTGAGCAGGTTGTAGGAGCCGCCGTAGAGGGACGGGCTGGCCACCACGTGCGTTCCCGCTCCGCCCAGGTTGAGCACCGCGAGCGTGGCCGCGGCCTGCCCGGAGGAGACCATCAGGGCTCCCACCCCGCCCTCCAGCGAGGCGAGGCGCTTCTCCACCACCTCGGTGGTGGGGTTGGTCAGGCGGGAGTAGATGGGGCCCATGTCCTGCAGCGCGAAGCGCGCGGCGGCCGTGTCCGCATCCGGGAACACGAAGGACGAGGTCTGGTGGATGGGCAACGCCCGCGAACCCGTCACGGGGTCGGGGTTCTGGCCCGCGTGGATCTGGCGGGTCTCGAACGCCCAGTCCTGGGAGTTGTCGGGGGTGGGTGCAGTGCTCATGGCCGTGCTCCTTCTCGGAAGGATCAGGGGCCAGGCGACCGTCCGCACGGTGCCCGTACGAACGGGCGACCGGTGGCCCGCGCTTGCCGTGGACGTCGGACGACGTCACGGCCAGGTCTTCACCCAGGGCACCCCGCCGCGGTAGGGAGGGTTGCCGGTCAGCAAGCTGGGGCTTGGCGCTGACTCTCGTGACCTAGACCTCAAGTGTGGGAACCGGGGGGCCGCCGCGTCAAGTTCGGTGTCCGTAGTGTTGCCCCCGCCGATTTGGACCCCCGTGTGACGGGTGCCACCATGACTGCATGAAGCTGGACCACGTTTCCTTCGCAGCGCAGCCGGACGGGCTGGAGGCCACCACCGAGCGGATAGCGGACCGCCTGGGGATCGAGCCCGTGAAGGGCGGCGTGCACCCCCGGTTCGGCACGCAGAACATGATCCTGCCGCTCACGGACCACCAGTACGTGGAGGTCGTGACCGTCCTGGAGCACCCCGCCGCGGACAAGGCGCCGTTCGGTCAGGCCGTCCGCGCGCGTTCGGAGGCTGGCGGCGGCTGGCTCGGGTGGGTCGTGGAGGTCCCGGACCTCGCCCCGTTCGAGCAGAAACTGGGCCGCCCCTCCGTGCCGGGCGGCCGGATCTTCCCGGACGGCCGCCGCCTGGACTGGCACCAGATCGGCGTCAAGGGCCTGATCGCGGATCCGCAGCTGCCGTTCATGATCCACTTCGACTCCGCGGACGAGATGCACCCCTCCCAGGCGCGGCTCACGGACGTCCGGCTGACCGGCATGGACATCGCCGGCTCCCCCGAGCGCGTCACGGACTGGCTCGGTGGCCCTGTGGAGGACGTCCTGCGCTCGGTGGACGTCACGTGGTCCGCTCCCCACGGCACGCCCGGTCTCATGGCGGTCACCTTCGGCACGCCGGACGGGCCCGTCACCATCTGATCCGGCGGGGCACGACGCCGCCACCCACCCAGGCGGTCAGCCCGCCAGGAGCTGCGGTGCGAGGAAGCCGACTGCGTCCAGCAGGAAGTGCGCGACCAGAAGCGGCATCACACGCCCGTACCGGCGGTAGCACCACACGAACACGAGCCCCATGACCAGGTTGCCCAGCGCCGGTCCCACCCCCTGGTACAGGTGGTAGCTCGCCCGGAGCACCGAGGACACGATCGCCACCGTCCACCACGAGCGGCCCAGCCGCCGCATCCGTTCCGCGAGGAACGCCACCACGATGATCTCCTCCACGAGCGCGTGCCGCAGGGCGGTGAGCAGCAGCAGCGGAACCGTCCACCACGTGTTCTCCAGGGTGGACGTGGTGATCTCCGCCGTGATCCCGAGCGCCCGCCCGGCCTGGTAGAGCACGAGGGTCCCACCGCCCATCACGGCGAACAGCGCGAGGCCCCGGGCGGCGTCGTGCCCCGGGCGGCGCGCGTCCGCACCGATGCCGCGCAGGACCGCGGGGATGCGGGAGGTGGTTCCCGCCAGGAACCACAGGGCGAGCACCACGGGCACGATTGCGAAGCAGATGCTGGTGAGGCGCCGCAGCGCGTCGATCACCGGAACCGGGCTGAGGGGCTGGTTGAGCGTGGTGGAGCTCTCCGCGATCGAGGACTGCACCGCCATCTCCACGAGGTCCAGCACCGAGTACACCGCGGAAGCGCCCAGGGACACCCCGAGCACCAGCAGGATCTGCATGCGGAGGTCGGCGCGCGGCACACGGGGCGAGGTGTCGAGGGAGGCGATCACCCCACCATTGTGCGTGGTGCACCCGGACAGCCCCGCGAGCGACCTCGGTAGGGTGAACCCATGCACCCCGCCCCGGAC
>NZ_RCOM01000048.1 GCF_003667225.1 Kocuria rhizophila
TCCCCACCCCCGCCCCCATGAAGCGCTGATCGAATTTGACATAAGGATCCCTGAACGAAATCAAGATAACCGGTTTAATGCAAATCTAGGAGAAGATTTCAGGGTTACTGTAATTTACGAATACTTCGGTCCCGTGGCATTTGTGGAATGCTTGGGTGAATCAACCGACGATGATGCTGGTTCCAGTGCGGTTGTAGTAGTCCGGGAGCACTTATCTCAAGCCTTAAAAGATGACCCAAAAATCGATTTTTCTTATGTGGGCCCAAGCCCTTTCCATATGGAATTTTTTGTCTCGTTTTTCCCTACGCCCCAGTCTATAGAGGGCGCTCCAATTCATATCGAGCCCACCACGGGATACGACGTCTGTAGCATTAAGTTGGGAATTGATTCGCTAGATGATTTAGGTGACGGCTTGATGTACATTTTCATGAGAATTGCGCGGGAATTGAGCCTATTCTACTGTATTGTTCGGACCCAGTTGTCTCTAAGAGACCAAGAGGAAGCCGTATACGAGGTGTCTCAACAGGTCATTGACAATTATCGTAAAAGCGGAATCCCCGGATATATGTATAGATTCTTTGTTGCGGGCCATAAAACTCGCGAATTGACTCTACTTGTCATGGATGCCGAGGTTGATAGGCTATGGAAATCTCAATGGATTGGTCAAAATCTATCCGAATTATACAACGGATCGGATTTATTCTTTGAGGCTTATCTTAGAAAAGAATTTGCAATCGGCGATTCTCCGATTTTAATGAACGCGAAATCAGTCATTTCACAATTGGAGCCAGCAAGGAGTAGGGAAGTCCAGTTGCTCATCGGGGCCTGCATGACATTGATGGGTGGCGTTGCAGGTGGCCTCGTATCGATAATTGCACAGTGACTCCTGGACCTCGTGAGAATCAAATCCGTCACTCCAGCCCTCGAGCCACGAGGGCCTCGCCCGTGCGGTGGGCGTAGTCCACGGTGGCGATCACCGCCGGGGTGACCAGCTGAACGGGGCGGGGGCGCACGGTGCGCGCCGCGGCGGCGTCCCGCAGGGAGGAGAGCACGCCGAAGAGCCAGGGGACGGAGCGGATCATGAGGGAGACCGCCAGCCCGATGCGCTCGGGGTCGACGCCCACGCGGCGCAGCGGGGAGCACAGCCGGACCAGCCCGTCGATGAGCCGGGGCAGCTCCGTGGTGGTCAGCAGCAGGCGGGTCAGGGTCACGACCGCCAGCAGGGACAGCACCACGTCCGCTGCCCGGGCGGGACCGGTGACCAGCACGTGGTAGACGGTCAGGAGCAGCACCAGGAACCACAGGGGGCGCAGGGAGGCCACCCAGCGGCGCACCCCCAGACCGGTCGTGGCGGAGATCAGGGCGGTGAGGGCCAGCGCGGTCAGGGACACCGGCCACGAGCGCAGCAGCATCACGGCGAGGCAGGAACCCAGCACCAGGGCGGCCTTGAGCCCCAGGGGACAGCGGTGCAGCCACGAGGTGCCGGGAACGTAGGTGCCCAGCAGGTCGTCGCGGCGGGCGGCGGTCCCGCTCACCGGGCGCGGTCCACGGACAGCACGGCACCTTGGCCGGGACAGGGGCTCACGCGGCTTCCCCCGGGAATCCCGTCTCGCACCACGCGCGGTAGCGGGGGATGACCTCCTCCGGCGGGCCCTGGGCGATGATGCCCGCACCGTGGACCACCGCCACGTGCTGGGCGGTGGACGCCAGCTCCAGGTCGTGGGTGCTGATGAGCTGCTGCTGGGGCAGTCCGTCCAGCAGCTCCCGCAGCCGCAGCCGGTTGCGCAGGTCCAGCAGGGTGGTGGGCTCGTCCAGGACCAGCACGCGGGGGTCCACGGCGAGCACCGCGGCCAGGGCCACGAGCTGGCGCTCACCGCCCGAGAGGTCGAACACCGAGTGGTGCGCGCGGTCCGCCAGGCCCACGCGCCGCAGCCACTGCACGGCCTGCTCCTCGCGTTCCGTACGGTCGCGGACGCGGCGGCGCAGGGACAGCTCGATGTCCTCCACGGGGGTGGGCATGAGGATCTGTGACGCGGGGTCCGTGAAGACGAACCCCACCCGGGACCGGGCGTCCTTGGGGGAGGCCACCGGGTCCACGCCGTGCGTGCGCACCGCACCCGAGGACGGCGTCACCAGCGCGTTGAACAGGCGCAGCAGGGTGGACTTGCCGGAGCCGTTGAGCCCGATCACGGCGGTGCGCCGCGCGGTGAACTCGCACGTGACCCGGTCCAGGACGGTCACGGGACCGCGGGGTCCCTCCATGGTGACGGTCACGTCCGCGCAGGACAGGGACTCGTGCTGCGCGGAGCGTGGCTCACCGTCCACTCAGAGAACCGCCCCGGCCATGCGGGGGAACGCGCGGTGCACGGCCACGGCGATCAGCGCGGCCACGACCACCTTGAGCACGTCACCGGGGACGTACGCGAGGTCCGCGACCACGGCGGCCTGCAGTGCGAGCCCACCGTTGACCATCATGCCCACGATGCCCATCACGTGGGAGAGCACCAGGCCCGCGAGACCGGCGAGGAACAGCTTCAGGCCGAGGGCGCTGCGGCGGTCGGGGTCCACGGCGGAGGATCCCTCGCGGCGGGTCACGCGTTCCACGCGCACGAAGTAGTGGGACATCCAGCCCACGAGGCCCGCCACGAACGGGAAGGACAGCAGGTAGCCCGCGGACGGGCCGGCCAGCACCGCGGGACCACCCGTGAACCCGGCGAACACCGGGACGCCCAGCAGACCGACCACCACGTACAGGGCGAGGGCCAGGAAGCCGCGCCAGCCGCCCAGGACCATGCCGGTGAGGAACACCGCGAGCGTCTGCAACGTGATGGGCACTCCCAGAGGACCCACGGGGATCGCGGGGACCAGGGCGAGCACGCACGTCAGCGCGGCGAACACGGCGATGTTTGCGAGGTCGAAGGAGGTCACGGTGCGGGGGGCGCGGGCGGCTTCTGTCATGGGCTGCAGTCTAGTTGCTGGTCCCGGGGGAACGGCCCAGGCCACGATTTGCGCGAGCGGATAGACTGGTGCGGTTCCCCGCTCCCACGGGGCGACCGCATGCCCGGAGCTCTTCCGGGCCCCGCACCGTCCGCCCACGCCACCTCGCGTGCGCGCGCGGCACCGTCCCACGAAAGGCCTTGCTCCGTTGATCACCGTGACCGACCTCGAACTGCGCGCCGGAGCGCGTCTGCTCATGGACGAGGTGAACTTCCGCGTGGACAAGGGCGACAAGGTGGGTCTGGTGGGCCGCAACGGCGCCGGGAAGACCACCATGACCAAGGTGCTGGCCGGGCTCACCCTGCCCGCCGCGGGTGAGGTCACACGCTCGGGTTCCATCGGCTACCTGCCGCAGGACCCCAAGGTGGACGACATGGACCAGCTGGCCCGGGACCGCATCCTCTCCGCGCGCAACCTCGCCGGGGTGATCACCAAGCTGCGGCGCACCGAGGAGGAGATGGCCTCGGAGGACGACGCCGTCCGCACCAAGGCCATGCGCCGCTACGACCGCCTGGAGTCCGAGTTCCTGGCCGGCGGCGGCTACGCGGCGGAGTCCGAGGCCGCCACCATCACCAACAACCTCAACCTCCCGCCACGCGTGCTGGAGCAGCCGCTGCACACGCTCTCGGGTGGTCAGCGCCGGCGCGTGGAGCTCGCGCGGATCCTGTTCGCGGACGCGGACACCATGCTC
The DNA here is from genome assembly GCF_003667225.1 of Kocuria rhizophila. Classification (GTDB taxonomy): domain Bacteria; phylum Actinomycetota; class Actinomycetes; order Actinomycetales; family Micrococcaceae; genus Kocuria; species Kocuria rhizophila. The sequence goes on from NZ_RCOM01000048.1 coordinate 3,689, forward strand.
CTGGACGAGCCCACCAACCACCTGGACCACGACTCTGTGGTGTGGCTGCGCGAGTTCCTGCGCTCCTACCAGGGCGGGCTGCTCATGATCTCCCACGACGTGGAGCTCATGGAGATGGTGGTCAACAAGGTGCTGTACCTGGACGCCAACCGCTGCGTGGTGGACGTCTACAACATGACCTGGAAGAACTACCTGCAGCAGCGCGAGCAGGACCAGGCCCGCCGCAAGCGCGAGCGCGCGAACGCGGAGAAGAAGGCCGGGGTGCTCATGGACCAGGCCAACAAGATGCGCGCCAAGGCCACCAAGGCCTCCGCCGCCCAGCAGATGATCCGCCGCGCGGAGCGCCTCATGGCGGGCATCGAGGGCGAGCGGGTGCAGGACAAGGTCGCGGCCATCCGCTTCCCGAAGCCCGCGGACTGCGGCAAGACCCCGCTCACCGCGCAGGGGCTGTCCAAGTCCTACGGCTCGCTGGAGATCTTCACGGACGTGGACCTCGCGATCGACCGGGGCTCCCGCGTGGTGGTGCTCGGGCTCAACGGTGCGGGCAAGACCACTCTGCTGCGGATGCTCGCGGGCCAGGCCGAGCCGGACACCGGTGAGGTGGTCGCGGGCCACGGGCTCAAGCTCGGCTACTTCGCCCAGGAGCACGACACCCTGGACACGGACCGCACGGTGCTGGAGAACATGAAGTCCGCCGCGCCCGATCTCGCGGACACCCAGGTTCGCACCATCCTGGGCTCGTTCCTGTTCCAGGGCGACGACGTGGACAAGCCCGCCGGGGTGCTCTCCGGCGGCGAGAAGACGCGACTGGCGCTGGCAACCCTCGTGGCGTCGTCGGCGAACGTGCTGCTGCTGGACGAGCCCACCAACAACCTGGACCCGGCTTCGCGCCACGAGATCCTCAACGCGCTGCGCACGTACGAGGGCGCCGTGGTGCTCGTCTCACACGACGAGGGCGCCGTGGAGGCGCTCGAGCCCGAGCGCGTGGTCATGCTCCCGGACGGCGTGGAGGACCTGTGGAGCCAGGAGTACCAGGACCTCATCAGCCTGGCCTGAGCGCCGTCCTGCGCGCGGCCGACGCCGCTGCAGAGCCGGGCAGGTGCCCGTCATCACCGCGCTGCGCATCTACCCGGGCGGTGCGGGTGGGCGATTCGGGGCCGACCCAGACCTGAGACCCAGTTTGCCGCGCGCAGGGCCGTTGCGTGCCGTCACGGCACGGCTGCGGCGGGTGTCAGTCCTCGAAGAGGATGACCTGGCGCACGGCACGGCCGTCCGCGAGCCGGTCGAAGCTCTCGTTGATCGCGGACAGTGCCACCCGCTCGGAGATCAGCTCCTCGATGGGCAGCTTGCACTCCCGCCACAGCTGCAGGTACACGGGGATGTCCCGGGCGGGCACGGCGGAGCCCAGGTAGGAGCCCACGATCGTGCGGGCCTCCGCCGTGAGCCCGAGCGGGGCAATGGTGGAGCGGGCGTCGGGGGAGGGCAGTCCCACCGTCACGGTGATCCCGCCGGGAGCCGTCGCGGCCACCGCCGTTTCGAAGGCGCTCGGGTGCCCCGCGGCCTCGATGACCACGTCCGCCCGCACGCCGTTCTCCGCGAGCTCGTCCGGGGAGTGCACGGCCGTGGCGCCCAGTTCGGTGGCCCTCGCGAGCTTCTCCGGGTTGGCGTCCACGCCGATCACGGGACCCTTCTCCACCGACAGCGCGGCGAGCAGCGCGGCCATGCCCACGCCTCCCAGGCCCACGACCATGACGGTGTCCCCGTCCGAGGGGCGCCCCGCGTTGAGCACGGCCCCGCCGCCGGTGAGCACGGCGCAGCCCACCACGGCGGCGATCTCGGCGGGTACGTCCGCCCCCACGGGGACGACCGACTGGCGGCTCACCACGGCGTGGGACGAGAAGCCGGAGACCCCCACGTGGTGGTGCACGTCCTGCCCGTCCCGGTGCAGCCGCAGGGCCGAGCCGGGCAGCAGCCCGGCGCTGTTGGTTTCGGTGCCCGGGGTGCACGGCAGCTTGCCGTCCGTGGCGCAGTTCTCGCACTGCTCGCAGCGCGGCAGGAACACGGTGGTCACCTGGTCGCCGGGGGACACGTCCGTGACGCCCTCGCCCACCTGTTCCACGATGCCCGAGGCCTCGTGGCCCAGCACCATGGGCATGGGGCGGGGCCGGTTGCCGTCCACCACGGAGAGGTCCGAGTGGCACACGCCTGCCGCACGGATCCGCACGAGCAGCTCGCCCGGCCCGGGGCCGTCCAGCTCCAGCTCCTGCACGGACAGTGGACGGGACTCGGCGTACGGACGGGACAGCCCGATCTCGTCCAGCACAGCGGCGGTGATCTTCACGGCAACTCCTTTGCGGGTGTGGTGGGCACGGGGCGGACGACGCCGCCCGCTCGCCTCACCGGCGGTTCTGCGCCTCGAGCGCGTCCAGCAGGGCGTCCTCCTCGTCCTCCGCGGTGGGGACGGACGAGGCGCGCGTGCGCTTGGGTCGGTAGAGCGACTTCAGGTGGGCGGGCATGTCGTCCGCCATCTGCAGCTGGCGGATCACCAGGGACTCGTCAACGTCCCCGATGTAGTTGCCCTCGGCGTCGTAGTAGCGGGCCAGCTGCCGCTCGACCTCCGCCGCGTAGGCGCGGTCCCACTCCTCGTTCTTCACGTGCTGGCGCGCCGAGTAGCCGTAGGCCACGAACACCAGGACGGCGAAGGCGTACCACTGCATGGAGTAGGACAGGTGCGGTCCGTAGTCCACCTCGGGGCGCTCCGCGGCCTGGGGGGTGTTCGCGGCGGGGGGCTCTTCGGAGACGAGCTCTCCGTAGCCCTCCGTGGCCACGTCCCCGCCCCACTGGGTGCCGAGCACCGGGAGGTCGATGGACGCGGACTGGCCCTCGGGCGCCCCGCGGTCCACGGTGCCCTCGGAGGGCCGCAGCCGGACCGTGACGCTCACCGTGCCGCCGGGCGGCGGGGGCACGGCGGAGGGCATGCCGTTCGCGGAGTTGTCGGTGGGGATCCAGCCACGGTCCACCGCCACCACCGTGCCCTCGGCGGTGCGGAACGGGACCACCACGTCGTAGCCCACCCGGCCGTCGTGGGGGCGGTTGCGGATCAGCACGGTGTCCTCGGGCACGTAGCTGCCCTCCAGGGTCACGGGGTGCCACGTCTTCGACTCGTCGTAGTCCGCGAACAGCGGGGTGCCCTGCGCGGCGTCGTACGGCGCGGCGTCGTAGTTCTCGGTGATCCTGGTGTTCTCCGCCACGAGGTGGTCGTTGCGGGACATCTGCCACTGCGCCAGGTAGAGGCACACCACGGCGGCCACGCACGTGAGCGCGAACCACCCGATCCAGGCGGGGGAGGTCAGGAAGGAGTACTTGCGCATCAGTCCAGCCGCTCCGTCCCCGCGGGGCCGACGCCGCCCGCGCCCTCGGTGGGTTCCGGGGCGGTCTCGCGGGGGACCTCGTCTGGCACGGAGGCCTGCGCGCCGGGCTCGACGCCGCCGGTCGGCTGCTGCTCGAACGGCTCCACGTCCTTGAGGAAGCCGCGCTGGCCCAGGAAGTCCGCGAGGTGCTCCCGGTGCTCGTCGCACGCGAGCCAGGTCTTGCGGCGCTCGGGGGTGTGCACCCGGGGGTTGTTCCACACCAGGCTCCAGCGTGCGGCGGCACGGCAGCCGCGACGGGAGCACACCGCGTGAGGTGTGCTGTCCGCGGGGCCGGACGCGGCGGCGTCGTGCCCCGTGGAGCCAGGGGCCAGCGAGCCGAGCAGATCGAAGTCCACGGTGAGATGTTCCTCCGGGTTTCCTGTGGTGGGCAGGGCGCACTCCACCCTAGTTGCGCCGCGTGGCCGAGGGGTCGGGGCCCGGCAGCTGCCGGGGTGCGTGGTGCACCGTGTACTCGCCGTCCACCACCACGTCCCCGGCCTCGGGGGAGACGTCCCGCGTCTCGGCCACGGTCGGCAGCTCCGTGCGCGTTGGGGGCCGGTACGCGGAGCCGGTGCGCTGCGACCGGTCTGCCCCGCGGTTCGCGAGCATCACCGCGAGCCACGGCAGCACCGCGGCCCCCAGGATCAGCAGGACGCGCACGGTGAGGTTGTCGATCAGGAAGACCCCGATGATGCAGGCCACGCGCAGGGCCATCTGCACGCCGTAGACCTTCATGCGGTGCGACATGTCCGTGGTGTGCGCGTCCGCCGCCGAGGTGATCGAGTGGACCTCGGTGGAGCCGTGCGTGGGGTGCTGGGAACGTGTGATGGGAACCGGTCCTTCGGCGGATGTCCTGGGGGATGTCCCCGGGGGTCACGCTTCCACCTCTGACTGGGAGCGTGCTGACCATTGTGGCACCGTTGCGGTACGGCCCCAAGTGGGGGGAGCCCACCAGGTCAGGGGACGGTTAGGATGCTGTGACGTCCTGATCCCCCTGGATGCGGTGACCCGGCCGCGTCCTCCCTCCACGGAAGGTTCCACCATGTCTGAGAAGCCCTCAACCGCGCGCACCGTGCTCGTCACGGGAGGCAACCGCGGCATCGGACGCGCCATCGCGGAGGCCTTCGTGGCGGCCGGGGACAACGTGGTCATCACCTCGCGTTCCGGTGGCGAAGGGCCGGAGGGCGCCCACACGGTGGCCGCGGACGTGACGGACTCCGCCTCCGTGGACGCGGCCTTCAAGGAGGTCGAGGCCAAATTCGGACCCGTGGAGGTGCTCGTGGCGAACGCCGGCATCACCAAGGACAACCTGCTGGTGCGCATGAAGGAAGCCGACTTCCAGGACGTCATCGACACCAACCTCACCGGGGCCTTCCGCGTGGTGCAGCGCGCCACCAAGGGCTTCATGCGCCTGAAGAAGGGCCGCGTGATCTTCATCTCCTCCGTGGTGGGGTACACCGGGGCTCCCGGGCAGACCAACTACGCGGCGTCCAAGGCCGGGCTCGTCGGCATGGCCCGGGCCATCACCCGGGAGCTCAGCTCCCGCGGGGTCACGGCCAACGTGGTGGCTCCCGGGTACATCCACACCGCCATGACGGACGAGCTCTCCGACGAAGTAACGGAGAACTACCTCTCGATGATCCCCGCCGGCCGCTTCGGAGAGGTGGAGGAGGTGGCCAAGGCCGTGACATTCCTGGCCTCGGACGACGCCCGCTACATCTCCGGCGCTATCATCCCCGTAGACGGCGGGCTCGGAGTGGGTCACTGATCCACCGCACCGGGCCCCACGAATCCACCCCGCTAAGGAGTCACAGCATGAGCTCAGTCGCCGGCAAGACCATCATCATCACCGGGTCGTCGCGAGGGGTGGGCGCGGACACGGCCAAGATCCTCGCGTCCCAGGGCGCCAACGTGGTGATCAACTACCGCCAGAAGGCTCCGCGCGCCACCAAGGTGGTCAAGGAGATCACCGAGGCGGGCGGCCGCGCGATCGCCGTGCAGGCGGACATCACGGACCCCGAGTCCCGCGGCGGGCTCTTCCGCGCGGCGCAGGACGAGTTCGGCGGCGTGGACGTGCTGATCCTCAACGCCTCCGGCGGCATGGAGACGGAGCTCGGCGAGGGCTACGCGCTGAAGCTCAACCGGGACGCCCAGAACGACACCCTCACCGAGGCGCTGGAGCTGCTGCCCCGGGGCGGTCGTGTGGTGTTCGTGACGAGCCACCAGGCCCACTTCATCAACGAGGTGGAGACCATGCCGGAGTACGAGGCCGTGGCGAAGTCCAAGCGGGCCGGCGAGGACACTCTCACCGCGCGCGTCCCGGAGATGGCCGAGAAGGGCGTGAGCTTCGTGGTGGTCTCCGCGGACATGATCGAGGGCACCGTCACCGCCACCCTGCTCAACCGCGCCCGCCCGGGTGCCCTGGACGAGCGTCGAGCGGCTGCGGGCAAGCTCTACACCGTCAACGAGTTCGCGCAGGAGATCGCGAAGATGGTCACCGCGGACGTGGAGTCCGGGCACGTTGAGCTCGTGGGCGGGGCCGAGGACTTCCTGGCCCAGGCCGGGAAGTGACCCGCACCGCAGCACTCGTCGGCTGAGCTCTGCGGACCACGACGCCGCACGCGCACCCCGCGTGCGGCGTCGTCCCGTTTCCGGGCGGGCCCGGTTCGAACGGCCCCGCGAACTGTGGTAGGTTTTCTGTCGTTGCCGAGGGCCACGGAGGTTCTGTTCGCAGGATCTCACCGGCCCAGACACCTGCGCGGGTGGCGGAATAGGCAGACGCGCTAGCTTGAGGTGCTAGTCCTCGTATTAGAGGGTGGGGGTTCAAGTCCCCCCTCGCGCACAGAGAAGAACCCCGTTCGACCACTGGTCGAACGGGGTTCTTTCGCTGGGTGCTCCTCTGCAGGCCGGTGCCCGGACTCAGAGCCCGTTCGCGGTGGCTCCGTGGGCCGCCTGCTCGGGGGTGAAGCCCTCGAAGACGAGCTGGTCGATCAGCGCGGAGCGCGAGAAGCCGGACATGTCCAGGTACTGCTTGCCCTTCTTGGCCGCCTGCGCCATGTAGTCCGGGTTGGTGGTGTCCACGCCGTAGGCGGCCTGCTCGGTGGTGAAGCCCTCGAACTCGAGCTGTTCGATCAGTCCGCTCCGGGAGAACGCAGACGTCCGGAGGTAGTCCTTGGCCTTCTTGGCGGCCTGCTCGTTGTAGTTGGTGGCCAGGCTGTCCACCGCGGCTGTGGCCTCCTGGATGGTGAAGCCCTCGTACTCCAGCTGCTCGATCAGACCGCTCCGGGAGAAAGCCATGAACGCGAGGTAGTCGGAGGCCTTCCGGGTGGCGCTGTCCTGCGACACGCCGCCCTTGGCCGTGGCGCCGCTCGTGCCGGACGCCGCTTCGTCACTGCTCTGGGAGCCCGAACCGGTCGTGTCCTTGGCAGGGCTCGGTGTGGGCATTTCCGGGGCGGGAGTCTCCGCTTCCGCCATGTACGAGGTGCTCTCCTCGGCCGGCGTCTGGCCCGCGTCCGTGGGCTGGGGCGCTTCGAAGGACGGCGCTGTGACCGTCTCGGTGGACGAGCTGGACGCGGGGGAGCTCTCCTTCGGAGCCGGCTCCGCAGAGGTCGTGGTGGATCCACACCCGGACAGCAGTGCGAGCGCCACGGCGCCACCGGTGAGCAGGAGAACGGGGGAGGGTCGCTGAGCCATGGCTGGCCTTTCGAGAAGGGATGTGCCGAGAGGGCACATCGAATGCATGAGCATGTATTTGCTTTCATACATAGTGACACCCGGGCGCCCCGGTGGATGCCCCCACTACGGCCCACACGGACTGTTTCGCAACCAGGGGCTCGGATACCCGGGCAGGGCCCGGCTGTACCCGTAGCATGAGGGGCAGTGACCCGCGGCACGCAGCGCCGCGGCGTCGTCGTCAGGGCCGGAGCGCAGCGCGCGAACGGTCGTCCGTGCATCGAGACCCCAGGTGAGACATGCCGAGCAGCCCCCAGCCGCCCAGAGAGCCGAGCAGCAGGACGGGCCATCCGCTGTCCGCAACGGAGGACGCCACCGCGCGGGTGGGTGATGAGGGCGCGCAGAACGCGGGCAATGGCCTTGCCGCCGGCCCGGCGGAGCGATCCGCACCGGAACGCGGCGTCGGCCGCGCACGGGGTGGCACAGGCGTACCGGGGTGGCTGCGGTGGCTGATCCCCGTGGTGCTCGTGCTCGCGTGGTTGGGCGTCATGGGCGTGGGCGGACCCACGTTCGGGAAGCTCTCGGACGTGACCTCCAACTCGCAGGCGGACTTCCTGCCCGTGGACTCGCAGGCCACACAGGTGCAGGACCGGCTGGGGGAGTTCCGCGACTCGGACGGCATCCCCGCCATCGTGGTCATGGAGTCGCAGGGTGAGATCACCCGGGCGCAGCTGGGGACGATCGGCACGGCCACCCAGGACCTCGCGGGCGTGCCGGACGTCCTGGAGGTCTCACCGCCCATCCCGTCCGAGGACGGGCGCGCGGTGGAGGTGGTCGTGCTCGTGGATGCCGAGGCGGAGACGGGCGACGTGGTCGCCGAGCTGCGCGACGAGCTCGCCCAGGACACCCCGGAGGGACTCACCGTGGCCGTGACCGGCCCGGCGGGCCTCGTGGCCGACCTGTCCGAGGCGTTCTCCGGCATCGACGGGTTGCTGCTGGGGGTGGCGCTGCTCGCGGTGCTGGTGATCCTGGTGATTGTCTACCGCTCGCCCCTGCTCCCGTTCCTGGTGCTGCTCACGAGCGTGGCCGCGCTGTGCGGCGCGATCCTCGCGGTGTACTTCCTCGCGGAGCGCGGGCTGATCGCCCTGAGCGGGCAGACGCAGGGCATCATGTCGATCATCGTGATCGGCGCGGCCACCGACTACGGACTGCTCTACACCGCCCGTTTCCGTGAAGCACTGCACACCACGCCGTCCCGATGGACCGCCACGCGGATCGCGTGGAAGGGCACGGTCCCCGCAGTGCTGGCTTCCGGGACCACCGTGATCGCCGGCCTGCTGTGCCTGCTGTTCTCGGAGCTCACCTCCAACCGCGGGGTGGGTCCTGCCACCGCCATCGGCGTGGTCTTCGCGATCCTCGCCGGGCTGACCCTGCTGCCGGCGCTGCTCGCGATCTTTGGCCGCGTGGTCCTGTGGCCCAGGATGCCGCGCGTGGACGAGAACCCCGAGGCGCACGAGCAGGCCATGGACCCCTACTCCCACCAGGGTCTGTGGCCCGCTGTGGCCCGACTGGTGGACCGGAAGTCGCGGGCGGTGTGGATCGTGTGCACCCTGCTGCTCGGTGTGGCCGCGCTGGGGGCCACCCAGCTGGACGCGGGCGGCGTACCAGAGTCCGAGTTCGTGCTGGGGGAGTCCGAGGCCCGGGACGGCACCGCCGTCCTGGAGCAGCACTTCCCGGGCGGCTCAGGGGACCCTGTGTACGTCATCGCCCCGCAGTCCGAGGCCGACGAGGTGGCCCAGCACCTTGCCGGGGACGACGACGTCGCCTCGGTGGCCTTCGCGGCGAACGACTCTCCGAGCGGAACGCTTCCGTACCCCGCTCCGCAGGGCGGTCCGTTCGCGGGGGTGGAGCCCACCGTGAGCCAGGGGGACGTGCTGATCCAGGCCACCCTGACCTCCGCCTCGGACTCCGAGGAGGCCCAGGCGGCGGTGCAGCGGCTGCGCGGGGAGCTCGCCGGGATCACTCCGGAGGCCGCCGTGGGAGGCACCACCGCGGTCCAGGTGGACACCATTGCGGCCTCGGAACGGGACCGCGCGGTGATCATCCCCATCATCCTGGTGGTCATCCTGCTGATCCTTATGGTGCTGCTGCGCAGCGTGATGATGCCCGTGCTGCTGATCGCCACCACCGTGCTGTCCTTCCTGGCGGCACTGGGCATCTCCACCCTGGTGTTCGAGCTGCTGGACCTCAACCAGGCGGATCCCACGGTGCCGCTGTTCGGGTTCGTGTTCCTGGTGGCGCTGGGGATCGACTACAACATCTTCCTCATGAGCCGCGTGCGCGAGGAGGTGGTGACCGCGGGGCACCGCGCGGGCGTGCTGGCCGGGCTCATCACCACGGGCGGGGTCATCACGTCCGCGGGCATCGTGCTCGCCGCCACGTTCGCCGCCCTGGCGGTTCTGCCCATCCTGTTCCTGGTGCAGCTCGCGGTCATCGTCACGGTCGGGGTGCTGCTGGACACCGTGGTGGTGCGCTCCCTGCTGGTGCCCGCCCTGGTGCTGGACATCGGGCCCCGGTCCTGGTGGCCCTCCCGGGTGGGAACCCCCGGCCGGCACCGGGCAGGGGAGGGGCACCAGGCCTGAGCAGCGCCCCCCGCGGTCTTTGTGCGCCCCGCCGGGTGGCCGATACACTGCGGCCATGCCCCAGAACTGTGCCGTCGTCGCCCTTGCCGTGTCCCCGGACGATGAAGTCACGCAGGCCGTGGTGGACCTCCTGCAGCGCGCCGGAGTGACCGTGGACTCGCCCACCTGGGTCCGCGTCACGGGTACCGCGTCCGACGACCGGGCCGCGGACGTGGAGGGCTACAACGCCCTGACCATCCCGGTGGAGACCGAGGACCCGGCCGCCCTGCGGCGCGCCCTGCAGCCGGATCCGCGTCGACAGAGCGTCCCCGGGGTGGACCTCAACGTGGTGGAGGCCCGGTGGACGGAGCAGTCCCGCCGCAAGCTCGTGGTCCTGGACGTGGACTCCACGCTGATCCGCCAGGAGGTCATCGAACTGCTCGCCGCCCATGCCGGGCGCGAGGCGGAGGTCGCGGAGATCACCGAGCGCGCCATGCGCGGGGAGATCGACTTCGAGCAGTCCCTGCGGGAACGGGTGGCCGTCCTGGCGGGCCTGTCCGCAGAGGTGATCGACGACGTCGCCGGTGCCGTGCGGCTGTCCCCGGGGGCCCAGGCGCTCGTGCGCACGCTGCTGCGGGAGGGGCACGCGGTGGCCGCCGTGTCCGGAGGCTTCCGGCAGGTGCTCGCCCCGCTCGCCGCCTCCCTGGAGCTGACGCGCTGGGCCGCGAACGGCCTCGAGGTGGAGGACGGGCAGCTGACGGGTCGTGTCGGCGGGCCGGTGGTGGACCGCGCCGCCAAGGCGGAGATCGTCGCACAGTGGGCCCGTGAGCTGGAGATCGCACCCGAGGACGTCCTGGTGGTGGGCGACGGCGCCAACGACGTGGACATGGTCCGTGCGGCCGGGCTGTCTGTGGCCTACCGCGCCAAGCCGGCCCTGCAGGACGTGGCGGACACGCAGATCAACATCCCCAACCTGGACGCGCTGCGGTTCTTCCTGGACCTGTGAGTCGCGTGCCCTGTCCGGTGGCCCCGCGCCGGTGCGCCGCTCTGGGGACGTACTGGTCACGGGCACTAGAGTGGCCGTCATGAGCTCAGTTCTTGAAGTGGCGGACGTCTCGGTGGTCCGCGGTGCGAAGACCCTGCTGGATTCCGTGAACTGGACCGTGCAGGACGGCGAGCGCTGGGTCATCCTGGGCCCCAACGGGGCGGGCAAGTCCACGCTGCTGTCGATCGCCGCGGCCCGGTTGCACCCCACCACGGGCATGGTGGACATCCTGGACGAGATCCTGGGCGCGGTGGACGTGTTCGAGCTGCGTCCGCGCATCGGCCTGAGCTCCGCCCCCCTGGCCGGCCAGATCCCGCACGCCGAGACCGTGGGGGACGTCATCCTCACCGCGGCCTACGGGGTCACCGGGCGCTGGCGCGAGGAGTACGACGACGCCGACGTCCAGCGCGCCGAGGACCTGCTCGCCACGTGGGGACTCACAGAGTTGCGGGAGCGCAGCTACGGCACGCTTTCCGAGGGGGAGCGCAAGCGCGTGCTGATCGCCCGGGCGCTGATGACGGACCCGGAGCTGCTGCTGCTGGACGAGCCCGCCGCCGGGCTGGACGTGGGCGGGCGCGAGAAGCTCGTGCAGCGCCTGGACGAGCTGGCCCGGGACGAGGCCGCGCCGGCCATGGTCATGGTGACCCACCACCTCGAGGAGGTTCCGGACGGGTTCACGCACGCGCTGCTGCTGCGCGAGGGCCGGGTGGTGGCCGCGGGGCCCGTGGGCCGCGTGATGACGCAGAAGAACCTGTCCGAGACGTTCGACATGCCGCTCAAACTGGTCAAGGTGGGCGACCGGTACGCGGCGTTCGCCCGCTGAGCCGCTCGTGATCGCGCTGTCAGCCGCGTCCGTGCCGGCCGAGGTCTTCGGCGCCGGCGGAACCGTGGGCTTCGAGTGGTGGCAGGTCCTGCTCATCCTCGTCGCCGGTTTGTGGGCCGGGACGATCAACACGATCGTGGGCTCCGGCACCCTCGTGACGTTCCCCGTGCTCGTGACCATGGGGGTTCCCCCGGTCACGGCGTCCATGTCCAACGCCATGGGCCTGATCGCGGGCAACCTCACCGGGGCGTGGAGCTACCGCAGCGAGCTGCGCGGGCTCAAGCGCACGCTGCTCAAGCTCCTGCCGTGCTCGGTGGTGGGCGGCGTGATCGGCGCCGTGCTGCTGCTGCACCTGCCCGAAGAGGTCTTCGAGGTGGTCGCCCCGGTCCTGATCGTGGTGGCCCTGCTGTTCGTGGTCTTCCAGCCGCGGCTGCAAGCCGTGGTGCGCGCCCGCAAGGAGCGCCAGGCGAGCACGTCGGGGGCCGCTCAGGGCGCCCCGGAGCACGACGCCGCTGTCCCCGCCGAGAAGGGCACGGCGGCATCCTCGGCCCAGCCCGACGGCGCTGTCCCCGCCCAGGCGGGCACGGCGGCGTCGTCCGTGCAGGTGGACGGCTCCCCGCAGCCCGCGGTCCTGTACGTGCTCGTGTTCCTGGCGGGGATCTACGGCGGCTACTTCGTGGCCGCGCAGGGCGTGCTGCTCGTGGGCATCCTGGGCGTGTTCCTGCTCGCGCCGCTGCAGTCCGCGAACGCCGTGAAGAACGCCCTGGTGGCCGCGGTGAACATCGTGGCCGCGATCTCCTACGTCCTGCTCGCGTTCGACCGCATCAACTGGTGGGTCGTGCTGCTCATTGCCGTGAGCTCCACCGTGGGCTCGTGGTTGGGGGCGAAGATCGGCAAGCGGATGTCCCCGGTGGTGCTGCGCACGGTGATCGTGGTCCTGGGGCTCGTGGCCCTGGCGAACATGGTGTCCAACCTGCTCTGACGCACCCCCGACCGTACTCTGAGCCCGCCGCGTCGGGTCGGCCCGTCTCAGGCCCTCCCGGATCCCACGCACCGTCCAGGTGCACGCGCGGCACGCACTGGAACGAACCTCGACCCCGACACCCCAGGAAGACCCGTGACCTCACCCGCACCCCTGTCCGAGCGTCTCGTCCAGCTGAGCGACCCCGCCGATCCCCGCGTGGCCGACTACACGAGCCTCACGGACGTGTCCCTGCGCCGAAAACTGGAGCCCGAGCGTGGGCTGTACCTCGCGGAGTCCTCCAAGGTGCTGCGCCGTGCCCTGGACGCCGGGCACCGGCCACGCTCCTTTTTCATGGCGGAGAAGTGGGTGGACGGGCTCCGTGACGTGCTCGAGGCTCACGACGTGCCCGTCTACGTGGGCACGGACGAGGTGCTCGAGCAGATCACCGGCTTCCACCTGCACCGCGGGGCAATGGCGGCCATGCACCGGCCGGCGCCGCTGCCCCTGGAGAACGTGCTGGCGTCGGCGCGACGCGTGGCCATCCTGGAGGACATCGTGGACCACACGAACGTGGGCGCGATCTTCCGCTCCGCCGCGGCCCTGGACGTCGACGCCGTGCTCGTCACCCCGCGCTGCGCAGATCCCCTGTACCGACGAGCGGTGCGGGTCTCCATGGGCACCGTGTTCCAGGTCCCGTGGGTGCGCCTGGAGCACTGGACCGCGGACCTGCAACGGGTCAAGGACGCCGGGTTCCTCACCGCGGCGCTGGCCCTGAGCGAGGACGCCGTCACGGTGGACACCCTGGCCGCGGAGCATCCGGAGAAGCTGGCGCTGATCTTGGGCACCGAGGGCCAGGGCCTGGGCGCCGCAACCCTGCACCACGCGGACCGTCACGTGGTCATTCCCATGAGCCACGGCGTGGACTCCCTCAACGTGGCCGCCGCGAGCGCGGTGGCGTTCTGGGAGACGCGGCCGCGCTGAGGCGACCGGCCTGCGAGCCGGTGCGAGCGGCGTCGTCGGCCGTGCACCTGCACGACCTCACCGAGGAGGCGTGACAGCTGGGCCCCCGCAGCGCGTGGGCAACACGTGCCCAGGCTTTCGGAGCGGAAGGTTGTTCCCGAGACGCCGACGGGCGGCTCCCCTGAGGGGAGCCGCCCGTCGTTCGTGTCAGCGCAGCTGCAGCGAGGGCACCGTCAGCGCGTGGTCCACACTCCGCGCCGTGGGGTCCAGTGGGCGGTCACGCCGTTGGAGAAGCGCTGGTGGACCACACCGTTGGAGGTGTACTCGTCCGTGGCGGGCCAGCCCCAGCCGCGTTCGAGTCCGGCGCGCTTCCAGGCCTTGCCGATGGCGCCGGTCTCCTTCACGGCGTGGGCGCCCGTGGAGGGGCTCCACAGCACCTTGGTCTGCGCGGAGCCCTTGCGGTGCACCTGGTAGGCGCCGCCGGAGATGCGGATCTCGTCGGTGCTGGGGTAGCCGTAGCCGCGCTCCCGGCCGGCGGAGATGAACTTCTTGCCCACCAGGGTGGCGTTCTCCAGGATGTGGGCGCCGGTGGCCGAGCTCCAGTAGATGGTGGTCTTGCGACCGTTCTTGGAGAACTCCTGGTAGCGCCCGCCGTTGGCGGCGTCCGCCTCGCTCGAGACCGGGTTGCCCCATTTGGCGGCGCCGCCCGTGGAGCGCCACTTGGCGCCGATGCCACCGGAGGTGGTGTAGCCACCGGCGGGGGCGACCGCGCGGACGGCGGCGGCCGGGGTCAGGTTCAGGGATCCCATCCGGCCGCTCGCGGTAGACTTCAGGATCTGCTCCACGCGGGCGGGCGTGATCGAGGGGTCGCGCTGCTTCATCAGGGCCACGGTGCCGGAGACCAGCGGGGTGGCCATGGAGGTGCCCATCATGTTGCCGTACGTGGCGTCCGCCGGTCCGCGTGTGCCCGAGTTGACCGTGGAGAGCATGGGGTACTGGCTGGTGCCGCCCGGTGCCAGCACGTCGACGACGGCGCCCGTGTTCGAGTAGCTGGCGGTGTTGCCGTTGTTGTCGGCGGCGCCCACCACGATCGTGTTGGCGCAGTTCGCCGGGGCGGTGCCGCCGGCGTTGATCGCCGAGTTGCCGGCGGCGGCCACCACCGGCACGCGCCGGTTCACGGCGGTGTTGATGGCGTTCTGCATGGTGGCACCGCACTGGTCGGGGTAGTTCAGGGACAGGTTGATGACCGTGGCGGGGTTCGGGTTGGCGGGCTCTCCGGCCACCGGGGCACCCGCAGACCATGCGACGGCGTCGGCGATGTCCGAGACCCACCCGTTGGTGCACTTGCCCAGCACGCGCACCGGCTGGATCCTGGCACCCGGTGCGGCGCCGGTGATGCCGGTGCCGTTGTTGGACTGCCCGGCGGCAAGGCCGGCCACGTGGGTGCCGTGCCAGGACGAGTTCCTCGCGGACTGCGAGCACTCACCCGCGCCGCTCCAGTCGCCCTCGTCACGGGGATTGGAGTCACGGTAGTTGCCGTCGCGCGAGAGGCTGGTGTCGTTCACGAAGTCGCGGCCGGGCACCACCTTCCCGTTGAGGTCACCGTGGGAGGTGATGCCGGTGTCCAGCACCGCGATGGTCTGGCCGTTGCCGCGGGACATGTCCCACGCCTGGGTGAAGTTCACGCCGCCCTGGTGGGGCCACAGGCTCCACTGGTAGTTCGTGTACACGTCGTTGGGAACCCACGAGGTGGACGCCAGGCGGTCGGCCTCCGCGTACTCCACGGCCGGGTCCGCCTCGATCTGCGCCACGAGCTCCTTCTGCTCGGCCTCGTCCAGCTCACGGTCCAGCTCCAGCACGTCCGCCTGGGCCACGGTGGTCTTGACCCGCTGGGTGACGTCCGGGGACTTCGCACCGTCGAGGGCCTCCTCGGAGGCGGCCTCCACAACCTGCTCCTTGCTGGCCTCGGGGGCCGCGGTGTCCTTGAACTTCACGATCACACGGTCGGAGTCGGTGGGGGGATCCGAGGGCACGGTCGTGGTGGGGGAGTCCGGCCCGGAGGCAGGCTCGGCGGGGGCCGCGCAGCCGGCCAGCGCGGCC
>NZ_RCOM01000049.1 GCF_003667225.1 Kocuria rhizophila
GGTTGCGGTCGCGGTGCTCATTGCGCGCCCTCCTTGCTCGCGGCGAGGCTGTCCAGCAGACCCTGAAGGTCCGGAGCCTCGTCCTTGCTCGTGCTCGTGGCGGTGACCAGGACCACCGTGGCACCGTTGTGGACCACGGCACAGGGCCCCGTGGCCTTCTGCTCCGTCTTGATGGCCACGCAGCTCTTGCCGGTGAACCCGCCACCCCCGGACACGCTGCCGCCGTCGAACGCGGCGGAGGTGCCGTCGAGCGCCTGCTGGCGCAGCACGCGGTCCGCAGTGGTGTCGAAGTTCTGGCTGCCGTCCACCACGGACAGCGTCAGCTCCTGGTCCTGCTCCG
Source organism: Kocuria rhizophila (assembly GCF_003667225.1). Lineage (GTDB taxonomy): Bacteria > Actinomycetota > Actinomycetes > Actinomycetales > Micrococcaceae > Kocuria > Kocuria rhizophila. The sequence continues at coordinate 341 of NZ_RCOM01000049.1, forward strand.
CCCGGGTGAACGTCACCGAGGTGCGGCTCGTGGACGGGCTCGTGCTCCACCCCTCGGGCGCCCGGAACGTCACCGTGGTGCCCGCCGTGCTGTCCAGGGCACCCTGCTCGTGGGCCCCCACGGTCAGCTGCGGTGCGGGCACGGCGTGCGAGACCGCTGCGGGAACCGCCCACGTGCACGCCGTCATGACGGCGAGCACCGCGGCGGATGTTTTGTGCGTCACTTTCATTTCCGTGTATCTTTCTCCCTCACGACAAGGACACGTGACGATATCACGGAAATGCGGGGGCAATTGTTTTCCTGTGACCCCCGTCAAACATTTTGTTTATGCAGGAGAACTAAGCAACGGTAAAAACTCATGTCGGATTAGTGGCCATGCCCGAATTGTTCTGCAGGAGTGGTGCAGAACACGCGTGGTGGACCGCGTCGGCAGCGCTCCCGGACTCAGCCGGCTGCCTCGGCCCGGGCGCGCTCGGCCCCACCGCGGGTCCAGGCCCGTGCGGAGAGACTCGTGAGCGCGTACACCGTGAGCAGGTCCACGGACGCGGACAGCAGTGCTCCCGCGGTGGGACGGCCGCCCTGGAAGAACGCGATCATCTGGAAGATCTGGGAGAAGGTGACCAGCGCAATCATGATGAGCCGCGAGCGCTGGCTGCCCTGGAAAGTGCGCCACCCGAGGAACAGGATGGCTCCCAGCATCAGCGCCAGGAGGACCACCATGAACGTCACCACGGCCACGCCCAGTCCCTGCGGCTCGCCGTCCAGTTCGAGATCGCTCGTGAGCTCGCCGGGGTGCAGCACCAGATCCAGCACGAGGGCCAGGGCGGAGAGCACGGTGAGCGCCCAGGCGGCAACGATCGAGAAGGGCCTGCGGGCGACGTCCTGGAGCACGTCCTCCGCAGAGGTCGCACGGTCGGTGGCCCGCCCTGCCTGCGCCGGCGTGGTGGGCCCCACCGTGGCGGGCACGTCCTCGAGCAGCAGCACGGGCAGGTCGCCGTCCGTGCGGACGGCGTCCCCGCCGCCGTTGCGGCTGTGGTAGCCGGTGGAGAAGTCCTCGATCACCGCCACCTCGGCCTCCGGCACGGCGTGCAGCACGGTGTCCACCACGTAGTCGCGCTCCACGTCGATGTCCGCGTCGATCTTGTGCGTCACCTGCAGGGTGAACAGTGAGAGCCCCACCGCACGGTCGTACGTCCCGGCGGCGAGCCACTGCACGCGGTGGCCACCCGGCAACGGCCACCCCTCGGGGCAGGGCCAGAAGCGGATGTGGTGGCGCTGGGCGGCGTTGCCGTCCACTTCCTGCTGGTACGCGAACTCCTGGACCTTCCCGAACAGCAGCAGGGGGCTCACCGGCGCCTCGGGATAGCTCTTGCGGGTAACGGACGACTTCACGATCCCCCAGCTCGACCCGATCGTGATGGGATCCGCGAGCGTCCACCCGGCCGCCCGCATGGCCGTGTGGATCTGATCCCGTGAACCGTTGACCGCGAGGTTCACGGGATCTCCGAGCAGCCCGTCCGGGGTCACGGTGCGCCCGATGAAGTAGGAGGGCACGTAGATGGCCGTGAGCGTGCGGTGCAGCCGGGGAAGCGCCAGGTACGCCATGATCCCCCAGAAGACGATGCTGTAGCCCAGCAGCGTCCACCCGTCGTCCACACTGCGCAGGATCACCACCGCGAACACGAAGACCAGCACCATCACGATGCCGAAGAAGACGTTCTCCACCATGTCCATCCCGAGCCCGGACCGCCGGTCCTGGACCTTCTCGGGCGGGTGCCGGTACTCGGCGGGCCGCCGCGACGAGTCGTAGTGCTTCATATGGTCTCCGTCCCGGGCACATGGCGGCTTCCGCCGACCGGCCGCGCTCAAGCTGTTCTGGCGCCCCGGGAACCTCCCGGTCTGGGCACCGCGTCCTGGCCGCGATCCTAGGCCAGGGGGCGCAGAAGAATTACCCGCGCCATCCGGTGACTGCTCGTTCCCATCCGGCCTGACCCCACTTCGGGGGACCACTCCACCAAAGTGTGGGCGAGTGCTCCCGGGCCCGGGCCGGGGCGGGGAAGTTAGGCTGGCACAGTACACACGGCGTGGCGCCCGCGGCACCGCTCAGGGGAGAGACGGTGGACGCCCACGGGGCGCAGCGCCGCACGTCTTTCGGGGGAGAGTTCATTGTTCAGCTTCTCAGGTCCGGGCCGCCCGTTGCGGTCCATGATCGGCACGTCGTCCCGCGCAGCCACCGCCCGCGCGAGCAGCCCGGACGAGGGCGTGGGCCACGGCTGGATCCCTGCAGGGGAGCGCTGGCTCGCGGTGGACGTCCACGAGCCCTCGGCCCCCGCGCGCGGTGCCACGGTCGTGGTGGCCGCCCCTCCGGGCCGGGAACGGGTCACGATGACCCGCACGGTGCTCCACACGGCGCGGGCTCTCGCGGCGGACGGCTGGCGAGTGGTGCGGTTCGACTGGTCCGGGACCGGGCAGAGCCCCTGCCTGGACGAGGCCTGCGACGCCCGGTGCTGGGCCGAGGACGTGCGCGCGGTGCGGGAGTGGGCGGGCGGCGGGCACCCGGTGCACGGTGTGGCCTTCAGCGTGGCGGGGGCTCTCATGGCCGCGGACGAGGACCACGGCTGGGCCCAGCGGATCCTGCTGGCCCCCGTGTCCGGGAAGCAGTGGCTGCGCCACCAGAGTGCGCTGCGGCGGATGGCCGGCGCGGACCTGCCCCCGCGCGTCACGGAGGGAACGGAGCTGCTGGACCTGCAGCTGACCTCTGAGGGCGCCTCAGCAGTGAAGGCCGTGCCCGCCCCTGCGGAGGATGCCGCACGAGGCCTCCGGGTGCTCGGCGAGGATCTCACCGGTCCCCTCCCCCTCGACGTCCACCCCCGAGCAGCCACGGTGCCGGAGGGTCTGACGAGCACGGTGACCCGAGCACTGGCCGAGCACGCGCCGGCGCGCGGTGCGTCCACCCGGCAGGACGACGCCGGGGGCGAACCCGTCCGGTGCCTCACACTGGACGTCCACGGCACCGCGGTCCGTGTGTCCCGCGCCACCGTGGGACACGGCGAGCGCCCCGCGATCCTCACGGAACCCGTGGAGCGGGCGGCCGAGGCACCGGGCCTCGCCCTGGTCTCCCCTGGTTCGGACGCCATGGAGACCGCGAGCGGGCTGTGGTTGCGCACCGCGCTTCTGTCCTCGGGTCGCGGTGCCGTGTGCCTGCTGGCCGAGCGCACGGACACCGGCGAGCTGGTGGACGCCACCCTGGCCCGCAACTCGAACCCCTACGCCCGGCACACCGTGGTGGAGTGCCGCGAACTCGTCACGCGGCTCGCGGACCTCACGGACGGGCCTCTCACGGCGGCGGGCATCTGCCTGGGCGCGTGGGGACTCGTGGCGGCGGCCCCGGAGCTTCCGCGGGCGGTCGCCGAGCGGCTGACCTTGCACGTGGTCAACAACGTGGCGTGGCAGCGGGAGCCGTGGCGGTACTGGCGCCAGGGTCTGCGCAGCGGGCCCCTGGCACCCCGGCTCCCGGGGGAGGAGTCACCCGCGCCCGAGGCCGCCCCGGAGCAGGGCGCACCCGCCCCCCGTTCGCCGGGACGGGTGCTCATCTCCCGCGCGGGCAGCGTGGGCCGGACCGTGGTGCGCGGCACGCGGGCCAGGGCCCACGCGGCGTCGCCCGGGATCAACTCGCTCGCCGCCACCGTGGGCATCATCGACGTCCCGCAGCCCGCGCTGCGGCGGCTGGCCCGGATTCCGGGTCTCACCGTCAAGGCGGTCTTCGGGCCCGCCGACGCCGCGCACTGCCACGTCACCGCCGCGCAGCAGGACGGGCGGTCCGCCCTGGTGCTGCTGGAGCCGCTGGACCACTCGGTGTTCGCCACGGCCTCCCGGGACACCCTGGCCCGCTACATCGTGGACGAGACCACGGCGCTGGGGCCCACTGGGCACTGACCGGGGCGCGGGCGGCACCACCGCCCGCGCCGGACGCGCAGACAACGAACGGCGGGACCCTGCAGGGTTCCGCCGTTCGGGCACTGCGGGGCATGTCCGGACGGGCTCCGGGCGCCGTGCGGCATGAGCTTCCTGAGAGCGTCCCCGGACGCGGGGCGGTCCCCTGCAAGCGGCTCAAGGCCGTGGAGATCACCCCGGAGCGCCCACGGACTTGGGGCGGTTCCGCGGTCTCCGCCGTAAGCACCGCCGCCCGACGAGCGCCGCCCCCACCGGGCGGCCTCAGCCGCCCTCCACGACCACGGGCATGGCACCCAGTGCCCGCACGCGTGCGTCCCGCCGCACGGCAGCCGTGACGGCACCGCGCACCGGCAGGTGCGCCGTCTCACCGGGCAGCACGTGCACGTAGCCGTCCTCGGCCCCCGCCCCCCCCGCCGAGAACGCGCCGGAGGCTGGGAGGTCCAGCGCCACGAACCGGGCCAGCCCCGTGGCCGTGACCGCGACCCGCCAGGCACCGTCCTCCGCACGCTCCCACCGTGCGGCGAGGTCCGGGTCACCGGGGGCGTCCCTGCGGGGCCCGCCGCTGAGGTGCGTGTCCCGCGCGAGCACGCGGCCGGCGTCGTCGAGCAGCACGGCGGAGACCGCCTCGTACGCGCGCTCCCCGAAGCCGTAGGCGTGGTCCAGGTCCCGGAACGTGCCGTCCGCGAGGTCCGCGCGCAGCGTGTACTCGCCGTGCGCGGGCACCTCCACGGGGACCTCCAGCGGCGCCTGGCAGCCCCCGCGGACCGTGGCCACGGTCAGCCGCACGGTCGCGGTGAGGGGGTGGGCGGCGTCGTTGAAGACGTGCAGGGGCAGGCCGTCCCCGCCCGCGGGCACGAAGCACAGGGCCACGGGCGCGCACGCCCGCCGCATCCCGTACCACGCGGCGGTGGGCCGGCCGGTCACGTCCAGCACGCCCCACCCCGCCCCGGGTGCCGTGGACATCGCCGAGAGCACGAGAGCTCCCCGGCACGCGGACGTGGCCGCGCGCCACTGCGCGAAGGTCCGCTGGAACACGTGGGCGAGGGCGGCACGCTCCAGATCAAGCCGCGCGCCGTGGTCCGCCGGGGCGCCCTGCGGTGCCGGCCGTGCGGGACGCGCGAGGCCCGCGTCGGGATCGCTGTCCCGGTCCAGGAAGAGCCGGTGGACGTAGAGCCGCGTGGTGTCCTCGAAGGTCCACCCGGCGCCGGGATCGTGGGCCAGACCCTGCCGCCAGGCGTGGGCGGAGCCGGTGCCGTCCAGCGGCGCGTCCGTGCCGAACTGGGCCCGCACCACGGCCGGTTCGGGAGGCACCGCGAAGGCGAGGGACTCCGCGGCGAAGCGCACCCCGCGGGTCACGGCGTCCTCGACCGGACGCCCGTACGCCCCCACGCCGAAGTAGTGGCAGACGCCGTCCGCCGCGTCCACCGGGGAGCACACCGGACGTTCCACCGACGACGCCGCCGCCTGCGCCGTCGGGACGCGATCCGCGCTGTTCGCCCGTGCTGCCACCGCTGGCGCCGTCCCGCCCGACGGGCCGGGCCCGCGCGAGGCCGCTGTTCCGCTCGTCGTGCCCTGGGCGGCGACCACCGCGGTTATCGAGGTGGCCGCGCGCGACGGCGCCCGGCCGCCCTCCCGCCCGCCGGCAGCGGGCAGGGACGGGAACCAGAGCCTGTGCGCCCGCTGCCGGGCGGCCTCCTGGGCGTGGCGCGCCGCGTCCAGGTCAGCGTCCGAGCACGGTGAGGACGGTACGACGACCACGTCCGCCCCCACCTCCCCCACCGCTGTGGGGATGTCCCGCACCAGCACCGGCGGAGTCCACTGCTCGGCGGGCCGCCCCGCGAGCACCGGCGCCTGGATGACCTCCGTGCCGCCGGAGAGCACCGCCGTGGAGGGGTGCGCGGCCAGCCGGGACGCCAGGGCACCCACCTCGGCGCGCAGCCCCGCGCGCCAGATCGGCTCGTCCGGAGGGTCCAGGGGACCGAGAGCCACGTCCTGCCATACCAGGATTCCCAGCTCGTCGCACGCCCGGTGGAACTCCTCCCTCTCGTAGCAGCCGGTTCCCGGGATGCGGACCATGGTGGTGCCCGCGTCCCGCAGCCGCGCGAGGACCGCACGAACGCACTCGGGGGATGCCGCCACCTCGTACGGGTCGGCACCCGTCCACACCGCACCGCGCACGAACAACGGAATGCGGTTGATCGTCAGGGCCAGTCCGCGGTGCTCGGCATCGCGGGGTTCGGCCTCCACCGTGCGGAAACCCACGGTGGCCGTGTGCTCCGCGCCCGCGGCACGCACCCGCACCGTGTAGCGGGACTGCCGGCCCATGCCGTGGGGCCACCACAGCTGGGGTCGGGGCACCGTGAGCCGCAGGGTGATGCATCCGTCGCTGTCGGCGTCCGCCGTCGAGACCTCCTGCTCGCAGGACACCGGGGCGTCGGCGGTGTCTCCTACCGCCGCGACCTCCACGCGCACGCGGGCTGCCTCGCGTCCCCTCAGCAGGTCCGCCACGGCGCACCGCACGCCCACCACCCCGTCACCGTGCTCGTCCACGAGGGTGCGCACCGCGAACGGCTCCGCTGGCAGCGCGCGTGCAGCCGCGGGTGCGGAGGCGGCGTCGTCGCCAGGGCCCGGCTCGTCCCGGAGTGTGACGTGGGGCGCGCCGACCGGACGGGCGCGCGGACCGCCCCACGGTCCGATCACGGGTTCGGTACCCCTCGCTGCGGCGGCCTCGTCGTCCGTGCCCGGCGCTTGCGGGAGGGCGGCGTCGAGTGCGGAGACCGGACGGGCGCTCAGCCCGCCCCACGGACCGATCACGGGACGGGCTCCCGGCCAGTCGATCGAGCCCACGAGAGGGGTGCGGCGCCAGCGCACCGAGCGGTCGGGGACCAGCGGCGAGAGCCAGCGGGCGCGCGGCTTCCGCGGTACCGGGACAGTGCTCAGCGGCAGCAGCCGGAGAGTGATGTCGCACCGGCCGGGCGGCAGCTCCACCGTGACGTCCCACGGCAGGAAGGCCGTGTCCGAGGCGTGGACCTCCTCCCCGGCCACGAGCAGGCGGGCCACGGTGGCCACGCCCGTCGAGGTGAAGCGGTGGGGGCCGCCCGCGGTGGTGAGGCAGGTGCGGTACTCCCACACGGCGTCGGGCGCACCCGAGCGCAGGATCTGGTCCACGGCCTGCGCACCGAGCGCATCGCGCAGCGCACCGGTCACGGTGCCCGGGACACGCGCCGCGACGCCCCGCGTCAGCACCGCGGCCCACGCGGCCGAATCGTTCTCCGGGGCCGGAACCGCCTCGCCGGGCAGGACGTCCTCCCCCGGCGTGGCGGCCACCCCGTGGGGAGCATCCGTCTCAGCGGCCGGGTCCACGCGGTGCAGCGTCCACGTGGCCCGGGCCAGGACGTCCTGCGCGGCAGGCATCACTCGCCCATGCCCACGGCGTCCCGCACGCTCCCCATCCCGGTGTCGTAGCCGGAGACGAAGGCCTGCGCGGACGCGTCCACCCGCGGGGTGCGGCCCGACGCCGCCCGGGCCAGCTGGAACTGCAGGGTCTTGGCGGCGGCCGCGGCCGCGTCCAGGGACTCCGCGGCGGCCCGCAGCTGCAGGACGTCGAGGTCGCTCGGCCACTGCTCCGCTCCCTCGGCGAGGTAGCGGCACGCGTGGGCCGCGAGCCCCGCCGTGAGGCCGGCCTGGCGCGTGGTGGCGAAGGAGTAGACGTGGAAGTAGTCCATGCCGCGCCCGGCGAGCGCGGGCAGCTCCGCGCGGATGGCGGCCACGAGCCGCTGGGCCGGACTCGTGTCCGGGGCCCGGCGGACGTGGGCCCGCGCCAGCCCCGTGGCGCACTGCCAGAGCTCGCGCGGCTCGAGCCGGTGCACGTCCTGCGTCCGCACGAGCTCCACGTACGGGAACGGCACCGCGCCGGCGCGTGCCCCCGGGCCCAGCGTGTTCTCCAGGTCCTCCCCGGAGAGCACGTGCACGCCGTCGTTGTGCAGGTACACGAGCTCCCCCGCCACGGGGTCCAGCCGCAGCGGCACGATGGACGTCTTGGTGTGGGCCGCGCCGTAGGAGACGCCCGCGGTGTCCGGGAGGTGGAACGCATCCACCTCCACCACCAGGGCGTCCCCTCGGGACATGGCGCGCTGCAGGTGCTCGCCCAGCGGGCGCCACGTGTCGTACTCCCCCACGGTCAGCCCGTAGAGGGCCTCGATGTCCTCCTGGCGGGGCTTGAGGAACTCCCACTGGTCACCCAGGAAGTCCGCGCTGAACGCGGCCCCCAGCATGGGGACCGGGTCCAGCCCGAGGACCGTGGTGAGCCCGATCCACACGTCCATGTAGCAGTTGGTGGGTGACCACGGCTCCGCAGGATCGTGCAGCGCGGAGCGGGGGGCGTTCGCCGCGGTGAGCGACTCGCACCCCCGCACCGCCAGGACGTCGGTGCCGAACGGTGCCTCGGCGACCTCCCGCCCCGCCGGGCCACCGAGGTTCTCGGTCACGGTGGTCATGACAGACCCAGCTCCTGGCGCACGGAGGCCGGCCACGCGGCCACGTCGAAGCCGTGGACGGAGGCCAGAGCCAGCGCCACACGCTCCAAACCGAAGCCGAAGCACGCGGAGTGGGCCACGGCGCCGTCGGCCGTGTGCATGCTGAAGGCCTCACCGAAGTGGTCCTCGTGGAGGTTTGCGGACGCGATCGCCGTGGGGTGGCCCGGGTAGACCTCCGTGAGGATCTCGAACTTCAGCTGCGCCTCGCGCTGACCCGCGCTGAGCAGCTTGCCCGCGCGACCGAAGAACGGGTCGTTCGCGGTGTCCGCCTCCACGGTGAGCCCCAGCGCGCGCAGCAGCTCGGTGCCCGCCGCGAGCCACCTCTCGCGGTGCTCCTGCGCCTGCTGGGGCGTGCCGATCCGCACCGCCTCGAACATCCGGAACGTCACGAAGCGCATGGGGTCCGGGCTGGGCTCGTGGCGGTAGCACTCGCCCATCAGCTCGAACACGGTGCCGTCCACCTGCGAGCCTTCCAGGTACGCGTACAGCGGGTGGCACACGGCCGGGACCAGCGCGTGGCCGGCCGGGGTGAGCTGGGAGGACCAGTCGCCCTTGTCCTCGTACGTGGCGAGCAGCTGACGGTGGGCCTTGTTGTCCCCCTCGAACGCGGAGATCGTGCCCAGCAGCTGCGGGAAGGACGCCACGTAGTCGGTGCGCTCCAGCAGCCGCGTACCGTTGACCGGCGGGAAGCGCAGCCGGCGGGTTCCCGCCTCCGGCGAGAGCTCCCCAGCGATCTTCCGGGCGGCGGCCGCGATGCCCTGCACCACGTCCTCGGCCTGCGGGCCCAGGCCCGTGACGCCGTCGCCCAGGGTGGGCAGCAGCCAGTCGTTGGCCTCGAGTCCGGCACGGAACGTGTCCTGCTGGGTGGCGAGGTCCTGATGGGTGTCCATGATGGTCATCGTTGTCCCCTCGAGACGAGTTGCATGGTGGCGGTGTGCTGCAGGATGCGGTCGTTGTTGACCATGACGGACGGTCCGATGCTGTCCCGGTACAGCCGGGCCAGGCTCACGGGCGAGTGGTTCGCGAATCCGGTGATCCCCACGATCACCAGGGCGTCCCCCACGATCTGCCGCACGGCCTCCGCGCCGGAGACCTTCAGGGTGTTCATGGCGATCGCGAACTGCATGGACTCGCACGCGGCGGGATCGTCGTACGCGGCCTCATAGCGTGCCACGGAGGCACGGACCACGTCCGTCATGGCCTGCAGCTGGACTTCCAGCTCGGCCAGGCGCAGGGCCGACGGCGGAGTGGTTCCCGGGGTCTTGCGCGCGGCCTTCTGCACCACGGAGCGGGCGGTCAGCCCGGCCTGGGTGGCCATGCCGAGCCACGCGGAAGCCCAGAGGCAGTGCGCGCCGGGCAGCATGGTCTGCGCGGAGATGGTCTCGAACAGTGCCGTGAACACGGCGTCGGCACGGGTGGTGGCGTCCAGCTCGAATGATTCGGAGCACGTGCCCCGCATCCCCAGGGCGTCCCAGCCGCGCTGGCGCTCGAGCTGCAGGTCCGCGGCCTCGACCACGAGCAGCACCTGGTCGCTCGACGCCGCCTCCTCGCTCGCACGGGCCGTCACCAGGATGGCGTCCGCGTACGCGCCGTAGGAGATCACGGGGCACGTCTTGTGCAGGTGCACGCGGCCGTCGCCGGCCGGACGCACCGCGCACGTGGACGAGCGGGTGTTGCCGCCGATGTTCACCTCGGTGGTGGCCGAGGCCAGCAGCAGACCCTCGGTGGCCACCCGGCGGGTGAACTCGCGCAGGTACTCCGTGTCCGCGTGCCGGGTCAGGCACAGCGTCTGCGAGTGGTGCATGGCCAGGATCATGGCGGTGGAGGTGCACTCACGCCCCACGCGCTCCAGCATGCGGCACAGCTCGGTGATGCTCCACCCCAGCCCTCCGTCCGCCTCGGCCATGGGCGCGCCCAGCAGTCCCTGCGCGCGGGCCTCGTCGATCGCCTCCCGGGGGAAACGACCCTCCTCGTCCACGGCGGCCGCGAACTCGCGGGCCACCGCGGCCACGGCCTCCGCGCGGGCGGCGTTGCGCTGCGTGCGGTCCTCGTTCTCCGGTTCCTCCCGCTGCGCGCGGGGGGTGTCGCTCAGGACAGTGGTCTCAGTCATTCTGGATCGCCTCCACGGCCTCGGTGATGGACTGGACGGACGTGAACGTGGCCTTGGTCAGGCGTTCCTCGGGGAACTCGATGTCGAACTCGTCCTCCAGCCCGAGCATCACGTTCACCGACGCGTGCGAGGTCATCCCGGCGCGGTACAGGTCCGCGTCCACGGCGATGCTCTGGGCATCCTCGGAGAGCTTGCCCTGGTCCGCCAGGACGGAGCGGACGGTGGTCTCGATGGCGGTGGAATCCATGGTGTGAACCTCTTTCGGTTGATCTGATGCTTCTCGTGCTCCGCGGTACCGCCCTCTCTGCGGTCCCAGCGGTGATCTTGTGGTCTTCGACGGGTGCTGTCAGGGCGCCGTGGCGCACGCCACGGCCATGGCGAAACCTGCGTCGTGCGATGTGCTCACGCTCCAGTCCCGCACCCCGCCACGCTCCGCGAGCCGCGCGGCGGTCCCCCGCAGCCGCACCTCGGGAACGCCCCCGGGCCCGGTGCGGATCATGATCTGGGGCCACGCCACGGCGTCCTCGACCCCGGGGCGCAGCACCTTCCGCACGGCCTCCTTGGCGGCGAACCGCCCGGCCACGGACTCCGCGGCCGGAAGCTCGGACAAGCTCGTGAGCTCCGCGATCTCCTCCGGCGCGAACACCGCGCGCAGGTAGCGTTCGCCCCGCTGGGCGAGGGCCTCCGCGACCGGTGCGACACCCTGCAGGTCGCAGCCCACGCGAGCCCCGCGGGCGGCGTCGTGCGCGGCGCTCACGACCCCTCCCCGGAGGTGACCGCCTTGAACTCGGGGGCGACCGACGGCTCGCCCGCGGTGCGCTCGATCCCCACGCGCTCGGACCACCGGCCCAGGGCGACGACGGCGGCGGGGCGCCAGCACTGGAACACGTGTCCGCCGTCGCACTCACCCACCTGTCCGTACTCCGTGTACTGGTAGGGGACGCCGCGGGTGTCGAGCTCCCGCGCGAACGTGGCGGTGGTGTCCCGCAGAGCGGGCTCGATGTCCCCGTCCGCGCCGTTGCCCTGCCCCGCGAAGAGCTGCACGTGGACGCCCTTGAGCGACGCGCTGTGCGTCATGGGGTCGTGGGCCTTCCACTGCTCCTCGGTGGTGAAGTCCCCGTCACCGAACACCGCCTCCCACTGCCCCGTGGACTCGTGGGACGCGGCCGAGAAGTTCTGGCGCACGTCCTTGGAGGACAGGTCCAGGACCCCGGACAAGCTCACGGCCTCCCCGAAGAGGTCCGGGCGGTCCTCGGCGTAGCGGACGGCCCCGTAGCCTCCCATGGAGTTGCCCATCACCAGCCGGTGCTCCCGGTCCGTTGCGGTGGAGAGGTGGGAGTCCACCCACGGGACCACCTGCTCCAGGTGGAAGGTCTCCCAGTTCTGCGTCAGCTCGTCCTGCGTGGCCCAGTCGGTGTACCACCCCTGCTTGCCGCCGCTGACGATCACCGTGATCACCGGCAGGCCCTGGGTGACCTGCTCCGCCTGGCCCGCCTCGTACCACTGCAGGGCAGGGGCGTCGACCGCTCCGCTGCCCGGCAGCATGTAGACCACCGGGTACTTCTTGGCGGGGTCGTAGCCCTCCGGGGTGATCACCACGAGCGAGTTGCGTCCGCCGGGCGCCTCCGGGGACACGGCGTCGGTGCTGACCCCGAGCTCCACCGCACGCGGGGAGAGACCCCGCGCAGAGGTGACCGTGATCCCGTGGTCCTGCGTGGTGATCGCCTCGGGGTCCTGGAAGCCCACCTGCTCCACCGCCTGGGCGTCGAACCCCGCGATCGAGCTCGTGCCGGTGGTGGCGTCCGGTGTGTCGCCCCCACCGCAGCCGGTGAGCAGCAGTGCGGCTGCGGCGCAGCCGGCGACGACCCGCGCCGAGGCGGTGCGCGCGGTGCTGCGGTCTCTTCTCACACGGCGCACGGCGCCACCTCCTCCTGGGGGAAGGCGCTCAGCCCGAGCGCCGCGTCCACGATCTGCAGTGCGGTGCGGCGTGAGGCGCACGCCTGGAGCGAGTGGTCGAGCGCAGGAACCTGGGCCACCCGGATCCGCCGCCCCTGACGGGTGAGCCGGGCCAGGCCCTCCTCCCCGCGCTCCTGCCGGAACAGCAGGCCGTCCTCGGGACCGAAGCAGAACAGGACCTCGGCACTTCGCGAGGCGTACTCCATGACCACTTCGGGGACGTTCGGGATGTTGCGCCTGCCCAGCGCGAGCCACACCGGGTACGGCATGCGGCGACGCACTCTGTTCTTGGCCCGGGTGCGCCAGCTGGCGTTGACCTCCACATCGGCCATGGTCCGCAGCTGCTCCAGCACGGCGTCCACGTCCCAGTTGCGGTAGAGCTTGTCGTAGTACGTCTCCCCGGCACGCCATGCCACGTTGTTGAGCACCACGCGGCTGGTCATGGCACTCGTGGGCGGGGCCATGGCCACGAGCCAGCCCCCCACGCACAGGCCGACACCCGTGATCTCCTCCCCCGTGCGCTCCTTCAGCCAGGCGGCGCCCAGGTCCAGGTCCGCGACGCCCTGCCCGGTGTAGGGGTTGATGTCCTTGAGCTCGTCCAGACCGGCCGCGTCACCGCAGTGGTGACGCTCCACGCGGATGGCGGGCACGCCGCGGGCCGCGAGCCGACGGGCCTGCACGGTCCACAGACCCGTGGGGCCGTCCTTGGGGTCCGCGGAGGGCGGAGCCAGCAGAACGGCGCCGACACCGGTCCCGTCGCGGCCCACGGGATGGGTGTAGGAGGCAGGCAGCAGATCCTCCCCGAGCTCGAGGAGCTCCTCGACGACGTCCACCCCGAACTCGGCCACGTGGAATCGCGCGGTGGTCCGTGGCTGCCAGGAGCTCACGTCCGCCCGCTCGGAGGCATCCTCCTGGGGGCCGTCCAGGCGGGCCACGAGCGAGGCGATCGCCTCCGGGCTGGACTTCGCGTAGATCGCCGCCACCCCGTAGAGCTTCTTGGCCACCGCGCGGTCCTCCTCGCGCACCGGCTCGAGCCCGGGAGTTGCGAGTTTGCGGGGATCCGGGAGCGCGCGGATGGCGGCGGCCTCCGCCTCCGTGAAGTGCGCTCCGCCAATCTCCACGCCGGAGTCCACCTCCGGCGGCAGGTCGAGTCCGCTGGCGCGGCGCAGCCCGGTGTACTGGCGCATGTACACGGCCCCGGAGACCGGCTCCCACAGCAGCCGCTTCTCGAACGGCAGCTCGGAGGTTGCCAGCACCGACGCCCCGATGCGCAGCCCGATCCCGTGGACCGGCAGCTCCGGGCCCACGAGCTCCCGGGCGGCGCCGTACGCCACCGCGAGGTCCCGGTGCCACACCTGCACGGGGTCGCTCCCGGGCGGGCGCTCACCCGACTCCGAGGTCCCGCTCCAGGCCATTCGGACGACCAGCCAGCCCGCCTGCGCCGCCCGCGCCGCAACCAGCCGCATGCTGCGGTGGCTGACCACTTCCTCGCGTGCCAGTGCGGGCGCCACGACGACGGCGCCGCGCACCTGACCGCTCTGCGGTCCGTGGACCCACGCGTGAATGGTGTGGTCTTCCCCCGTCAAAAAACTTGCCTGCCCGGCAATACGCATGAATTCTCCCCAGTTCTGCTCCGGATGCACCTCAGCCGTACACCGTTGCTCTGCCCCCGCCGCCACGACGAGCGCCGTTCTGCCGGTGTGTTCCCCACCGCCGACGGCGTGTCCCTGCCCCGAGCACCGCATTGCCCCCGCGGATGCCGTGCAGGTTTGCACTCACAAAGCATAGCCAGGGCACGCATCAGCGGGCAGGGAAACAATGTCCCCTAATGTGTGGTTTTCCATTGAAGCGACTATTTTCCCCGGTCCGACCAGCGCATTTACCGGGTTGTACCTACATGGGCCCACACAGAATTGTCGTCATTGCGGAGTCGAATACTTGGCAGCGTGATTATGATGGCAAACGCCGGTGTTCCAGGGAGAGAACGAGCATCGGCACCGACCGCCGTTCCCCGTGAACCGTCACGGGAAGCGGCAGGTGGGCCTGGGGAGGCCCACCGCAACTGGGGGAGAGCAGGGGCGGCGCCCCTGCTCTTCAGGGGGAGGAGAGAGCGTGGCACCACGCGTCCTGATCGTAGGTCTCAACTATTCACCGGAGCACACGGGCATCGCTCCGTACACCGCGGGCATGGCCCGGGCGCTACGCGATGCCGGGTGGGACACCGACGTCATCACCGGCCTGCCGCACTACCCGCAGTGGAGCATCCACGAGGGGTATCCGAAGCGCGGTGACGGGTACGAGGTCATCGACGGAGTGCCGGTGCTCCGCGTGCCACACCCCGTGCCGCACGACGCCGGGCAGCTGCGCCGGTTGGGCATGGAGGTCGTCTTCGGCCTGCGCGCTGCCACCGCCGCATGGGGGGACCCGGACGTCGTCGTGGTCGTCACGCCGGCGCTGTTCGCCTCCGCGATCGTGCGGGTGCGCGCGGCGTTGACCCGGACCCCGGTGGTCGCCTGGGTCCACGACATCTACACGGCTGGCCTCTCGGAGACGGGCGCGGCCAGTGGACCGGTCACGCGCCTGATGCGAGCGGTGGAGGGGACGTTCCTGCGCTCGTGCGACGGCGTCGTCGTGATCCACGACCGGTTCTCCGAGTACCTCCGCCGCCACATGGGAGTGGCGGCGGACAGGGTGACCACCGTGCGCAACTGGACCCACATCTCCGAGGCACCCAGCGTGGACACCGCGGCCCTGCGGCGGCGCTTCCGCTGGGAGCCGGAGGACGTGGTGGTGCTGCACACCGGCAACATGGGCGCCAAGCAGGACCTCGGCAACGTGGCTGCCGCCGCACAGGTGGCCGAGCGCACGGGTGCGCCGCTGCGGTTCGTGCTCGTGGGCGGCGGGCACCAGCGCCCGCAGCTCGAGGCGCTCGCGGAACGCACCCCGCGCTTCGAGGTGCTGCCCAGCGTGGACAACGACACGTACGCCGGGCTGCTGCGGGCCGCGGACATCCTGCTGGTCAACGAGCGTCCCGGGCTCACCGAGATGTGCGTGCCCAGCAAACTGACCAGCTACTTCACGGCTGACCGCCCCGTCCTCGCGGCCGTCGAGGCCGAGGGCCCCTCCGCCGCGGAGCTGGCGGCGGCGGACGCGGGCATCCGTGTGGAACCCGGTGATCCCGAGGCGCTCGTGGCGGGGGCCATGACACTGCACGAGGAGTGGATCACCACCGGGGGCGCCACCCACCGGGGCGGACGCGGCTACGTCCGTGACGTGCTGAGCCGCGGTGCCGCCGTGCGCTCCTTCACCACCGCCCTGCACAAGCTGCGCCCGGGCATCGCAGCGGAGCACAGGGCACCCGTCACCGCCCATTCCTGACACACCGGGCCGCACCGGCCCACCGCACTGATCCACCAGGGGAGAGACCACCATGAACCAGAAGAAAGCACTCATCACCGGCATCACCGGCCAGGACGGCTCGTACCTCGCGGAGCTGCTGCTGTCCAAGGGCTACGAGGTCCACGGCCTGATCCGCCGCGCGTCCACGTTCAACACGTCCCGGATCGACCACCTGTACCAGGACCCCCACAACCCGGACGCGCAGCTGTTCCTGCACTACGGGGACCTCTCGGACGCGGCACGGCTGGTCACCCTCATGGGGGAGATCGACCCGGACGAGGTCTACAACCTGGCCGCGCAGTCCCACGTGCGCGTGTCCTTCGACGAGCCCGAGCACACCGGTGACACCACCGGGCTGGGCACCGTGCGGCTGCTCGAGGCCGTGCGCCGCGCCGGCGTGAAGTGCCGTTTCTACCAGGCCTCCACATCAGAACTGTTCGGCGCCACGCCGCCCCCGCAGGACGAGAACACCCCGTTCTACCCGCGCTCGCCGTACGGCGCGGCCAAGATCTACTCGTACTGGATCACCAAGAACTACCGCGAGGCGTACGACATGTTCGCGGTGAACGGGATCCTCTTCAACCACGAGTCCCCGCGCCGCGGCGAGACCTTCGTGACCCGCAAGATCACGCGCGCCGTGGCCGCGATCGCCGCGGGCAAGCAGGAGCACCTGTACATGGGCAACCTGGATGCCATCCGCGACTGGGGCTACGCCGCCGAGTACGTGGAGGGCATGTGGCGCATGCTGCAGGTGGACGAGCCCGAGGACTTCGTGCTGGCCACCGGCCGGCCCAGCACGGTGCGCGAGTTCCTCGAGACCTCGTTCGAGCACGCCGGGCTGGACTGGGAGAAGCACGTGCGCTTCGACGAGCGCTACCTGCGTCCCACCGAGGTGGACGCCCTGATCGGTGATCCGTCCAAGGCCGAGGAGAAGCTCGGGTGGAAGGCCACCGTGCACGCCCCCGAACTCGCCCGCATCATGGTGGACGCGGACCGCGCGGCCCTCGAGTGCGCGGGCACCCCGTGGATCGACACCGTCTCCCAGCACATCTGGGCCCCGGGGAAGGCCGCATGAGCACCGAACTGCACGAGGAGGAGATTGTGGACGCCACCGCACCGGGTGCCGACTGGCCCCGCACCGTCAGCGATCCGGCCGACGCCCGCACCACGGACGACGTCCGCTACACGCCGGGGCCCCTGGACCGCTCGGCACCGTTCTACGTGGCCGGGCACCGGGGCCTCGTGGGCTCCGCCATCTGGCGGCACCTGGAGTCCGCAGGGTTCGAGAACCTGGTGGGCGCCACGTCCGCGGAGCTGGACCTGCGGGACCGCGAGGCGGTCGAGGCCTTCATGGCGGAGCAGAAGCCCCAGTACATGGTGCTCGCGGCGGCCAAGGTCGGCGGCATCGGGGCGAACAGCACCCGCCCGGTGGACTTCCTCTCCGACAACCTGCGCATCCAGCTCAACCTCCTGGACGCCGCGCGCGCGGTGGACGTGGAACGGGTCCTGTTCCTGGGCTCGTCCTGCATCTACCCCAAGCTCGCGGAGCAGCCGCTGCGGGAAGATGCGCTGCTGACCGGCTACCTGGAGCCCACCAACGACGCCTACGCGATCGCCAAGATCGCGGGCATCCTGCACGTGCAGTCGGTGCGCCGCCAGTACGGGCTGCCCTGGATCTCGGCCATGCCCACCAACCTGTACGGGCCCGGGGACAACTTCTCCCCCACCGGCTCGCACGTGCTCCCGGCCATGATCCGCCGCTACGACCAGGCGGTGCGGGACGGCGACACGGAGATCACCAACTGGGGTTCCGGGTCACCGCGCCGCGAGTTCCTCCACGTGGACGACCTCGCCTCGGCGTGCCTGTTCCTCATGGAGCACTACGACGGCCCCCAGCAGATCAACGTCGGAACGGGACAGGACGTGACGATCAGGGAACTTGCAGACCTCATGGCCACCGCCACGGGCTTCCACGGGACCACGCACTGGGACGCGTCCAAGCCGGACGGCACCCCCCGCAAGCTCATGGACGTCTCGCACCTGCGCTCGCTGGGCTGGACCGCGTCCATCGACCTGCCCACGGGGCTCGACGACGCCGTGGCCTGGTACCGCGCGCACCGGGACTCGGCGCGGGGCACCTGACACGCCCCCGGCGAGCACACGACGGCGGGCGGTCCCCCGAGGGGCCGCCCGTCGTCGTGCCGCCTCACCGCTGGTCTCCGCAGAGGCTCGGCACCCGCGGGGGCCGGGCTTCAGGGCTTCAGGGCTTCAGGGCTTCAGACGAGCCCAGCCCCGGCGGTGCGCCGTGCCGTGGGGCGCCACGCGTCCACACCCACCACGAGTCCCAGGATCGACACCGCCAGCAGCAGCGAAGCGGTGACGTCCGTGAGCCAGTGGTAGCCCAGGTAGAGCCTGCTGAATGCCAC
>NZ_RCOM01000004.1 GCF_003667225.1 Kocuria rhizophila
CCCCGACCCCGAGGAGACCGTCATGTCCCTGACCTACACCGCCCACGACGTCCTGCGGAACGTCCGCGCGATCCCCAACCTGGTGTTCGTGGCCCTGCTGCCCGCCGTGCTGTTCATCCTGTTCGGCGCGGTGCAGGGCTGGTCCGACGCCCGCCTGCCCGGGGGCAACGTCTCCGCGTACGTGATGGTGTCGATGGCCGTGTACGGGGCCGTCACGGCCACCACCGCCATCTCCGCCGGCGCCGCCGTGGAGCGGCTGCAGGGCTGGGGCCGGCAGCTCGCGCTGACCCCCATGGGCACGGGCGGCTACGCGGCCACCAAGGTGGCGGTGGCCCTGCTGATCGCGGTGCTGCCCGTGGTCATCGTGTTCCTGGTGGGGGCGTTCACCAACGCCTCGATGGACGATCTCTGGCGCTGGGCGCTGGCCGCCGTGCTGTGCGTGGTGGTCTCCGTGGTCTTCGCGTTCTACGGGCTTGCCGCGGGCCTGATCTTCCGCTCGGACACCGCCGTGGGGGCCGCCTCCGGCGCCCTGGTGGTGTTCGCGTTCTTCGGCAACGTGTTCATGCCGCTCTCCGGCGGGATGCTGGCCGTCGCCCGGTTCACCCCCATGTATGGAATCGTGGGGATCGCCCGCTATCCCGTGACCGAAGGTGAGGTGGCCACCATGGGCGGTGCCCCGCAGACCGACAGCCTGCTGTGGCTCGTGGTCAACGCCGTGGCCTGGGCCGCCGTGTTCGGGATCATCGCGCTGCTGGCCGCCCGGTCCTCCACGGGCCGCCGATGAGCACCCCCACTCGGACCGCCCCGCGCCCACGCACCGAGGAGCCCGAGCACGACTGGTCCGACCTGCTGTTCGCCACCGTCTGGCTCGTGTTCCTCGTCATTCCCGCCGCGGCACTGCTGCAGAGCGACGAGTCGGCCTGGGCCACGGTCCTGGGACTGCTCGGACTGGTGCTCTTCGCCGGGCTCTACACGCTCTCCTGGATCCGGCACATCCTGGTTCCGCGCCTGAGCGTGCTGGGCAACGCCGTGCTGTGGTGCGTGGTCCTGCTGGTGCCGCTCGCCCTGCTGCTGCCGGCCTCCCCGTGGGGCATGACCTACATGGCGCCGTTCTTCGTGGCCGTGTGCGCGTTCCGGCTGCCCCTGCGCCAGGGCATCCTGGCCTCGCTCCTGATCGAGGTGGCCGCCCTGCTTCCGTTGCTCATGCTGCTCCCCCGGCAGCAGTGGTTCTGGCCGCTGTTCGGCCTGGTCCCGTCCGGGCTGATCATCATGTTCTCCCGCTTCGCCGTGGAGCGCTCCGAGACCCACGAACGCCTGGCCCGCGAGCTCGAGGTCTCCCGGCAGCGCGAAGCCGTGGGCCGGGACGTCCACGACATCCTGGGCCACTCCCTCACGGTCATCACCGTCAAGACCCAGCTCGCCCAGCGGCTCGTGGAGACGGATCCGCAGCGCGCCGTCGCCGAGCTCGACGACGTCCTGGCGCTGTCCCGCGAAGCCCTCGCGGATGTGCGCTCCACGGTCGGCAAACTGAGGGACCTGGACCTGGGCGTCGAACTCGTCCAGGCACGCGCGGCCCTGCGCGCCGCCGGGATCACCCCGCACCTGCCGTCCTCGGTCCCGTCCCTGGACGCCGCCACCCGCTCCGCGTTCGCATGGATCCTGCGGGAGGCCGTGACCAACGTGGTCCGCCATTCGGGCGCCGCGCACTGCCGCGTCACGGTCACCAGTTCGTCGCTGCGCATCGCGGACGACGGCGCACGGGCCGCGGGTGCCTCCCCTCACCACTCCGCGCGGACCGGGCCCGGCGCTCGTCCAGACGGCGCGGCGCCCTCGACCAGCCGTCCCCGCACCAACGACGCCGCGGCGGATGCGCCCGACCGGAACGGGGTGGGGCACGTCGGCCCGGACACGCAGCGGCCGGTGCGTGCCGAGGACCGCGGTGAGGCGGCGGCGTCGTGCTCCGGAACCGAAACGCGCTCCGGGACCGGTGCCGCCGAACCGGGCCTGCGAGAGGGCAACGGCATCCGCGGCATGAAGGAACGGGCTCGTGCGGCGGGATGTGACGTGACCGTCGCGCGGGATCCCCGGGGCGGCACGACCGTGGAGGTGAGGCGGGCATGACCGAGATCCGAGTGCTGATCGCGGACGACCAGGCCCTCGTGCGCGCCGGACTGGCCGCCCTGCTGGACCTGGAACCGGACATCACCGTGGTGGCCCAGGCAGCGGACGGCGCCGAGGCGGTCGCTCTTGCCGGGGACCTCCCCGTGGACGTGGCCCTGCTGGACATCGAGATGCCCGGGCTCACCGGCCTGGAGGCCACCGAGCGGATCGTCGCCGCGGGGCACGGGACGCGCTGCCTGATGGTCACCACGTTCGACCGCCCCGGCTACCTGCGGCGGGCGTTCGACGCCGGGGCGTCCGGTTTCGTGGTCAAAGACACCCCCGCTGCGGAGCTCGCGGAGGCCATCCGGAAGGTGCACGCCGGGCTGCGGGTGGTTGACCCGGCCCTGGCCGAAAAGTCCCTGCTGGCGGGGCCCAATCCCCTGACCCCGCGGGAGCAGGACGTGCTGCGCGAGGCGTCCCACGGGGCCTCGGCGGGACAGATCGGGCGGGCCCTGCACCTCTCCGCGGGCACGGTGCGCAACCACCTGTCCTCCGCGATTGGCAAGACCGGAACCGCCAACCGGACCGAGGCGGCGGCCGTCGCCGCGCGCAACGGGTGGCTGTAGCCTTCCGGACCCGTTGATGAGCTCCACCGGGACGCTTATGCGTGTCGGACGGAATTGTCATGGTGAGCGCATGGATGCTTCGGTGATGGCTCAGGTGTGGTGGTTGTGGGCGCTGTTCGCCCTCGTGGTGGGCATGGTGCTGGGGTACGTGCTGGCCCACCAGAAGTCGACGGCGCTGGAGACCGAGCTGGAGGAGGCACAGGGGCAGCGGCTCGCCGCCCTGCAGGACGCCGCCTCCGCCCGGGCGGCCGCCGAGCAGCTCGAGCAGCGTGTGGAGTCCCTCGAAGCGCGGGCCGTGCAGGACCAGGACGTCATGCGCGCGCTGGCACCGCTGAACGACCAGCTCTCCTCCGTGGGCCGGCACGTGAACCAGCTGGAGCGGGACCGTGCGCAGCAGTTCGGGGCCGTGGCCCAGGCCCTGGAGGCGGCCCGCACCACGGACCAGCAGCTGTTGCACGCCACCACCTCCCTGGAGGGCTCCCTGCGCTCCACCACGGCGCGCGGTGCCTGGGGTGAGATGCAGCTGCGCCGCGTGGTGGAGGCCGCCGGCATGACCCGCCACGTGGACTTCACGGAGCAGACGGTGCGCTCCACGGAGTCCGGCACCCAGCGCCCGGACATGGTGATCAACCTGCCCGGGGCGCAGACCGTGGTGGTGGATGCAAAGGCCCCCATGTCCTCCTACCTGGACGCCCAGGCCGTCCCCGCGGACGGCTCCCCCGAGAACGAGCAGCGCCGCGCCCAGCTGCTCACCGCGCACGCCAAGGCCCTGAGGGCCCACGTGAACACCCTGGGCACCAAGAAGTACTGGTCCGCGGAGGAGAACTCCCCCGAACTGGTGATGTGCTTCGTGCCGGTCGAGTCCGCCCTGGCCGCCGCGCTGGATGCGGATGCCTCCCTGCTGGATCACGCGGCGCGTGCGAACGTGGCCCTGGTGTCCCCGGTGTCCCTGCTCGCCTCGCTCAAGGCCGTGGCGTTCAGCTGGCGTCAGGCCACCCTCACGGACAACGCACGAGAGCTGTACCGGCTGTCCCGGGAGCTCTACGACCGCATGGGCGCCGTGGGCAAGCACCTCTCCGACATGGGCGGTTCACTGCGGCGCTCGGTGGACGGCTACAACAAGCTGGTGGGTTCCCTCGAGTCCCGGGTCCTGCCCTCGGCGCGGAGGATTGCCGAGCTGGACCCCACGGCCACCGACTCCGAGGCGCTGGAGACGAGAACCGTGGAGTCCGTGCCGCGACCAGTCACGGCCACGGAGTTCGTGAACGACTGACCGCTGCCCAGGGCAAGGGCCTGGCACGGCGGCCCAGGGCAAGGGCCTGGCACGGCGGCCCAGGGCAAGGTCCTGACGCCAGGGCTCGGGGGGACGAGGCGGTGCCAGGGCTCAGCCAGAAGACCCGGAGCGCAGGCTCAGCGCGAGGGCCTGGATCCAGCGCTCAGCACGAGGTCTTGGCGTCAGGTCTCAGCGCGAGGGCTTGGTGCCGCGGCCACCCAGGCCGCGGGTGGTGTCCCCGTCCTTCGCGAGCTTGGCGCGCAGCTCCTTGGGCAGTGAGAACAGAATGTCCTCCTGGGCGGTCACCACTTCTTCGACCTCCCCGTAGCCGTACTCCGCGAGCAGGTCCAGGACCTGCTGCACGAGCACCTCGGGGACGGAGGCTCCGGAGGTCAGCCCCACGGTGGCCACGCCCTCGAACCAGGACTCGTCCACCTGGTTGGCGAAGTCCACACGCTCTGCGCGCCGGGCCCCGTACTCCAGGGCCACTTCCTTGAGGCGCACCGAGTTGGAGGAGTTCGCCGAACCGACGACCAGCACCAGGTCCGCCTGCGGGGCGATCTCCTTGATCGCAGCCTGGCGGTTGGAGGTGGCGTAGCAGATGTCGTCGCTGGGCGGGTCGATCATGTTGGGGAACTTGGCGCGCAGCCGGTTCACCGTCTCCATGGTCTCGTCCACGCTCAGGGTGGTCTGGGAGAGCCACACGACCTTGTCGGGGTCGTGCACCTCCAGGGTGTCCACGTCCTCCGGGGAGTTCACGATCTGGATGTGCTCGGGGGCCTCCCCGAACGTGCCCTCGACCTCTTCGTGGCCCACGTGGCCGATCAGCAGGATCTCGTAGTCGTTCTTGGCGAAGCGCACGGCCTCGCGGTGCACCTTGGTGACCAGGGGGCAGGTGGCGTCGATGGTGTTGAGGTTGCGGTCCTGCGCGGACTGCACCACGGCCGGGGACACCCCGTGGGCGGAGAACACCACGAGCGATCCCTCCGGGACCTCGTCGGTCTCCTCCACGAACACGGCTCCGCGTTCCTCCAGCGTCTGCACCACGTGCTTGTTGTGCACGATCTCCTTGCGCACGTACACCGGGGCACCGTAGTGCTCCAGGGCCTTCTCCACGGCGATCACGGCTCGGTCCACGCCCGCGCAGTAGCCGCGCGGCGCTGCCAGGAGCACCTTGCGCCCGGTGACCGGAGCGGCGTCGGCAATCTCCTGGGGAGTGCGACGCACCCGGGGGACGGTGGGCATAGAGAGGTCAACCACGGTGGACATGCCCACTATCGTAAGTGACCGTACGGACACGCACCACGGCGCCGATCACACCCGCCAGCGCCACGACCCCCGCCCAGATCATGCCGGTGACGCCGCGTTGCGTGAAGGACTCCTGCAGCAGCGAGACGATCTGCTCGGTCACCAGGTGCGCCACCGGGTCCACGGTGGCGGCGCCCACCACCGCACGTCCGCCCGCGAGCGCCAGGGCGAGCACGATCCCCGTGCACACCACCCCCGCGACTCCCACTCCCGCGAGCGCGAGCCAGCGGCGCGGGGACACCACCACGGCGGCGATCCCGGCCGCGCCCGCGAGCCACGGCAGGACGTAGCGCCACTGGGCCAGCTGAACGAGGGCGTCCACCACCGCTCCCGTGTGCACGCCCGGGACGGTCACCGTGAAGTTCTGCTCGTCGATGCCCGGGGAGAAGCCCACGGCGTCCTCCACCTGGCGGTTCACGGCCTCCCCGAGCGCGCTGACGTCCACCACGAGCTCGTCCGGCGCGTGCCCGGCGGAGGGGGTCAGGGGGATGTTCGCGTCGTGGGTGTCGTTGAGCACCGCGAGCCACGCGCCCTCCTGCTCGGGCGCGGTCAGCCAGGACTGGGCGGAGTCCACCACCGTCTCGCGGATGGACTCGATCGTCCGGTCCACGGCGTCGATGCCGGTGGCTTTGTCCTCCAGGGCGCTGAAAGTAGCCCGGTCCAGCAGGGTGCGGACCAGCTCGTCCTGGAAGCTCGTCTCCGTGATCACGGACGCGGCGGTGTCCTGGAACCCGGAGGGCGAGAGCAGGTGGTCCTGCAGCCAGGACACCCCCAGCCACAGGGCGAAGCCTGCGCCGGCCAGCAGGGCCAGCGCAGCGGCGGCCACGCTGCGGAGGGCATCGGAGGGGTGGGGGAACGGCGAGGAGCTCACCGCTCCACTCTAGGGAGCAGCGGCTGTGCGTGTCCCCAACGGGTGATACTTATGTCCCATGGACACCTCGTCGTCTCCCAGCGCCGCGTTCCCCCCGGACGCCGAGCGCTCCGCCGCGCCGGCGGGTGCTCCGGCCGAGCTCCCCCGGCTGGCACGGGACACCACCCCCGAGAACCCCTGGCCGCTGAGCAAGCTCTCCCACTCCCTGCACGGCTGGGTCCAGAAGGCCCCGGACGCGTGGGTCGAGGGCCAGGTGATCGAGGTCAACGAGCGCGCCCGGGTCTGCTACGTGACCCTGCGGGACCTCCAGGAGGAGGTCTCGGTGAACGTGACCCTGTTCAAGAACGAGATGGCCCGGCTGGAGCGTCCCCTGGAACGGGGCTCGCGCGTGGTCGTGAGCCTCAAGGCTGACTTCTACGTCAAGACCGGGCGGCTCTCCATGCTGGGCCGGGACATCCGCCCCGTGGGCCTCGGCGACCTCCTGGAGCGCCTGGAGAGGCTGCGCCGGTCCCTCGCGGACGAGGGACTGTTCGACCAGACCCACAAGAAGCCCCTGCCGGTGCTCCCCCACCGCGTGGGGCTGATCACCGGGCGCAACTCGGACGCGGAGAAGGACGTGGTGCGCAACGCCACCAACCGGTGGCCGGGTGTGCATTTCGAGATCCGCGAGGTCCCCGTCCAGGGCTCGGGCTCGGCACGCGCCGTCATCGGGGCCCTCCAGGAGCTCGACGCCCTGGACGAGGTGGACGTCATCGTGATCGCCCGCGGTGGCGGTGCCTTCGAGGACCTGCTCTCGTTCAGTGACGAATCCCTGCTGCGGGCGGTCTTCGCGGCCCGGACGCCGGTGGTCAGTGCGATCGGCCACGAGAACGACCAGCCCCTGCTGGACCACGTGGCCGACGTTCGGGCCTCGACCCCCACGGACGCGGGCAAGCGCATCGTGCCGGACGTCCAGGACGAACGGCTGCGCCTCGGCCAGGCCCGCGCCGCACTGGACCGCGCCGTGGGTTCGATGCTCGACCGCGAGCAGCACGGCCTGGACACCGTGCGCTCACGTCCCGTGCTCGCACAGCCGGAGGGCATGATCCTGGTGCGCGAGGAGGACGTGGACCGGCTGCGCTCCCGCGCCTGGTCTGCCGCGAACTCCCTGGCCCTGCGGGCCCAGGACTCCGTGGTCCAGCTGCGCGCCCGGGTCCGTGCCCTGTCCCCGCAGCAGACCCTGGACCGCGGCTACGCCGTGGTGCAGACCGCGGACGGCTCCGTGCTCACGGACGCCGCCCGCGCGGAGACGGGCCAGTCCCTCACCGTGCGGCTGGCCGCCGGAGAGCTGGGCGTGGACGTCACCGCCGCCAGTACCCGTCAGCCGGGCGAGCGCTGAGGCGTTCGCCCGTCCCACCAGCGACCGGACAGGGCATCCGACCCGGGGCGCACAGCACCCGCACACCACGCATCACCAGGCACCACCACCGGAAGGAACACCGTGGCACAGCAGAACCAGAGCACCGACTCCCAGCAGAGCCCCCAGCAGGGCGCGCCGGACCTCTCCGACGTGGACCAGCTCGGCTACGAGCAGGCCCGCGAGCAGCTCGTGCAGATCGTCTCCCAGCTCGAGACGGGCGGCGCCTCCCTCGAGGAGTCCCTGCGGCTGTGGGAGCGCGGCGAGGCCCTGGCCACCCGTTGCGAGCAGTGGCTCGACGGCGCCCGGGAACGGCTCGACGCCGCCCGCGCCCGACGGGAGAGCCGGGACCAGGCGGCGTCGGACGCCGAGTAGGAGTAGGAACGGCCTACTGCTGGTAGGTCGAGAGGAACTCGCCCAGGCGGTCCAGGGCAGTGTCCAGCATGTCCACCGCGGGCAGGGTGACCAGTCGGAAGTGGTCCGGCTTGCCCCAGTTGAACGCGGTGCCGTGGCTGAGCAGGATCTTCTGCTCCTTGAGCAGGTCCAGGGCGAAGCGCTCGTCGTCCACGATCCCGAACTTCTCCACGTCCAGCTTGGGGAACAGGTACAGCGCACCGCGGGCCTGCTCGCACGTGACGCCGTCGATCTCGTTGAGCTTGCGGTGGGCGATGTCCCGCTGGGCCTTGAGCCGGCCGCCGGGGAGGATGAGGTCGTTGATCGACTGGTATCCGCCCAGGGCGGTCTGGATGGCGTGCTGCGCGGGGACGTTGGCGCACATGCGCATGTTGGCGAGCAGCTTGATGCCCTCCAGGTAGGACTCCGCGCGCCAGTTGGGCCCGGTGATCGCGAGCCACCCGGAGCGGTAGCCCGCCACGCGGTACGCCTTGGAGAGCCCGGAGAAGGTCAGGCACAGCACGTCCTCACCGGTGAGGCTCGCGGTGTTGATCATCTCGGCGTCGTCGTACGTGATCTTCTCGTAGATCTCGTCCGAGAACAGGATGAGGTCGTGCTCCTTGGCCAGGTCCACGATCTTCTGCAGGGTCTCCTTGGAGTACACCGCCCCCGTGGGGTTGTTGGGGTTGATGACCACGATGCCCTTGGTGCGCTCCGTGATCTTGGAGGCCATGTCCTCGAGGTCAGGGTTCCACCCGTTCTCCTCGTCGCACTCGTAGTGCACGGGGGTACCGCCGGACAGCGCCACGGACGCGGTCCACAGCGGGTAGTCCGGGGAGGGGATGAGCAGCTCGTCACCAGGGTTGCACAGCGCCTGCAGGGCCATGGTGATCAGCTCGGAGACGCCGTTGCCCAGGTAGACGTCGTCGGTGTCCAGGTTCATGATCCCGCGCGTCTGGTAGTACTGCACCACCGCGGTGCGGGCTGAGTAGATGCCCCGGGAGTCCGAGTAGCCCTGCGCGTTGGGCAGGTTCTTGATCATGTCCACCAGGATGGCGTCCGGTGCCTCGAAGCCGAAGGGTGCGGGGTTGCCGATGTTCAGGCGCAGGATGCGCTGACCCGCCGCCTCCATCTTCTCCGCCTGCTCCAGCACGGGGCCGCGGATGTCGTAGAGGACGTTCTTCAGTTTGTCGGACTGCTTCACCTTTGCCATGGGGCCAGACTACTCGCGGGTCCCCGGCGGTTCAGCGGTGCGACGCACCCGTTCCGGGTCCCCGGATCGGTCCACAGCGGGCATGGTGCCCCGCGGATCGCCTCCGGAGTCAGCGGGGCTGCTCCCGGAGGTAGGTGGCCGCCTTCTCGGGGCTCATGGCCGGATCCTCACCGCCGGTGAGCCGGGTGATGGTGGTGAGGTCCTCGGTGGTAAGTTCCGCGGTCACGGCGTTGACGCTGGACACCGCCTGGTCGCTGAGCTTCTCCGATCCCACCACCACGGCGTGCTCCGGGCGGAAGAGCCGGTTGGGGTCCTCCAGGGCCACGAGCCCGTCGTCCTGAATCACCGGTTCCGAGGACCGCAGCACGGCGGCCTGCACCTGATCGGTGAGCAGCGCGTTCACGAGCTCGTCGGTGGTCTTGTACTCGGGCGCGGCCTTGGGGTCGCAGTCGTAGTACGCCTTCAGGCCGGGCTCCCCCTGGGCGCTGTCCGCATAGTCGGTGGGCATCCCCACGGCGAGCTTGCCGCACTGCTTGCCCGAGCCGTCCAGGCTCTTGAGGTCGTACTGCGCGTCCGTGGCGGCGGTGACCACCACCTGGTCCGTGCGCTGGGCGCCGGAGGAGTCCAGCACCTCCAGACCGCTGGGCATCACGTCCGGCAGGGCCCGGTAGACGTCGTCCCCGGACGGCCCGGTCTCCCCCGTGATCCCCAGCAGCTGCCCGAGGGAGTCCAGGAGCCCGCGCGGGGCGTCGGTGTCCGCGGATGCGCTGGGCGCCGGTGTGGGGCTCGCGCCGGTCGCCTGCGAGGCCGGCACTTCGTGCTGCCGCGCGTAGACGTAGAGGTCGCCCGTGAAGTCCGGGACCATGGTGGCCCGCCCGTCCTGCAGCGCGTCGAAGATCTCCTCGCGGGTGGATCCCACGTCCACCACGGTGGCGGGCACACCGTCCGCGCTGAGCCGCTGCTGGTACAGGTGCGCGAGCACGCGCGTCTGGGTGTCCACGCCCGCGGCGATCTTCGCGGTCTCGGACCCGGTGGACGACGCCGCCGCGCTGGGTTCCCCGCCGTCGGCCCCGTTCTGCCCGTCCCCCGCGGAGCAGCCGCTCAGCAACAGGGCACCCGTGGCGAGCACGGCCACGGCCCGGAGCCGCCCGGGGTGGGTCACCGGTCCCCGCCGGGCTCGGTGGAGACGTCCTGCTCGGCCACGTTCTCCGGCGGTGTGGCCGCAGCGTCCACCACATCGCTGAGCCCCGCGAGGCGAAGCCCCTGGTCCACGAGGTCCAGCCGCTTGATCGAGCCGAGCTGCGAGAACGGGACCCAGGCGGCGTCGTCCGAGGAGCCGTCCTGCTCCACCGCGAGCTCACCGCCGGTGATGTGCGCGGTGTAGAGCACACGGCACGCGTGGTTGCCGCGCGTGGTGGGGTCCAGGCGCTGCTCCGCGCTCATCCAGTAGCTGTGCACGCCCACGAGCCCGTCCGAGGCCACGTGGAACCCGGTCTCCTCGAAGACCTCCCGCACCATGGTCTCCTCGGGCTGCTCCCCCGGTTCCATGCCGCCGCCGGGAAGCGTCCACGCACCCTCGAAATCGGGGTGGCGGGGGTTCCAGTGCGTGAGCAGGAGGTGCTCGTCGCGGGTGATCAGGGCGTAGGCGCCCACGCGGGAATCGAACGGCTGGCTCATGGCGGCCAGTCTAGTGGCGGACCCCCATAATGGGCGGGTGAGCATCGTGGAGAACGCCATCTATCGCAACGGCCGCAAGGTCGAGTCCCCGCGCTCCCTGGAGGAGACGTACAGCCTGCTGCGGCGGGTCATGGACCAGCCGGACGAGTCGGGCAGCGGCGAGGACACCGTGCTGGCGTGGATCGGGCTGTACCGCCCCGAGGCGGAGGAGATCCGCTCGCTCGCCGAGCACTTCCAGCTGCACGAGCTCGCCGTGGAGGACACCGTGCAGGCCCACCAGCGGCCCAAGATGGAGCGCTACGGGGACACGCTGTTCACCGTGATCCGTCCGGCCGTGTACCAGGACGAGACCGAGACCGTGGAGATCGGCGAGATCCACATCTTCACCGGCCCCAACTTCGTGATCACCATCCGTCACTCCGAGTCCCGTGGCGTGAGCCGGGTGCGCAAGCGCGTGGAGGCTGACCCGGAGCTGCTGTGCTTCGGCCCGGACGGGGTGCTCTACGCGCTGCTGGACCAGATCGTGGACGACTACTTCCCGGTGCTCTCCGGGCTGGAGAACGACATCGACGAGATCGAGGACGCCCTGTTCGCCGGGGAGCCGAACGTGTCCCAGCGGATCTACGAGCTCGCCCGGGAGATCAACGACTTCCACCGCGGGGTGGCACCCCTGAGCACCGTGATGCAGCGGTACTTCGCGGGCTTCACCAAGTACGGCACCCACGAGGAGCTGCAGCACCGGCTGCGGGACGTCCTGGACCACGTGATCGCGGTGACCGGCAAGCTCGAGTCCATGCGCTCCTCGCTGACCGACGCCATGAGCCTGGACTCCACGCTCACCACGGCACGGCAGAACGAGGCCGCGATGGTGCAGAACGAGCAGATGAAGAAGATCTCCTCCTGGGCGGCCATCCTGTTCGCGCCGTCCATCGTGGGCTCCATCTACGGCATGAACTTCCAGGCCATGCCGGAACTGGAGTGGGCTTTCGGCTACCCCATGGCGCTCGTGCTCATGGTGCTCGTGGGCGTGGCGCTGTACGTGGTGTTCAAGGTCAAGGACTGGCTCTGAGCGTCTGAGCCGCCCCGGGTCTGCGTCGGGTCCGCGGGACCCGCCTGCCGACCGACGACGCCGCTCCCCCAGCTCCCGCCCCGGCCGCGCCAAGCGCACACCCACGGGCTGCGGATACGCTGAAGCCGATGCACAACCTCGAATTCTGGCTCGACAAACCCTTCCGCGTGCTCCTGGTGCTGATCGGGGCTGTGGTGGTCTCCGCCGTGGTGCGCCTGCTGATCCGCAAGGTCACCCGCGGCATC
Organism: Kocuria rhizophila; assembly: GCF_003667225.1. GTDB lineage: Bacteria > Actinomycetota > Actinomycetes > Actinomycetales > Micrococcaceae > Kocuria > Kocuria rhizophila. The sequence goes on from NZ_RCOM01000004.1 coordinate 12,175, forward strand.
GCGCGCGGCACGCAATCCCGGATCGTCAAGCGCCTCGACCACGGCCAGTCCCGCTGGGTGCAGGACGCCGGGGTGGCCTCGGAGCGGCAGGCGCTGCGGGCCCGCACCATCGGTGCGGTGCTGGCTTCGGTGGCCACCATCATCGTGTGGGCCATCGCGATCCTCATGATCATCTCGGAACTGGGCTTCAACATCGCCCCGGTGATCGCCTCGGCGGGCATCGCCGGTGTGGCCCTGTCCTTCGGCGCGCAGTCCCTGGTGAAGGACTATCTGTCCGGCATCTTTATGGTGGCCGAGGACCAGCTGGGCATCGGTGACTCCGTGGACCTCGGGGAGGCGATCGGCACCGTGGAGAACGTGGGGTTGCGCGTGACCCAGGTGCGGGACGTCAAGGGCACCCTGTGGCACGTGCGCAACGGCGAAATCCTGCGGGTGGGCAACCAGTCCCAGGGCTGGGCCCGCTGCGTGCTGGACATCCCCGTGCCCTACGACACGAACATCGACCTGGTGGCGGACATGATCGAGCACGAGGCCCTGCTGGTGCGCGACGACCCGGACGTGGGCCCCAGCATCGTGGACGACCCCGAGGTGTGGGGCGTGGAGAACATCTCCGGGGAGAGCATCACCATCCGCCTCGCTGTCAAGACCGCCCCGCTCGAGCAGTGGGACGTGGCCCGGGTGATGCGCGTGCGGATCAAGAAGATGCTGGACCGGGACGGGCTGCGCATCCCCCTGACCAACCAGGTCACGGTGCGCACCGGCTCCGAGCCTGAGACCTTCGCTGACGCCCCCACCACGTCCTTCCCGATGCCGCGTGTGCCCACCACGGGCCAGGTGCGCACCACTCCGCTGCGCCCCCACGGCTCGGCCGCGGACAGCCACACACCGGACGGCCGCACCCCCAGCCGGGACGAGACCGGCGAGGGCACCACATCCTCGGAACGCCGCGGGGACGGCTGAGCCACAGGCTCGGCCTCCGCTGCCACTCTTTCCGCAACAGACCCTCGCCCGACGCCGCTCGGAGCCCTTCCCGTCCGGCTCGACTCGTCCCGGGAGGCAGGCCCCGGCTCAGCGCCGCTTCTTGGACCGGCTGTTCTTGACCTTGCACCCGGGCTTGCGGCGCAGCCCCGGCTTCGTGCTCGCCCCGGCCTTGGCCCACCCACCGGACTGGGGCTTGACGCTGCGCGTTGCCGGCTGCTTCTCCTGCGACTTCTCTGAGGCCGCAGGCTTCATCGCCCGTGACGGCCGCCCCTCTACCCCGGACGACGCCGCCTGGCCGGGCGCCGCGCCGTCGTCCCGCCCGCTGGACTCCTTGCGCCCACGCACGATGCCCACGAAGCGCTGCACCGCGCCCTCCATGTCCTCGTCCAGACCCCGGGGCCACACGAGGAAGACGGGGACGGTCGGGGCGTCCGTGAGTTCGCGGTGGGTGACGTCCTTGCGGGCGTGCAGCCGTGCCACGGACATCGGCAGCACCACGGGACCCACACCGGCGGCCGCGAGTTCCACGGCCATGGCGGCGTCGTCGATGTCCGCGTGCGCCTGGGGCGTGGACTCCTCCGCGAGCTGTGCCGTGGTGAGGCTGTCCAGGACCCCCAGGACGTCGTCGGTGCTCAGCACGGCCACCTGGAGCTCGTCGTAGAGGTGCACCGCGTGGTGAGTGGTGCGGAGGTGGTCCGGGTCGGGGTCCTCGGGCGACCAGTCGAGGCGGACGAAGCACGCGGTGACCTCCCCGGAGTCCAGGGCCTGCCGCCACCCGGCGGCCGTCAGCAGCTCGTCCCGGAGGACCGGCCGCATGCGGCGCTGGCGCCACCGGCCGAGCCACTTCCCCGGCATGACCCCGGGGACGTAGCCGACGGTGAGGAACGGCCCGGCGGCCTCGGGGTCCCCAGGGTGCAGGGCGTCCTCGTGAGCAGGAGCGTCGTCGTGGGCCGATGCGGGAGCGGCGTCGTCGTGGCCCGGGGCAGGCGCGGCGTCGTCGTGGCCCGGGGCGGGCGCAGCGGTGCCGCGAACGTCATCGGGGCCGTCTGCGGGATCTGCGGAGGAGAGCTGGGGCGAGGAAGGCGTGGGGTCCGCTGCGGTCATGGACCCACCCTAGGGCCAGTGCAGCCGCGGCGATCACCGCCCCGGGGCACCCGGCGCCCGGCGAATGTGCGAAATCCGTCCGGGAGGACTACAGTGACTCCTGTTGTTCGGGGCCTTAGCTCAGTTGGTAGAGCGTTTCGTTCGCAATGAAAAGGTCAGGGGTTCGATTCCCCTAGGCTCCACACCACGTCCACGGTCACGTGCTTTCGCACGAAGGATCGAGGGAACGCCGAGAAGGCCCTGGAACGCACCGTTCCGGGGCCTTCTTGCTGCCTCCGGTGGCTCCTGCCCCAGGGACACCGCGCATTCCGCGAGCATCGGCCGGTGCGCCGAGCGGCGATACGGTGGGCCCATGAAGATCCTCGTGACAGGCTTCGAGCCCTTCGGCGGTGAAACGGAGAACGCGAGCGGCACCGCGGTCCAGCGGCTCGGCGAGATCCCTGGTCCGGACGGCGTGAACCTCGCCACGGCGATCCTCCCGGTGACGTGGTCCGGCGCCGGTCCGGCGCTGCTGCGGGCTGTCGAGACCCACCAGCCGGACGCGATCATCGCCGTGGGAGAAGCGGGTGGCCGCGCGGTCGTCACTCCGGAGCGCTGGGCCAGGAACCTGGGGCACGGGCGCATCCCGGACAACGACGGTGTGGTGCGGGATGCCGCTCCCCTGGCCCCCGGGCCCGCACGCCTCGAGTCCCGCCTCGATCCTGCGGCTCTGACCCGGGCCATTCAGGACGCGGGAGTTCCCGCGGAGGTGTCCGAGGACGCTGGTGCATTCCTGTGCAACGCCGTCTTCTGGACCGCCCTGCACCGAACAGACCTGCCCGCCACGTTCATCCACGTGCCCGCGGTCAGGTCACAGGGAACCGCGAGCATCGGCGCCGAGACCGACCCGGAGAATGCCCGCGCGGAGTCCGCGCTGAACTTCAACGACATCACCCACGCCCTGGCCGCGGCGGTGGGCGCCGCCGCGCGGCAGCTACGACCTCATCACTCTTGAGCGCCTCAGTGAGCGGCCACCGTTCACTGTGCAGCTCGGGCCGGAGCACTCCGCTCGCGGCACTGACGCGGTGGACTGCACCGGGACCGGGCCACCCTCCGGCGGCAGGTTCCTCGCGTCCGGTGAGCTCGTCTCGTCCGCCGCAGAGGTCTCCTCTAGGCAGACACATCCGCCTTGTCAGCGATATCATCGTTGCATGGCGATCTGTCCTACCGACCTCCCTGCACTCGATGAGCAGGCCACCCACGCGTACGCGCACCTCTTCCAGGCCCTGAGCGAGCCCATCCGCCTGGCGGTCCTGCAGCATCTGGCCTCCGGCGAGCACCGCGTGCGGGATCTCGTGGCCCACATGGGGCTTGCGCAGTCCACGGTGAGCAAGCACCTGAGCTTTCTGGCGCAGTGCGGGCTCATCCGTTCCCGCCCCGAGGGCCGCGCCACGTGGTACTCCCTCACGCACCCCCACGAGCTGGCGGGACTCATCGCGGCGGCCGAGCAGCTGCTGGGTGCAACGGGCACCCGCGCGGTGCTGTGCACGCACCTGCACCACCCTCCCGCCAACCAGGAGCCCTTCCCGGACGGCCACCCCTCCGGGGTCCTTTCCGGGAACTCGGCCACGGGCGCCCCGCTCACCGGGGCCGCAGCTGCGCCGACGACGCCGCGGCAGGAGTCCCTCTGATGGGCGCCGGCCACGCGCACGACCACGGCGCTGGCGCGGGCGACCACCGCGGCCGGCTGTGGATCGCGTTCGGGCTGACCGCCGGAATGGTCCTCGCCCAGGCGGTGGGCTCCGTGCTCACGGGCAGCCTCGCCCTGCTCACGGACACCGTGCACGCCCTCACGGACGCCCTCGGTCTGCTGGTCGCCCTGGTGGCGGCCCACCTGATGCGCCGCCCTGCGAGTTCCAAGCACACGTGGGGGTTCCGACGTGTGGAGGTCATCGCCGCCCTCGCGCAGGCCACCCTCCTGCTGGGCGTGGGGATCTTCGCCGTGGTCGAGGGCATCCGGCGGCTGCTGGAGCCCCGGGTTGTGCCACCCACCGAGCTGCTCGTGTTCGGTGCGATCGGCCTGGCGTGCAACGTGGTCGCCATCCTGGTGCTCGCCTCCGGGCGCGGCGCCAACTTCAACATGCGCGCCGCGTTCCTGGAGGTGGCCAACGACGCCCTGGGGTCCCTCGGCGTCATCGTGGCCGCCGTGGTCATCGCCACCACCGGCTTCCAGCAGGCGGACACCGTGGCCGCCCTGTTCATCGCCGCGCTGATCCTGCCGCGGGCGGTCACCATCATGCGCGAGACCGCGGCGGTGCTCATGGAGTTCACGCCCCGGGGTCTCGACCTGGACCTGTTCCGCGAGCACATCATGGGGCTGCACCACGTGGTGGACGTGCACGACGTCCACGCCTCCACGGTCGCCACGGGCCTGCCCACCATCAGCGCCCACGTGGTGGTGGAGGACGAGTGCTTCCGGGACGGCCACGCCGCCGACCTGCTCAAGGACGTCAAGACGTGCGTGGCCGAGCACTTCGACGTCTCGGTCCACCACTCCACGTTCCAGATCGAGACCGTGGAGATCCGCGACTCCGAGTCCCACGAGGTCCTGCACGCCTGAGCCGGGTCCCACTGCCCCCGGAGTGACCGGCCGATCAGTCCCGCTGCAGGCGCCGCCACGCGAGCTCGGCGAGCGCCGCGGCCTGGGTGCCCAGCACGGCGTCGTCGAACAGCACCGTGGGCGAGTGGTTCCACCCGGGATTCTCCTGGTCCAGGTCCGGAGGGCTGCACTCCAGGAAGAAGAAGCAGCCCGGGACCTGGTCGAGCACGAACGAGAAGTCCTCGGAACCCATGAGCGGGTCCGCATCCTGGCGCACGTGCTCCTCCCCCACCAGCTCGGCCAGGGTGTTCGCCACGAACGCCGTCTCCGCGTCGTCGTTGAGGGTGAGCGGGTACAGCACGGTCCACTCCACCTCGGCGCGCACACCGTGGGCGGCGGCGATGCCGTGGGCCAGCTCGCGCACGGCGGCGGGGAAGGCCTCGTCACTGGCCGCGGACAGCGTGCGAACGCTCGCGCCCAGGCTCGCGCGGCCCGGGATCACGTTGATCGCCTCGCCCGCGGAGAGCTGCGTGATGGAGGCGACCACGGGGTCGAACACGCTGAACCGCCGCGTGACCATGGTCTGCAGGGCCGTGCCGAACTCGAGCAGCGCGGGAACGGGGTCCTTGGCGGTGTGCGGCTGGGACCCGTGTCCTCCCTCGCCGTGGAACGTGACGTGGAGGTAGTTGGCGCCCGCCATCGCGGTGCCGGGGCGGTACGTGAACAGCCCGCGCTCCCCGGGGAACACGTGGATCCCGTACGCGGCCACCGGCTTCTCGCCCGTGACCTCCAGCAGCCCCTCCTCGATCATGGGCTTGGCACCGCCCGGGCCCTCCTCCCCCGGCTGGAACATGAACACCACGCTCCCGGCGAGCTCGTCCCTCCGCGCGCTCAGCAGGTGCGCCGCTCCCACCAGCCCGGCCATGTGCAGGTCGTGACCGCACGCGTGCATCGCCCCGGTGGTCGAGGCGTACTCCAGCCCGGTCTGCTCGGCCACCGGCAGCCCGTCCATGTCGCCGCGCAGCAGCACCGTGGGCCCGGGCCTGGCGCCACGCAGCACCGCGACCACCGAGGACACCGAGCGCCCCAGGGTGATCTCCAGGTCCAGCCCGTCCAGCGCGTCCACGATCCGCTGCTGGGTCCACGGGAGGTCGTTGCCCACCTCCGGGTGGGCGTGCAGGGAGCGGCGCAGGGCAACGAGCTCCGGCTGCAGGGACGTGGCATGGTCGAGGAACGACATGGTGGAACTCCTTCACAACGGGAACGGGTGGGTGGTGGTCGGTGGGCCGCCAGACCACACGGCGACCCCCAAGGGGAACGTGGCGGCCCAGTCGATGGCGCACAGGTCCCGGCTCACAGGGCCCAGGAAGCGGCCCCGCACGAGGCCGGCCGGGACATCGGTGGGCGGCTCAGCCCCGCGCCACTCGCTCCCACGCCACCTCGGCAAGCGCGGCGGCCTGGTCCCCCAGGACGGAGTCGTCGAAGAGCACCGTGGGCGAGTGGTTCCAGCCGGCGTCCGCGGGATCCACCTCGGGCGGGGTGCAGTGCAGGAAGAAGTAGCACCCGGGGACCTCGCGCAGCACGAACGAGAAGTCCTCCGAGCCCATGCGGGGGTCCGGGTTCCGGGACACGCGCTCCGGGCCGAACACGCGGGCGAGCGTGTCGCTCACGAAGGCGGCCTCGGCGGCGTCGTTGACCGTGGGCGGGTACAGCGGGGACCAGTCCACCTGCGCGGTGAGCCCGTGGGCCGCGGCGATCCCGTCCGCGAGCTCCGTCACGAGCCGCGGGAACCGTGCGGACGTCTCCGGGGACAGGGTGCGCACGTCCCCGGAGATCCAGGCGCTCTCGGGGATCACGTTGTTCACCTCGCCGGCGGAGAGCCGGGTCATGGTGGCCACCACGGGGTCGAACACGCCGAACCGGCGGGTGACCATGGTCTGCAGCGCGGTGCCGAACTCGCACACGGCCGTCACGGGGTCCAGCGCGGTGTGGGGCTGCGAGCCGTGCCCGCCGCGTCCGTGGAAGGTCACGGTGAGGTTGTTGGCCCCGGCCATCGCGGTCCCGGGCCGGTAGCTGAACTGCCCCAGCGGCCCGGGGTTCACGTGGATGCCGTAGGCCGCCACCACGCGCTCCCCGGCGATGTCCAGCACGCCCTCCTCGATCATGGGCCTGGCGCCGCCCGGACCCTCCTCCCCCGGCTGGAACATGAACACGATGTTCCCGGCGAGCTCGTCCCGGCGCGCGCTCAGCAGCCTGGCCGCACCCACGAGGGCAGCGGTGTGGAGGTCGTGACCGCACGCGTGCATCGCCCCGTTGGTCGAGGCGTACTCCAGCCCGGTCTGCTCCACCACGGGCAGCCCGTCCATGTCACCGCGCAGCAGCACCGTGGGCCCGGGCCTCGCACCGCGCAGCACCGCGGTCACCGACGTGAGCGACTCGCCCTTCGTGAGCTCCAACCCGCACCCGTCCAGCGCGGCGAGGACCTGCTGCTGCGTCCACGGCAGGTCGGTGCCCAGTTCGGGGTTGGTGTGCAGTGTGCGGCGCAGCGCCACCAGCTCGTCGTGCATCCGGTGGGCGTCGTCCAGGAAGCTCACGTGCGGACTCCTCGGTCTCGGCGGGCGGGGTCACTCCCCGTCCGCGGGCATCCCCGCGAGGTCCGGTCCCGGTGCCAGCCGGATGGGACCGCGGGCTGTACAAGGGTCCACTGTCTCACCTTTTTGGGTGACTGTGACTTCTCCCACACCGGCCATCTCCCCCGCCACGTCCCGAATCTGCGGCATGAGGTCCCGCCAGTGCTCCCCGCCCAGGGTGCGGGCCACGTCCGACGGGCAGATGGTCTTCCCCGCCCGGTGCCGCAGCAACGCCCGGATGGTCGCGGCCTCCCGTGCGCGCAGCCCGTCCTCGGTGGGCTCCTCCCACCACGGCTCCCCGCGCTCGCCCAGCGCCACCTTCGCGTCCTGCACGCGGTCCCGCGCGTGCTCGTCCCTGGACTTCACGGCGCGGCGCGCGCTCATCAGCTCGGCGACCAACTCCTTCCGGAACGTCTCGGGGATCCCGGTGTCCGTGGCCCGCCACTTCCGGCCCTTGACCACGATGTGGTGCCCGTCCGGGGTGCGTTCCGGGCCCGACGACGCCGCTGCGCCGCCTTCCTGCCCGTTCTCGCCCTGTCCCGCGGGCCCGTTCCTGCGGCCCTGGCCCGGTTCCACGGACCCGTTCCCGCGATCCTTGCCGGGTCCCGCCGACCCGTTCGAGCGGTCCTCGCCCGGTTCCGCAGGCCCGTTCGCGCTGTCCTCGCCCGGTTCCGCAGGCCCATTCCCGCGTGCCTTGTCCGTGCTCATGCGCTCAATCCCAGTCGTTGAATCAGGTGCTCGTGGCGCCGCAGCCCCGCGGCCACCACGGACGGGTGCTGTGCGTACCAGCGCAGGTGCTCGGCGGCGATGTCCTGCGCGGGAACGTGCTCCCCGTGGATGACCCAGTCCTCGTGCGGCCCACCCTCGAGCTCGGTGGGGTCGTACCCGAGGGCCTCGAGGGTGCTCGTCAGGATGGGTGCCCGGATGCCGCCCAGCAGCACCCGGCCCGGATCCGGGACCGGCGCGGACAGCCCCGCATCGTCCAGCACCGCCGAGGCCACCGCCCGCAGCACCCCGTTGCCCGGGTGGTTGATCACGTGCACCGCGTTGGGTCCAGCGGCGTCCAGCAGGGAGGCGGCGTCGAGCGTGCGGTGGGCGTCCTGACGCAGCCGGAGCTGGGCGAGGGACTCCTCACGGGCGGCCCGGGCGGCGTCGGCGGACGGCGGGGTGAGGTCCACGCGCCGCTCTCCACGGGCGGCTGCGCTGAGCACCCGGAGGTCGTGGTACGGCGCGATCGGCGGATCTCCGACCCCGGGAGCGCGCACGATCGCGAGCGTGGGCATGAGCGCGGTCCATCGCATCACGGGCACCCGCACCACCCGGGCGTCCGGGGACAGCCGCGCCAGGACGTCGTCGGTGCCCAGCGGCAGCCCCCGGTAGCCCTCCGCGATCGGCTGCGTGACCAGCAGGCACAGCCGGGGCAGCAGGGCGTGCAGGTGCGGCAGGTCCTGCTCCAGCAGCTCGTGCACCGGGGGCATCCGCACCCCGTGCCAGTCACCGGCGAGCGCGCCGTGCAGCAGCACGCGCAGGGACTCCGCCTGGCAGTTGCCGTGCACGGCGAACAGGGGCTTGTCCGGGAGCTCGCTCAGCCCGTAGAAGTCCCCGTAGTGGGCGCGGCGGCCCTCGTCCTGCGGGTCGAATCCCAGCTCAGCCATGGTGGCCCACCCTGTCCTCGAGTCGTCGGGCAGTGTCTGCGGGGTGCACCGCGCAGCCGGCGTGGTCACGGGGCATGCGCCGCGGAGAAGACTCCGCGCGGTGGACGGCGCGCACCGAGCGCACCGTGAGCACTCCCGGCACCTCGCTCTCTCCGCGCTCGCACCACACGCGCAGGGGCTCGTCCAGCGTCAGCGCAGCGTGGGCGTCCGCGAGCACCACGGCGCGCTCCAGCACCCCGGCCGGCGGCTCTCCCGTGCGCACGCGCGGGTCCGCGGCCAGCGCGGCCGGAACGTCCTGGCGGTCCACGAACCACAGCCCGGCGTCCGTGTCCCGCAGCAGGTGGCACGCGGTGAGATACGCCTCGGCGTCCTCGCGGTGGCCGTGCACGCGCACCACCGCCCAGGGCTGCTCGAAGACCACGCCGATCCCGCGCGTGCTCGGCAGGGGAATGCGCTGCGCAAGCGCGAGGGTCTCCGCGTCCTTCACAGCGCGAGTGTCCGCCCGCCCACCGAGGTCCGGGCCGTCGTGCCACGCCCCGGCCCCGGGCACGTGGGCGAGGTTCGCCCCGAGCTGGCGGCACCGGTGGGCGAGGTCCCAGTCCTCGCCGCCGTAGCCCACGAGGGACTCGTCGAAACCGCCGCAGCGCTCGAAGAGCTCCCGGTCCACGGCCAGCAGCGCACTGATGACCAGCCGGAAGTCCTCCACGCCCGCCTCGCGCAGATTCGCGGTGCGCGCGTAGCCCTCCGCGAGCCACGCGGGATCCTCCAGACGCCGCGCCCCGGGCACGTCCTCCCCCGCCACCCAGCGCAGCACGTCCGGGACGTCCAGCTCCGACAGCTCCGCGTGGTGACGCGCTCCCACGGCGAGCGCCCCGTGGCCGTCGTCCGCGGCGTCGCGGCCCGCGAGCAGCGCGGTGAGGAAACCCGGCTCGGGGATCATGTCCCCGTCCAGGAACACGAGCACTGTTCCCGACGACGCCCGCGCCCCCAGGTTGCGCGCGGCACCGGCTCGGAAGCCCAGGTTTTCCTGGCGCACCACCGAGCACGTGAACGGCGTGGCGGGAAGGACGGGCGGGGTGGCGGAGCCGTCGTCGGCGATGACCACCTCGAACTCCCGGGCGGTCATGTCCTGGCGGGCGAGGGCGGCGAGCAGCCGGTCCAGACCGCGTTGGTTCTCGAAGTAGGGGATCACCACGCTCACGCGGGGCGGGGCGGCGTGCTCGACCGTCATGACAGCTCCCCGCCGCCGGTGATCTGCTCCCACTGCACGGCCGCGGCCACCGCACTGGACGGCAGGTCGGTGGTGCGCCACTCGTCCGGCGCGATCCACGTGCCCACCGGGTCCTTGAGGGCGCGGCGCAGTGCACCGGGCAGATCGTCGGTGAGGGTGAGCGCCCACGGCGCCCGCGCGGCGAGCTCCTCGAAGAACGGATGGGGCATGACCAGCGGGCGGCGCCCGGCACTGATCCAGCGCCCCACGGAACCGGAGGCCGAGACGTGGGCGGGGGCGACCACCGGGACGGTGACCTGCTGCGCGGCGCGCGTCAGGGCGGCGTCGTCCAGGAAGCCCGTGGCACGGAAGGTGTGACCGGCGCGGCGGGCGGCACGGTCCAGCTGTTCCACGAGGTCCTCGTGACCGTCGGACGCGCGGCCGAGCGCGAGCACGTCCACGGGGAACGGCACGTCCGCCAGGGCATCCAGCACACGGTCGTGCCCCTTTCCGGGGTAGAGGAAGCCCAGCATCCCCACGGTGGGCCGCTCCCCCTCGGTGGGGTGCTCGCCCGCAGCGGCGTGCCGTCGAGCGGCGTCCCACGCCCCGCGCTCCGGCGGATCGACCGGCAGGGGCGCCACGAGCACGGGAGCACTGCCCGTGATCGGGACGTACCGCGCCAGCTGGGCCCGCTCGGAGTCGCTGCTCACGATGACGGTGCGGGCGGCGTCGGACACCCGTGCGTAGCACGCGCGGCGGGCCTCGAACGCGTGGCCGTTGGCGGGCTGCGGGAGGTCGTGGAGCGTCACGGTGACCGGGCGGACGCGTGCGATCTCAGCCACCGCGTCCGCGGCACTGGCGGGCGTGGACCCGAAGATGCGGTCCGTGAAGTGCAGGTGCACCGGGGACCGCCCGGCGAGAAGTTCCATGCGGAGACGGTCTATGGGCCCCTCAACAGAGCGGGCGCGCGGAGTGTGGGCCGCGAGGTTCTCCGCGTGCATCCGCACGCCGTGCTGGGCGGGGCCCACGCAGGCCAGTAAGGGTGCTGTCACACGCCCACTGTAGCGAGCGCCTCGGGGTGTTACCGCCGGCGCGCACCCACGTGGAGGGCCGTCGCCGTGCGCGGTGAGCGGAATCATACCCACCGGGCAAATTCTGCACTTGTGCAAGTTTGCACGAGTGCATAATGTGTACCCGTGACCACACCCCAGCCGTCCCTGCGTGAACGCAACCGCACCCGCACACTCGCCGAGATCCACCAGGCCGCCCTCGAGCTCTCCGCCGAGGGCCGTTTCTCGGACACCACCGTGGACGCGATCGCCGAACGCGCGGGCGTGTCCCGGCGCACGTTCTTCAACTACTACGCGAGCAAGGAGGACGCGGTGCTGGGCATCACCCCGCCGCAGATCTCCGAGGCCGCGCACGCGCGCTACATGGACCGCAGCACCGGCGACGAGTTCGCACGCACCGTGCGGCTGTTCATGGACGTGCTGCGGGACGCCACGGGCCCACCCGAGCTCATGGCCCAGCGCCGCGCCCTGGTGGACCACCACCCCGAGCTCAAGCGCCGCATCGGGATGCACGTGACCACCGCGGAGTCCCTCGTGGTCTCCACAGTCGCGGAGCACTCCGGGCGCGGCCCCACGCCCCGTTCCGAGGAGACCACGCACGCCTTCGTGCTGCTGGCCGGCTCGGTCATCAAGTTCGCATTCCGCACCGACACCCACCTGGCTGCCGTGTCCGACGACGCCGCCGTCCAGCGCGCGCTCGACCACGCCATCGGCGTCTTCCGCACCGCTCTCAAGGAGATCTCATGACCGCCACCGCCACCCGGGCTGCGTCCAGCCCTCCCGTGGACGAGAAACCACCCCACCTCGGACTGCTGTTCGCGAGCCTCATGGTCGTCATGCTGCTCGCGTCCCTCGGCCAGACCATCCTCTCCACCGCCCTGCCCACCATCGTGGGGGACCTGGGCGGCGTGGACCACATGAGCTGGGTCATCACCGGCTTCATCCTGGCCTCCACGGTGATGATGCCGGTCTACGGCCGCATCTCCGACCTCTTCGGCCGCAAGCCCGTGCTGATCGCGGCCATCGTGCTGTTCATCGCGGGCTCCGCCCTGGGCGCGGCGGCCGAGAGCATGAGCTGGCTCATCACCGCCCGCGTGGTGCAGGGCCTGGGCGGCGGCGGTCTGATGATCCTCGCCCAGACCTCCATCGCGGACGTGGTGCCCGCCCGTGAGCGCGGCAAGTACATGGGCGTGATGGGCGCCGTGTTCGCCGTGTCCTCGGTGGCCGGACCGCTGCTGGGCGGCTGGATCACGGAGGGTCCCGGCTGGCGCTGGGCGTTCTCCTTCAACATCCCGCTCGGCATCCTGGCCATCATCGCCGTGGCCGTGTTCCTCAAGCTGCCGCGGCGGCCCCGCGAGGAGCGCGAGCGCATCGACTACCTGGGCATGATCCTGCTGGCCGGTGCCACCACGTGCCTGATCCTGGTGTGCACGTGGGGCGGAACCCAGTACGACTGGAACTCACCGCAGATCCTGCTGCTGTGCGCCACCACCCTCGCCGGGGCCATCGCCTTCGTGGTCGCCGAGACCCGGGCCAGCAGCCCCGTGATCCCGCTGTCCCTGTTCAAGGACCGCAACTTCACCCTGACCACCGTGTCCGGGCTCGCGGTGGGCGTGGCCATGTTCGGCGCGATTGGCTACATGCCCACCTACATCCAGATGGTCAAGGGCGTGGACGCCACCCAGGCCGGTCTGCTCATGACCCCCATGATGGCCTCCCTGCTGGTTGCGTCCATCGTGTCCGGGCAGATCGTCTCGCGCACGGGCCGGTACAAGCTGTTCCCCCTGGTGGGCATGCTGATCATGGGCATCGGCCTGTGGCTGCTGTCCACCCTGAAGGTCTCGGACTCCACCGTTCGGATGTGCGTGTTCCTCGCGGTGTTCGGCGCGGGCATCGGGCTGAGCATGCAGATCCTGGTGCTGATCGTGCAGAACTCCGTGCCCAACCGGATCGTGGGCACGGCCACCGCCTCCAGCAACTTCTTCCGCCAGGTGGGTGCCACCGTGGGCTCCGCCGTGGTGGGTTCGCTGTTCATCTCCCGCCTGAAGGACCTGCTGGCGGAGAACCTGCCCCCGCTGCCTCCCCAGGCCTCCGGCTCCGTGGACGCCAACTCCTTCACGCCGGAGACCGTGCACGAGCTGCCGCAGATGATCCAGGACCCTGTGGTCCAGTCCTACAACGATGCGCTGCTGCCCATCTTCCTGGCCATGATCCCGCTGGCCGTGGTGGCGTTCCTGCTGCTGCTGTTCGTGGAGGAGAAGCCCCTGGCCACCCGTGTGGACCACACCGGGACCGGCGAGATCTCCACCGTGCAGGCCACCGCCACGGAGTCCGGGGCCACCGGGACCACCACGTCCACCGACGCCTCGGACAGCGTGGCGGACGCGCACACGTCCGCGGACCCCGCGGATCACGATGCCACCGAGCGTGAGCCCGAGCCCGTTGCGGCCCGGCCCGCGATCGGTGGTGCCGAGACCAGCGCCACCGCCGCTTCCTCGGGTGAGGGACCTGCCCAGCGGACCCGCAGGTCAGGCCGCCGGGCACCGCGACATCGCGCCTGAGCCCATCCACGGAGCGGCCCCTTCGAAGGAGCGCCCCGTCGACGACCACTCGTCGACGGGGCGCTCCCGTCTCCCGTGGCCCCGGTTCACGGACCGGGGCACCCGTGCGGGTCAGTCCTGCGAGGGCAGCTCGTCCCTCAGGTCCTCCACGAGGTCCTCCAGGATCTCGGCGGCCTCCAGCATCCCGTTGCGCAGCTCGGTGAGCTCCATCCCGTGGAGCACGCCCACCGCGTAGCGGTCCTTGCCGGTGCGCTGGAACGAGCGGGCGGCGCGCGCGAGCCACTCCTCCATGACCGCGGCGTCCGTGATCACCCCGAGGTCGTCCTGGTAGTCCTTGGCCACTGCGGCGGCGCGGATCCGCTTCTTCCCCGCCTTGGCGTGCGCCCGTCCCAGCGCCTCGGAGACGTAGCGCGCGGACTTCGCGGCCTTGCGGGTCTCGTGCAGCACCTCGAACGCCGCCGCGGTCTGCAGAGCGTCCTTGCCGGGCAGGGCGATCCGCTCCCCCACGTCCATGGCCATGTCGCTCAGCGAAACCTCGGCCCCCGGTTCGGGTGTGGTGGTGCTGGCCGTGACGACCACCCGGTTCAGTGCCGCGCCGAGCACCGCCTTGGCGAACTTCCTGTCGGACAGCGCCGCGGCCTCCTCCGTGAAACCCTCTCCGCGACCGAGCGCGTGCAGGTCCCGGACCAGCTGGAGGTAGTCCTGACTGTCCAGCTCCCGCCGGACCGCCCGCCCGGTGCCGGTGCCCAGGTGACTGGCCGCCTCGCGCAGCTCCTCCTTGGCGGCACCGCTCAGCACACCCGCCGGCTGGCCGTCGAGCAGCACGTCCAGCCGCTCCAGGGCCACCTCCTGGTCCCGGGCGTCGCCGAGCACACGCGCCAGGTCCTTGAGCCGCTGCTCCATGTCCGCCACCACGTCCTCGGCCACGAAGCCCCGGGACGCCTGGAGCACGCTGCGCAGCGCCCGCGAGCGCACGCGCATCTGGTGCACCGAGTCCTCGGCCTCGATGCGCACCGCGAAGTCCCAGCGCTGCAGCTGCGAGGTCAGGTGGGAGATCATCTCCGCGAGGACGTCGGCCCCCGTGCGTTCCCCCCGGTCCCCGGTGTCGGACGACGACGCCGCGTCGTTGCCCTTCGCATGCCCGCCCCCACTCCCCGCGGAGCTCTTGCCGTTCTTCGTGTCCTTGCCGTTCTTGGACGACTTGCCCTTGGCGGAGCCCTTGTCCTTCTTCTTCCCCGAGCCCTTGTTCTTAGACGAGCTCGTGTCCTTGGAGGAGCCCTCGTCGTTCGACGAGCCCTTCCCGGACGGCTGCTCTCCCTCAGACTCTCCCGCACCCGGCGCGAACCCCGCGGAGGCGGCGTCAGCGGCGTCGTCGGACGTGACGGCGGCGTGCTCCGGCGAGACCACGCGCACCACGTCCCCGCCGTCCTGGCCGAGGGCCCGGGCGATCTTGGCCACCGAGGAGGACGGCTCCGCCCCCGCGGCGAACAGGACGGTCTCCACGGCCTCGAACACGGCCTTGGCCTGCTTCTCGGTGAGGTCGTCGCGCGTGAGCTCGACCTCGCACTCGGTCCACTCCCGGGTGACCCCAGCGCGCTCGTCCCGCGCAGAGACGGCGTCCAGGCACAGCTCGGCGTACTGCCCGTCCTCCGCGAGCACCGGGTACAGCGTGCGCCGCGTGTCCACGGTGGCCACGGGCTGGAGGTCCTCGCCCAGGGTGAGACCCAGCAGCACCTTTCGCAGTGCCGCCGGAAGCCGGTCGGGGGCGGTCTTGAGGGGCTCGTAGTGCAGCTCGCCGCGCACCGCACCGGCCTCGTACTTCACGTGCCAGCCGTCGTCGCTGCCGCCGGTACGACGCCGCACGGCCACCGCGGAGCGCGCGAGCAGCAGATCGGCGGTGTCGTAGTACGTGGCGCTCATGTCGTGCTCCACGGGATCGCCCACGGTGAAGTGCTCCAGCTTGTGCAGCTTGAGCTTGGGCTTCTTGTTCCCCGCGACGTCGTACTTGCGCTCGATCTCAACCTGATGCGTGACCATGGTGCTCCCTGTGTAGAACGCGCCGCGGCCCTGTTCGGGATCCGCGGCGCGCTGCTGTCGTCAAATCGGTAGGTGCTGGAGGCGTCAGGCCCGGCGTCGCTTCAGGACGTCGTCCAGGTTCAGCGCGGCGCTCTCCTGCTCCCCAGCGCGGACCGCGTCCTTGAGGGACGTGGTGGTGGCCGCCGGGCGCTGCGGCACCCGCAGCGGTTCCGGTGCGCGGCGCTGCACCACGGGCGCCTGGGTGTAGAGCGGCTTGGGCACCGGGACCGGCTCCCATGTGGCCGCGGTGGATCCCGCGGCGGCCGAGCTGCGGGCCACCTTGAGGGCCTCCGCGCGCAGCTCCGCCACGCTGTAAGTCTTCTCGACCGCGGGGCGCTCGGGCTCCACCGTCTCGGGCAGCTGCCCCTCGGCCGGCAGATCCAGGGCGGCGTCCGCCTGCAGCTCCTGCTCCTCGCGGTCCTGACGGGCCTGGTCCTCGTTGTCGAAGATGGCGTGCTGGGCGGGGGCCGTCTGACGCGTGGCGGCCTGGGCCGACACGCCGGCGCGGTCGGTGACGGCCAGGTAGCGCAGACCCGCCACGCAGCCGGCCCCCAGCAGGAGCAGCACCACGGGCACGGCCCACGTGACGGCCGTGAAGGGCGCGGCGATTCCGGTGAGTACGGCGGCCAGGACGAGCGCGGCGCCGGTCAGGAACACGATGGTGCGGTCCCACTTGATCCGGAGACCCGCCACGGATCCGCGGCGGACGGTGATGGCGGACGGCGCATGTGCCGAGGTGTCCATGGCTGTCGTCTCCCGTTCATGAAGCTGTACTGAGGCCGTGGCCCCCACTCTACTGGGCGTGCTGCGGACGTGCTCGCGGGGGCGGTCCGACGGGTGGAGCAGCAGGTCCGGGGCCTCCACCTGGGCGCGGACCGGAACGCTGGTGCGCCTGGCCACGTGCGGTGCGAACCACATCACACACAGCACGATGATAGCGGCCAGGACCGCTGAACTGCTCACCCAAGACAAACCCACCATTTCAGGGTAGGACAGGTGAGAAAGATTCCCGGCGTGGAATGAGCGTGTTGCTCACATCAATGTCATTCGATGGTCCTGGGGCGGAGTTCGGGTGCCCGTCAGCCGTACGTCGTCCGGTTTCAGGCCCGACCGGCGGACGCCCGGGGCCGGTCGCGCGATGGGCACAGCCCTGGGTCCGGCCGCTCGGCGCGCACCCGCGCGCCGAGCGGTGGGTCAGCGCAGCCCGCGCCGCACGGTGATGCCCTCGTCCTCGCCGGTGAACCGGCGCACGAGGCCTTCGGGAACCTCCTCGGCCGTGAGCGCGAAGCTGCGGTGGTCCGCCCACCGACCGGCAATGTGCAGGAAACGCTCCCGCAGGCCCTCGTCCCGGAAGCCCAGTTTCTCCACGACCCGCAGGGACTTGGCGTTCTCGGGACGGATGTTGATCTCCATGCGGTGCAGCCTCAGGTGCTGGAAGCAGTAGTCGGTGGCCATGGCCACGGCCATCGGAGCGATCCCCCGGCCCGCCTGCGCGCCGTCCACCCAGTACCCCAGGCTGGCCGAGCGGAACGAGCCCAGGGTGATGCCCGAGACGGTCAGCTGCCCCACGAGCTCCTGCCGCCTGCTCACCGGGTCCAGCTCCGTGATCAGCCACGGCAGAGACTGCCCGGCCCGCGCCTGCTGCCGCATCTGCCGCACGAAGCTGCGGTACGACGGCGCCGTCCCCGCCGCCTCGGGGTTGCTCGCCTCCCACGGCTCGAGCCACTCCCGGTTGCGGTAGCGCACCCGGTCCCACTCACCGCGGTCACTCATGACCAGTGGGCGCAGCATCAGCTGCGCCCACTGGACGGTGACGGGCCACTCGGCTGCCGTGCTCACCCGGTGCGGGTCCTCAGACCTCGAGGGTCTTGGCGTAGTCCGCGATCCAGGACCGCAGACCCGGGCCGAGGTCGTCGCGCTCGCACGCTAGCTCGATGTTGGCCTTGAGGTAGGAGAGCTTGTCGCCGGTGTCGAAACGGCGTCCCTTGAACACCACGCCGTACATGCCGTGGGCGTCCCCACCGCGGTCCGCAACAGTCTGCATGGCGTCCGTCAGCTGGATCTCGCCGCCGCGGCCCGGTGCGGTGCTCTCGAGGATCTCGAAGATCTCCGGGTGCAGCACGTAACGGCCGATGATCGCCAGGTTGGAGGGGGCGTCCTCCGGGGCCGGCTTCTCCACCAGGCCGTTGACCTTCACGTAGTCCTCGCCCTCCACGGCGGTGACGTCGGCGCAGCCGTAGGCGCTGATGCTCTCGCGCGGCACCTCCATGAGGGCCACCACGGAGCCGCCCGTGCGCTCCTGCACCTCGATCATCCGGGAGAGCAGGTCCTCCTTCTCGTCGATCAGGTCGTCTCCGAGCAGCACCGCGAAGGGGTCCTCCCCCACGTGAATCTTGGCGCGCAGCACGGCGTGGCCGAGGCCCTGGGGGTCCTGCTGGCGCAGGTAGTGGATCTCCCCGAGGTCCGACGCGTGCTCCACCTCGGAGAGCAGGGCGTCCTTGCCCGACTCCTTCAGCTGGGCTTCGAGGGCGGGAACGCGGTCGAAGTGGTCCTCCAGGGCCCGCTTGGAGCGGCCCGTGATCATGAGGACGTCGTCCAGGCCGGCGTCCACGGCCTCCTGGACCACGTACTGGATGGCCGGGCGGTCCACGACCGGCAGCATCTCCTTGGGCATCGCCTTGGTGGCGGGCAGGAAGCGGGTGCCCAGTCCCGCGGCGGGGATGACGGCCTTGTGTACGCGCTTGGTTTCGTGAGGGCTCATGGACTTAGGGTAAACGACGAGGCATCCGCGCCCCGGCTCCAACCCTGGAATCCGGCCGGTAATGCACTCCGTGTACTCCCAAGAGCGGACAGTCACCCAGGAGCGTGCCCATGGAACAGCCCTCAGGGGACCGCGCCGCCAAGGCAACCCTGCGCGCGCACGTGCTCGAGCGGCGTCGTCACCGCGGTGCCGGGGTGCGGCGCGAGGCGCAGGCGGGCCTGGGGACGCACCTCACCCGGCTTCTCGCAGAGACCGGAGCGGGCGACGTCGCCGGCTTCCTGCCGCTGCCCGACGAACCGCCGCTGCTGCCGGCGCTCGAGGACGCCCATCGGCGGGGGCGGCGCGTGTGGCTGCCGGTCGTGGCCCCGCGGCGGACGCTGGCCTGGGTGCAGTGGCGTCCCGGGGCCGCGCGGGTGGACGGCGCCCTGCCCGGTCTGCGCGAACCCGCCGGCCCGCGGCACGGCCTGGAAGTGTTCGCGGCCGTCCGCGTCCTGGTGGTTCCCGTGGTGGCCGTGGACCGCAGCGGCGTGCGACTGGGCTTCGGTGGCGGCTACTACGACCGGTTCCTCGAGGCCCTCGGGACCGCCGGACACCGGCCCCGGACCGTGGCGTGCTGCTTCGCGGACGAGGTGCTCCCCGCCGGAGAGGTCCCGTCGGAGCCCCACGACGCGGTCCTGGCCGAGGTGCTCACCGAGCACGGCGTCGTGGCGCTGGGCGGGTCCGCCTGAGCGCACCCGTGTGGGCGGCCCGAGCTGGCGCGGTCGAGCGGGAGCCCGCGAGTAGGATGTGACGTCGGTGAACGACCGTCCCTCCCGCTCTCGAAGGAATCATCCGTGCCCGTTTACGCCTACGCCTGCAAAGACTGCGGCCATGCTTTCGACATCCGCCAGTCCTTCTCCGACGACGCCCTGACCGTGTGCCCCGAGTGCGGGGGCGTGCTGCGCAAGAAGTTCAACTCCGTGGGCGTGGTGTTCAAGGGCTCCGGCTTCTACCGCACCGATTCCCGCTCCGGGGCCTCCGGAGATGCCGGCACGGCCTCCGGCTCGGGATCCGCCGGCGGGTCGGGAGCCTCCGGTGGTTCTGGAACCTCCGGGGACACCGCGGCCACCGGCAGCGGCTCCGGTTCCTCGGGAAGCGGCGCCTCGACCCCTTCGGCCGCGCCCACCACCGGAGCGGGCTCCGCGACCACGACGTCGGGCGGTTCCGCGAGCTCCCGGTGACGCTCCCCGCCCGCTGATCCCACGCTCCGCCCGCGGCGAGCGCCCTGCACAGTCCCGGACCGGGTGCGGCAGACCGTGGCGCAGTGCACCGCTCGTGGAGCGCAGGCCCGGAGATGCTCCATGCCACCCTAGCGTCCGGGTATGAGCTCACCGCCCCGTCCGCACTATCCCCTGGGTCTGAGGCTGCGCACTGCGGTGCGCCGGCGCCACCGGCTCGTGGCCGCCGCGCTCTGCGCGCTGGCCCTCACGATCGTGGTCCTCCGGCTCGCCCCGCCCGGTGACCGGACCACCCCCGTGGTGACAGCCGCCCACGACGTTCCCGCGGGCACCGCCCTGACCGCCGAAGACCTCACCGTGACCGAATTCCCCGTGGACATCGCGCCGGCAGCTGCCTTCACCGGCATTCCCGAGGCGGGCGGGCAGACCACCACCGTGGCGCTCTCACCCGGTCAGCCGGTGACCTCCACCAGCGTGCTGGGGCCCGGTGTGCTGACCGGCCAGCCCCCGGGGACGACCGCCGCCACCGTGCGGGTGAGCGATCCCGCGGTGCTGCGTCACATCCGTCCCGGGGACGCCGTGGACGTCGTGCACCATGCGGACGACGCCTCGGCCGCGCGCGGCCGCCCGGTCGCCCGCTCTGTCACGGTGCTGTGGGCCGCGGCGTCCACGTCCGGAGGTGACACATCCATGCTGGCCCCGGCCGGGACGGACACGGACTCCGGCCTGGTGGTGCTGGCCGCTCCACGAGAGACGGCAGCGAGTCTTGCCGCGCTCGAGGGGTCCGGCCGGGTGTCACTCGTCCTCGTGGCACCGTGACCCGCTGAACGGTGACGGCGCCCCGCTCGAACCGGGAGCGTCCCACGCAGTGCGGCGGGACGGACCCCGTGGCGCGGCCGGTCCGGACGGTCAGCCCCAGTGAGGGGGCCGCTGCTCGCGCAGCCACTGCTCGTGCCCGTCCGAGGTCCCGGCCTCCCGGGGGTCCGGGGCGTCCGAGCCGAGCGACGGCGTGGCCTCGCCCCACACGGGGCCGCCCAGGGCGCGCTCCTGGTCGGGGGCGGTCCCTCCGGTCACGCGCCGGTGCGACCCGCGCCGCCGGCCACCCGAGGACTCATCCGACACGGTCCGCGCTCCCCTGCGCAGCGCCCGGCGCCGGGGCGGCAGCCGCCCCGGCCTCGCCACCCGAGAGTCCCAGGTAGCGCTGCACGAGTCCGGCCACCGTCTGCGGATCGGTGAAGACCTCCACGGACCACAGGCTCACGTAGTTCCACCCCGCGCGCTCCAGGTGCTGCGGGATCAGCCGGGAACGTTCGCGCACGCTCAGGGCACGGCTGCGGTCGGAGCCGTCCGACTGCAGGGCCACGGGGATCCGGACGGGAGCGTCGTCGTCCCCGCGGTGCAGGACCGCGCCGGCGGAGAGCGACTCGGCATCCGCGTGCGCCGCCATGTCCACGGCGTGCGCGTAGCCGGTGTGCACGGTGGCTCCGGCGGCACGCAGCCGCCGCGCGAGGTCTGCCACGAGCGCATCGGTCGCGGCTCCGGGGTCGTCCACGGGTGCCGGGGCGCGCTCGGACGTGGTCTCCTCCCCGAACAGCACCTCGAGCATGTGGTACATGTCCTTGGCACCGTGCTGCAACCGCCGCAGCTCGGTGTCCTTGGGGTGGATGGACGTCACGATGTGGGTGTGGCGACGCGAGCGGGTCATCCCCCGCACGAACGCCTGGCGGCCGTCCCGCTCGGAGAGCGAGCCCAGCTGAGGCGTGCTGCGCCCGGAGGTGGTCCGCCCGAAGCCCAGCGAGAAGATCACGGTGTCCCGTTCGATGCCGGCCGCCCGGTGCAGCTCCACCACCCGGAAGGACTCGTGGCCCGGCGCGAAGAACTCCGCAGACTCCCCGGACTCACGCAGCCTGCGCTGCACCGCCTGCGCCACGCGGGCGGCGTGCATCGCGCTCGCGGTCACCACGGCCAGCGAGCGCTCCGGGTGGCGCACCGCGTGGGCGAAGACCAGGTCCACGGTGCGCTGGACCTCTGCCGCCGGGGCCTGGACGCCCTCGCTCCCGGCCGTGAGCACACCCACCCCGTCCACCACGTACTCCGCGGAGAGCCCGGTGGTGGCGCCCATGAGCTCCGAGGCGTAGGGCACACGGGTCAGCGCGCCGTCGTAGAAGGCCTCGTTGAGGTAGGAGAACAGGCGGGGGTCCATGGGACGGCGCACCGAGGTCAGTGAGCGGGAGTCCACCACGCGGGACAGCGTCTCGAACGCGGAGTCCACCTCGGTCACGGGCTGCGGGGTGTCCCGCGCGCTCACGCGGGGAGCCACCGTGAACGGCTGCGGACCGCCCGCGTGGGGGTCGCCGAAGGCGATCACCTGCTCCGCCTTGACCACCGCCGGGAGCGTTGCGGCCAGCGGCGTGGACTCGGCGTCCAGGATCACGACGGCGTCCACGGCCTGCTCGTCACCGAGGGTCGCCGTGAGCACGAGCGGACTGGCCGTCCACACGGGCACCAGGGAGGGCGTGAGGCGCTGGACCCGGTCCAGCTCCTCGGTGCGGACCCGTCCGCTGCGCAGCATGTCGCGCAGGGTGCGTGCCTCCCGCGGGAACCGCTCGGCATCCCGGGCCCACCGTGTGGCCAGCTCGTGCTCCAGCCGAGCCGGGGCCGCGGCGATGTGCGCGGAGTCGGCACGCCGGAAGGCGGACTCCGTCCTGCGCAGCTGGGAACCGTCCGGCATGGCCACGAAGTCGTCTCCGCTGATCATGGCTTCGAGGACGGACTGCCACCACGCCAGCTCGAGCTCGTCGTCCACCTGCTCCGCGGGCACGCCCCGGGACTCGAGGTCCGCGAGGAACTCCCCCAGACCACGGGCCCGCAGGTCCTCGAGCAGCACGGTCCGCTCGGGAAGGGTGCTCAGGTGGGCCTCGTCGTTGATCAGTTCGTCCAGGATCACCTGGAGCTCGTCCACGGTGGCGGTCTCCAGCCGGGCCGCGGTGACCGAGCCCTCCAGGGCGATGGCCAGGCCCTCGAGGTCCTCCCGGAAGCGGCGGTGGGTGCGCAGGGTCTCCTCCGCGCGGTCGGACACGGCCGGCTGCTCCAGAGTGGTGGCCCACTGCCGCCAGCGGTCCCGCTCGGACTGCACCTTCACCAGCGCGGCGTGCAGGTCGGACAGGTGCACGCCCGGGCGGATGTACTCCTTGGCCGCCTTGCGCAGCCGGGAGCGCTGCAGCCCGCTGAGCTCGATCTCGTGGTCGCGGCGCCAGGACGCGGAGGCCGTGGCGGCAATCAGGTCCGTGACGGGGCGGTCGTAGATGTCCGGGGTGAGGTGGCGCAGCGAGTTGCCCACGTCGATCACCAGCTCGAGCTGCTGCTCCCACTCCGCGATCGTGGAGCCCACCCGCAGCCCGGACACGCCCAGGACGTGGCGCATGGCGGTGGACAGCGTGGTCAGCTCCAGCAGGAGGGACTTCGCGAGGTCGTGGGCCTGGCGGGCCTCGTCGTCGTTGACCAGGCGGGCACCGTGCCACGGGCCCGCGAGCGTGGCCGGGTCGAAGGCCCCCAGGGCGGCGGCGCGCTGCAGCTGGCGCCGCACCTCGCCGCGGTGGGACACGGCGTCGAGCACGGAGCGCCGGAAGCGCACCGTGGTCTGGGGCCCGGGATCCCGAGCGGTCAGCTCCGCGAGGGCCTGCATGGCCTCGTAGGGGGACGCCTGCCAGCGTGGCCGGCGGGTGTGCAGCGACTCCTCGTGCACGCGCAGCTGCTCCCGAGTGCGCTGCAGCGCCTCCCGGATCGGCTCGGTGTGCGGTTCCTGGGTGCGCTCGTTGCGGGCCACCGCGCGCACGAGCCGCTCGGCGACGTCGTCCGGGCTCAGGTGGGAGCCCAGCGGGAGCACGAGCGAGTCCAGTCCCGTGCGGTTCCAGGCGCGGTTGAAGGCGGCCAGCGTGGTGCGGGACTCGCCCAGCACCAGCACGCTGCGCCCGCGGTGCACCAGGGCGCCCACGGTGGAGACCACGGTGTCCACCGCGGCGGTCCCCACGGGGGTGCCCACCACGAAGCTCTTGCCCTGCTCCGCGAGGTCCACAACCTCCTGCTGGTTTGCGTCCAGGTCCGTGAGCAGCAGCTCGTCCGCGGGATCCCGCTGGTCCAGCGCGGGGGCGTCGTTGGTGAGGGCGTGCACCACGGGCAGCTTGCCCACCTCGGAGTTCTTCAGGCGCGCCAGGTCCTCCACCAGGCGGGTGCGGGCCACCACGTGCTCGTCCGCCGGACGCTCGTGCAGGTCCGCGAACGTGGAGACCACCAGCTGGTGCTCCACGTGCATCCCGGGGACCTCCACAGCGAGCTGCCGCAGGGTCTCGAGCACGGGGGCGGGGTCCAGCTTGCGCGTGCCGTACGCCAGGCGGGACATCTCCGCGGTGGCCAGCTCCACACCGTGGTCCTCCCGGAGTCTGCGCACGAGCGCGGGGTTCAGGTGCGCCGGTCCCACGATGTGCAGCTCGAAGTCCTTGTGGTCCGGGCGCAGCTTCACGGTCACCGGCGCCAGCAGGACGGGGGCGATGAAACGCCGCAGCCCGTCCGCCACGGGGTCCGCGAGCCAGGACGCGGTGCCCGCCGCGAGGTACGCCGCGTCCAGCCCGTGGCCCACGGACAGCTCGTGGATCTTGGTGCGCAGCGCACGGGCGGAGCGCACCGCGCGGTCGTACGCGGGGGTGTTCTGGTGGATCATCGTGGACAGCCGCGTGGGCCGCTGCATCAGCAGCTGCGCCTGCCCCGAGGAGTTGGCCTCCGTGAGGTCGATGCACACGTTGTCCACCTGGTTGAAGTCCAGGAGAGTGTCCGGCCCCGTGTACGCGTCCATCTGCTGGGTCCACGCGCGCAGGGACACGCGGGGGTGCTCCCGGGGCCCCTGCATGGCGTCCGTGTCCTGGGGGGTGGGTCGCGGGCTGTCCTGGGGTGTCGGCATGGTGCTCCTACTCACGAGTGCGCCGGTCCGCGCGCCACGGGGACGTGGGGCCGACCGGCGCACCGGGACTGACGATGGCTCTCAGAGGGCGGGGATCACTCCCACTCGATGGTTCCCGGCGGCTTGGACGTCACGTCCAGGACCACGCGGTTGATCTCCTCGACCTCGTTGGTGATGCGGTTGGACACCCGCGCCAGCAGCTCGGAGGGCAGCCGGGACCAGTCAGCGGTCATGGCGTCCTCGGAGCTGACCGGGCGCAGCACGATCGGGTGGCCGTACGTGCGGCCGTCACCCTGCACACCCACGGAGCGCACGTCCGCGAGCAGGACCACGGGCATCTGCCAGACCTCGTCGTCCAGGCCCGCCCGGGTGAGCTCCTCACGGGCGATCGCGTCCGCGCGGCGCAGGACGTCCAGGCGCTCCTCCGTGACCTCGCCGATGATGCGGATGCCCAGACCCGGACCCGGGAAGGGCTGACGGCCCACGATGTTCTCGGGAAGCCCGAGCTCGCGGCCCACCGCGCGCACCTCGTCCTTGAACAGGGCCCGCAGCGGCTCCACGAGCTCGAACTGCAGATCCTCGGGGAGCCCGCCCACGTTGTGGTGGCTCTTGATGTTGGCCGCGCCCTCGCCACCGCCGGACTCGACGACGTCCGGGTAGAGGGTGCCCTGGACCAGGAACCGCACGGGCTGGCCGTCCTGGGCCTCCTCGCGCAGCACCTTCTCCTCGGCGGCCTCGAACGCGCGGATGAACTCCCGGCCGATGGCCTTGCGCTTGGTCTCGGGGTCCGTGACGCCCTTGAGCGCGTCCAGGAAACGGTCCTGCTCACGGGCGATGTGGAGCTTGACGCCCGTGGCGGCCACGTAGTCCTTCTCCACCTGCGCCACCTCGTCCTGACGCATCAGCCCGTGGTCCACCAGGACGCACGTGAGGCGGTCGCCGATGGCGCGCTGCACGAGGGCTGCGGCCACCGCGGAATCCACGCCGCCGGAGAGCCCGCACAGCGCCTTGCCGTCGCCCACCTGGGCACGGATCGCGGCCACCTGCTCCTCGATGATGTTGCCGGTGGACCACGTGGGGGTCAGCTGCGCGCCGTTGAAGAGGAAGTTCTCCAGCACCTTCTGGCCGAACGCGGAGTGCTTGACCTCGGGGTGCCACTGCACGCCGTAGAGGCGGCGCTCGCGGTTCTCGAAGGCGGCCACGGGGGCACCCTCGGTGGTGGCGAGCGTGGTGAACCCCTCGGGGGCGGCCGTGACGGAGTCCCCGTGGCTCATCCACACGGTCTGCACGTCCGGGGTGCCGTCCAGCAGGGTGCCCACGGCGGTGTCCGGGCACGTGGCGGTGGTGGCGCCGTACTCGCGCACACCGGTGCGCTCCACGGTGCCGCCCAGGGCGTTGGCCATGACCTGGAACCCGTAGCAGATGCCCAGCACGGGCACCCCGGCCTCGAAGAGCTCGGCGTCGCGCTGCGGCGCACCGGGCGCGTACACGGAGGCGGGACCGCCGGAGAGGATCAGCGCGGCAGGGTTGCGCGCGAGGATCTGCTCGGTGGACCAGGTGTGCGGGACGATCTCGGAGTACACGTTCGCCTCGCGGACCCGGCGGGCGATCAGCTGCGCGTACTGCGCACCGTAATCGACCACGAGGACCGGGCGCTGCTCCAGTTCGCTCAGGGTGTCAGGGGTTTCAGTCACGCCCACAAGTCTAGAACACGCACGGGCCTCCCCCGGCGGGGCTCAGTAGCGCTTGGCGGCCTTGGGGTTGGCCGCGAGCTCGGCCTCGGTGGAGCGGTGGATCTTGCGCTCCACGATGAAGGAGAGGAACGGCACCACGCCGCCCAGGGCCATGACGATGAGCTGGGCGAACGGCCAGCGCATGAGGGACCACACGCGCAGGCACGAGAGCAGGTAGATCACGTAGAACCAGCCGTGGACGATCAGGATCCACGTGGAGATGTTCACGCCGCCGGCCAGGTTCTCCAGCTCCAGGTTCTGCCAGCCCAGCGCGACGGTCTCGCCCGTCACCTTGTCGGTGCCGCCGGCAATGAGGTCGTACCCCAGCCCGTAGCGGGTGACCATCTCGGCCACGAGCAGCAGCAGGAACGTGCCGGAGATCCACGCGCACACCTTGTAGAACGTCAGCGCGCCCCGGATCTGCGCCTCGGTGCCGCCGAAGCGGCGCCGGGGCTTGAGCGCCGCGGCCTTGGCCCGCACGCTGTCGGGCACGGTGGCCCGCTCGGGGCTCGCGTCCTCGGGGGCGCTCACCCGCACGCCGTCGGTGCGGCGGACCGGGCGGGGCTGCGGATCGGAGTGCGGCGTGGGGTCAGTCATCAGAGGCTCCGTTGTCGGATCGCGGGGTGGCGCGGGGCCCGGCGGAGCGGTCCGCCCCGGCCACCGCGGGCTGGTCGTCGAAGTAGTAGTAGCGCTGGTCCTGGGCGTCCCAGTAGTAGTAGGACTGCTCGGACTCGTCCCAGAAGTAGTCGCCGTCGAAGTAGAAGTACTGCTCGGGGTTCTGACGGCGCAGGTAGTCGTCCCGCACGAAACGCCACCACAGGAAGACCGCGAAGCCCGCGAACACCACCCACTCCACGGCGTAGAAGAGGTTCAGCGCGTGGACGGACGTGTCCGTGGGCTGCTGGTCGATCTGCAGCTCTGCGAGCCCCTCCCCCATGGGAGCCGCCGACGCCGCCAGGGTCCCTTCCGGCGTCACGGGCGCGGGCTGCGCGGCCGGGTTCTCCGAGAACGAGGCCACGTACCCGGCATACACCGGAGCGTCCCACAGGTTGCTCAGCTGCGCCGAGGCCACGGTGCTCACCTGGTCGGCGGGCAGGGCCTCGCTCGGCAGGGGCGACTCCGTGGGCATGAGCCTGCCGATCACCCGGACCTCGCCCGACGGCGCGGCGGGCACCTCGTCCGGGGAGGCCACCCACCCGCGGGCCACGGCGATGGAGAGGTCCTCGTCCGCGGCGTCCCAGCGGTCCTGCGAACCGGGGATCACCAGCTGCGAGACCACCCAGTACCCCGAGTCGCCGTCGTGCAGACGTCCGGGCACCAGGACCGTGGAGTCGGTGGCGTAGCGCCCCGTCACGGAGACCACGTGGTCCGCCTGCTGGGCCGAGGTCGGCTCACCGGGGGTGGTGACGGTCTCGAGCGCGGAGACACGGTCCTTGGCAGGGTCCGCCACCGTGGTTGCGCTGCGGGACGCGTTCAGCTGCCACGCGCTCAGCCCCACGAACAGGCACGCCACGAGCAGCGCCACGGCCAGGAAGGCCAGTGAACGGGGGCGCAGCGCGGTTTTGAGCACGACCCAACACTACTGGCCCGCCCTGGGCGTTCTCCAAACCCCCGGCGGCCGCTCAGTTGCGGATGACCACCTCGGCCCGCTGGAACTCCTTGAGGTCCGAGTATCCGGTGGTGGCCATGGCCCGGCGCAGCGCGCCCATCACGTTGGAGGAGCCGTCCACGTGGCGCGAGGGCCCGTTGAGCAGCTCGTCCAGGGGACCCACCGTGCCCACGTGGGTGCGCACGCCGCGGGGCGAGTGCGGGTTGTGCGCCTCCGCACCCCACAGCCAGCCCTGCCCGGGGGCCTCCTCCGCACGGGCCAGCAGCGTGCCGAGCATCACGGCGTCGGCGCCCATGGCGATGGCCTTGACGATGTCGCCCGAGGTGCCCAGACCGCCGTCGGCGATCACGTGGACGTAGCGGCCGCCGGACTCGTCGAGGTAGTCGCGGCGGGCCGCGGCGACGTCGGAGATGGCCGAGGCCATGGCGGCGTGGATGCCCAGGATGGACTCGGTGCGCAGGGACGCTCCCCCGCCGAAGCCCACGAGCACGCCGGCCGCGCCCGTGCGCATGAGGTGCAGTGCCGGGGTGTAGCCCGCGGCACCGCCCACGATCACGGGGACGTCGAGGTCGTAGATGAACTGCTTGAGGTCCAGCGGATCCTGCGTCTTGGACACGTGCTCCGCGGAGACCGTGGTGCCGCGGATCACGAAGAGGTCCACGCCCGCCTCGAGCACCGTGCGGTAGTGCTCCACCACACGCTGCGGGGACAGCGAACCGGAGACGATCACCCCGGCCTCACGGATCTCCGCCAGCCGGGCGGTGATCAGCCCGGGCTGGACGGGCGCGGAGTAGAGCTCCTGCATGCGGCGCGTGGCCTGCGGAAGGTTCTCCGAGCTGAGGTCGGCGATCTCGTCTAGGACCGGCTGCGGGTCCTCGTAGCGCGTCCAGAGGCCCTCGAGGTCCAGCACGCCCAGCCCACCGGCGCGGCCCAGGTCGATCGCGGTGGCCGGGGACATCACCGAGTCCATGGGTGCACCCACCACGGGGATGTCGAACCGGTAGGCGTCGATCTGCCACGCCGTGCTCACGTCCCGCGGGTCGCGCGTGCGCCGGGAGGGCACCAGGGCGATCTCGTCCAGGCTGAACGTGCGGCGGGCGCGTTTGGATCGCCCGATTTCGATGTCGTAGCTCACGTGGGGTCCTTTCACCGCGCAGGGCGCACGGGGGATGTGCGGTGCGGGTCAGCGCTTGTAGTTGGGGGCTTCCACCGTCATGGTGATGTCGTGCGGGTGGGACTCCTTGAGCCCGGCCGGGGTGATCCGCACGAAGCGGCCCTTGTGCTTGAGCTCGTCCACGCTGTGCGCACCCACGTAGAACATGGTCTGGCGCAGCCCGCCGTCCAGCTGGTGCAGCACGGAGGACAGCGGCCCGCGGTAGGGCACCTGACCCTCGATGCCCTCGGGGATCAGCTTCTCGTCGTCGGAGACGTCCGCCTGGAAGTAGCGGTCCTTGGAGTAGGAGGTGTTCTTGCCGCGGGACTGCATGGCGCCCAGCGAGCCCATGCCCCGGTAGGCCTTGAACTGCTTGCCCTGCACGAACACGAGCTCCCCCGGGGACTCGTCGCAGCCCGCGAGCAGCGAGCCGAGCATCACGGAGTCCGCGCCGGCCACGAGCGCCTTGCCGATGTCGCCGGAGAACTGCAGGCCACCGTCCGCAATGAGCGGCACACCAGCGGGAATCGTGACCTGGGCGGCCTCGTTGATCGCGGTGATCTGCGGGACGCCCACGCCCGCAATGATGCGGGTGGTGCAGATGGAGCCCGGACCCACCCCCACCTTCACGGCGTCGGCGCCGGCGTCCACGATCGCCTGCGCACCGGCGCGCGTGGCCGCCTGGCCGCCGATCACGTCCACGTGCGCCGCCGCGGACTCCTTCTTGAGCCGGGCGATCATCTCCAGCACGCCCTGGGAGTGGCCGTTGGCGGTGTCGATGAACAGCGCGTCCACCCCGGCCTCCACCAGGGTCATCGCGCGCTCCCAGCCATCGCCGAAGAAGCCCACGGCGGCGCCCACGCGCAGCCGCCCCTCGTCGTCCTTGGTGGCCAGGGGGTACTGCTCCGCCTTGGTGAAGTCCTTGACGGTGATGAGCCCGGTGAGCCGGTCCTGCTCGTCCACCAGGGGCAGCTTCTCGATCTTGTGCTGGGCGAGCAGCGCGTGGGCCTCGTCCTTGCCCATGCCCACCTTGCCCGTGACGAGCGGCATGGGGGTCATCACGTCGCGCACCAGGCGGGTGTCGAAGTCGCTCTCCGGCAGGTAGCGCGTGTCGCGGTTGGTGATGATGCCCAGCAGCCGCTGGTCCTCGTCCACCACGGGCAGCCCGGAGACCTTGAAGTAGCCGCACAGCCGGTCCAGCTCGGCGAGCGTGGCGTCCGGGGACACCGTCACGGGGTTGGTGATCATCCCGGACTCGCTGCGCTTCACACGGTCCACGTGGTCCGCCTGGTCCTGGATGGACAGGTTGCGGTGGATCACACCCATGCCGCCCTGACGGGCCATGGAGATGGCCATGGCGGACTCGGTCACGGTGTCCATGGCGGCGGAGAGCACGGGCGCCTCCAGCGTGATCCGGCGCGAGAGGCGCGTGCTGGTGGAGGCCTCCGAGGGGATCACGTCCGTGTTGCCGGGGAGCAACAGGACGTCGTCGTAGGTCAGTCCGGTGAAGCCGAACGGATCGTCCATGAGTGCCGTGGGCACGTTGTCAGACACGGGTAGTCCCTTCCACGCGAGAATGTCGCCCCCAGTCTACGGGCCGGGCCGCGCGCTCCCCTCGCCCCACGGCCCTCGTCGTCACGGGTGCGTCCGACGACGCCGCTGCCGCGCCCCGCGAGCTCGCCTCAGCCCTCGGACTCCACGGCCGCCACGAGGTCCTCCCGCAGCAGGGGCGCCATGCTGCGCGCGTAGTCCCACGTGAGGTGGTGGAAGTCCAGCCACACGTTCACGTTGCCGATCACGGGAGCGCACACGTCCTGCGGGCAGATCAGGGGGGTGGGGTCGATGCCCGTGTAGCCCGGGATGGACTCCAGGGACCGCGCGGGGTTCTCCGCGGTGAGCACCTCGTCCTTCTCCGTGGTGCAGGACGGGTCCTCGCGTCCCTTCTCCGCGACGCACCGGGTGGGGTCGTAGCCCAGGCGGGGGTTGTCCCGGAACCCCACCACCGTGGTGCCGTCCGCAGTGAGGTCCCGGACGATCGGCTCCAGTCCGGCCACGGTGTGCTCGGCTGCCCCGTCCATGAGTTCGGCCCGCGTGGAGGTGGTCAGAACGGCATCGGGCTGCAGCTGGTCGAGGTATTCCAGGACCGCCTCGTTGCCCTTCCGACACTCCGGTGTCTGGCCCTCCACGCCGAGTCCGCACCCGGGCTGCAGCACGGAGACCAGCTGCCAGTTCTCCTCCTCGGCCACCGGGATCACGGCGCCCATGTACTGCTCCATGTGGGAGTTGCCCACCACGGCGACCACCTTGGTGGGATTCTCCACCGGCTCGGTCTGGCGGCAGAAGTCCTGCGCCACCGGGTTCTGGGAGGTGAACTCGCCGCTGCACCGCTCGGGCAGCCCCACCCACTGGTCCGTCATGGAGGTGGGCAGCGCCGGAGCGTCGGGGTCCCCCTCGAACTCGAAGCCGGGCTCCAGCACCCGGGCGCCGGGGTTGTTGAGCTCCGCCTGCGCCTCGAGCTTCGTCTCCCGTCGTTCCTCCACGGCTGCCCAGGAACCCGCCACGGCCAGCACCAGGCTCATGCACACCGCGATCACCAGCCCCAGCCGCCAGTTCTTCGCCTCCGGCCACGCCCAGTTCTTCAGGGGCGTCTCCACCAGACGGGTCAGCAGCAGCGCCAGGAGCACCGAGACCACCACGATCACCACGCCGGAGCGCGGCCCCGCCACGGGGCGGTCACGGACCACCAGGTAGGTGATCAGCAGGGGCCAGTGCACCAGGTAGAGGGCGTAGGCCGAGTCACCCATCCGCACCACCGGACCCCACGAGAGGAAACGGTCGAAACCCCACCGCGAACCCGACTGCCCGGCCACGATGATCGCCGCGGCAGAGACCAGGGGCCACAGTGCGATCCACCCCGGGAACGCGCCCTGCACGTCCACGAGGATGCCCACGGACACCATGCTCACGAAACCAGCCCATCCCAGAAGCACCCGCAGCCCACGGCTCGGCCGCAGGTACGGAATGGCCAGAGCCACCAGGGACCCCAGCGCGAACTCCCACAGCCGGGCGCGGGTGTCGAAGTACGCGAACGCCTGCTGGGTGTGCGTGGTGATCACCGAGAACGCCAGCGAGACCGCGAAGACCGCCCCGAAGCACACCGCGAGCACGGGCACGCTGCTGCGCCCCGTGCGCCGCTTGACCAGCCACGCGAGTGCGAAGATCAACGGCCAGACCAGGAACACCTGACCCTGCACCGACAGCGACCAGAAGTGCTGGAACGGGGACGCGCTGGAGTGGTCCGCCGCGTAGTAGTCCACGGCGTTGAACGCCAGCGACCAGTTCTCCACGTACAGGATCGACGCCACACCCTGGGAGCGGAAAGCGGCTGCGTCCTGCGCCGGGTAGAACAGCCACAGCAGCACGAAGGTGCCCAGGACCACCAGCGTGGCCAGGGGCAGCAGACGTTTGAACGTGTGCAGCCAGTACCGCCCCAGTGCGAGCGGACGCCCGCCCTCGATCTTGCGCACGAAGGACGAGGTCATGAAGAAGGCGGAGATGAACAGGAAGATGTCCACACCACCGGAGACCCGGCCCATGAACACGTGGTAGACCACCACGAGCAGCACGGCCACAGCGCGCAGACCCTGCACCTCGGGGCGGAACCCCGAGTACCGGGACACCCGGTCGGAGGGTCTCGATCCCCCGGCTCCGCCGCTCCCCGCACCCCAGGGAGGGGTCTTCGCGGAGTCGGGAGACGGGACCGTGGGGAAGTGCATCGCATCAGGTTAGGCCGGGGGCGCAGGCAGGTCCAACCACGGCTCCGCTCGCGCAGACCCCCAGTGGGCCGCGTGCTGGTCTGCGCACAGCACGACGGCGGCCCCCTCCCGCAGGAGGGGGCCGCCGTGCCGATCAACCGCTCACCCCGTGGCGCGTGCCGCAGAGGGCGGGGCGCTCACTGGAGCGACGAGGGGTGATCAGTCCTCGTCCTGGTCCTTCTTCTCAGCCACCAGGGTCTCGGTGGTGAGCACGAGGGCCGCGATGGAGGCCGCGTTCTGCAGAGCGGAACGGGTGACCTTCACGGGGTCGATGATGCCCGCCGAGAGCAGGTTCTCGTACTCGCCGGTCAGCGCGTTGTACCCGTTGCCGGGCTCCATCTCGGCCACGCGGGAGGCCACCACGTTGCCGTCCTGGCCCGCGTTCTCCGCGATCCAGCGCAGGGGCTGCGTGAGGGCGCGGCGCACGATGTTCACGGCCGTGGCGGCGTCGCCGTCCAGGCCGAGGTCCGTGCCGTCCAGGGACTTCGAGGCGTGGACCAGGGCGGAGCCGCCGCCGGCCACGATGCCCTCCTCGAGCGCGGCACGCGTGGAGGACACGGCGTCCTCGATGCGGTGCTTGCGCTCCTTCTGCTCCACCTCGGTGGCGGCGCCGACCTTGATCACGGAGATGCCGCCGGCGAGACGCGCGAGGCGCTCCTGGAGCTTCTCGCGGTCCCACTCGGAGTCCGTGCGCGCGATCTCGGAGCGGATCTCCGCCACGCGCTCGGCCACGGCGTCGGAGGAGCCCGCGCCGTCCACCAGGGTGGTCTGGTTCTTGGTCACCGTGATGCGGCGGGCGCGGCCCAGCTGGGAGAGCTCCACGCCCTCCAGGGAAATGCCGAGCTCCGGGGTGATCACGGTGGCGTCCGTGAGCACCGCGAGGTCCTGCATGATCGCCTTGCGGCGGTCTCCGAACCCGGGCGCCTTGAGGGCCACGACGTCCAGCGTGCCGCGCAGCTTGTTGACCACCAGGGTGGACAGGGCCTCGCCCTCGACGTCCTCCGCGATGATGGTCAGCGGCTTCTTGGCCTGCAGCACCTTCTCCAGCACCGGCATGAGGTCCTGGATCGAGGAGATCTTGCCCTGGAACAGCAGCACGTAGGTGTCGTCCAGGACGGCCTCCTGGCGCTCCTGGTCGGTGATGAAGGACGGGGACAGGTAACCCTTGTCGAACTGCATGCCCTCGGTGACGTCCAGCTCCACCTCGGTGGAGGAGCCGTCCTCGATGGTGATCACACCGTCCGTGCCCACGGTCTCGAAGGCGCGGGCGATCAGCTCGCCGATCTCCTCGGACTGGGCGGAGATCGCGGCCACGTGGGCCACGTCCTTGCCCTCCACGGGGCGGGCGTTGTCCAGCAGACGCTGGGACACGGTGGCCACGGCGGCCTC
This sequence comes from Kocuria rhizophila, assembly GCF_003667225.1. Taxonomy (GTDB): domain Bacteria; phylum Actinomycetota; class Actinomycetes; order Actinomycetales; family Micrococcaceae; genus Kocuria; species Kocuria rhizophila. The sequence goes on from NZ_RCOM01000004.1 coordinate 46,671, forward strand.
GACCCCGCGCTTGATGTCGCTGGGGGCGGCGCCCGCGGCAACGTTGCGCAGGCCCTCCTTCACGATCGCCTGCGCGAGCACGGTGGCGGTGGTGGTGCCGTCGCCGGCGACATCGTTGGTCTTGGTGGCCACTTCCTTGGCCAGCTGGGCGCCGAGGTTCTCGTACGGGTCCTCGAGCTCCACCTCACGGGCGATGGTCACGCCGTCGTTGGTGATGGTGGGTGCGCCCCACTTCTTGTCCAGGACCACGTTGCGGCCGCGGGGGCCGAGGGTGACCTTGACGGTGTCGGCCAGGCGGTTCACGCCGGCTTCGAGCGCTTTGCGAGCGGTGTCGTCGAACACCAACTGCTTGGGCATGTGAGTTGCTCCTTAGGGAACCGGGAAGACTGCGGAGACGACGCACGCGGTGCCCGCGGCCCGTTCCCGGGCGGGCGGGCACCGCGTACGAAAGGGTGTGGAGAAGTTACTTCTCGATGACGGCCAGCACGTCGCGCGCCGGGAGCACCAGGTACTCCTCGCCGTTGTACTTGACCTCGGTCCCGCCGTACTTGGAGAAGATGACCAGGTCACCCTCGTTGACGTCCACGGGGATGCGGTTGCCCTTGTCATCCACGCGACCCGGGCCCACGGCCAGGACGGTGCCCTCCTGGGGCTTCTCCTTGGCGGTGTCCGGGATGACCAGACCGGAGGCGGTGGTCTGTTCAGCGGCCAGCGGCTGAACCACGATGCGATCCTCGAGGGGCTTGATGGAGACCGACACGATCTCTCCCTTTCTTCTAGGCGTGTGAGACGGTGTGCGTCCGCCGCGTGCCATGGGGTCCCATGACGGCGAGCGCCACAGGCCAGTTGGCGTGCCAACCGTCGTCGCGGTGCCGATTGAGCGCCTGGCCTTTAGCACCCTCCATGGGAGAGTGCTAATAGCACTGTAGGGACGCGGGCCGCGCCCGGTCAAGACGCGCCCGCGCCACTCCCCTGTGGGCTGAACAGGCCCGGCCGACGCCGCTCGGGAGCCCTCCTGCCGGGCGTCACAGCCGCGGCACCCGCTCCGCCTCCGGGGCGTGATGTGATGGTCGGGTGACTGCACCCACCGCTCCGGACGACGCCGAGGCCCGCGGCCTGGCCCGCCTCCTCACTCCCGAGGGCCGCCACCTGCTCGACGCCCTCCCCCCGTACGACGCCTCGGCCTCGCTCGCGCTGAACAAGTCCCTGCGCGACCAGGGCCACGACCCCGAGCTCGTGGCCGCGGCCCTCACCCAGTCCCGACTGAGGGAGAAGGCCCGGACGAAGTTCGGGGACTTCGCGCGGCAGCTGGTCTTCACGCGCGACGGCGTGGAGCAGGCCACCCGGTGGTCCGTGGCCGCCCTGCACGCCCAGCGCTTCGCCCAGGCGGGCGCGGAGCACGTGGTGGACCTCGGCTGCGGCATCGGCGCAGACTCGCTGGCGCTCGCGGCCCTGGACCGTACGGTCACCGCGGTCGAGCGGGATCCCCTCACTGCGGCGGCGGCCACCGTGAACCTCACGGGCTGGCCGCGGGCCCGCGTGCTGTGCTCGGACGCGCAGGAACTGGATCTCTCCGCGCTGGAGAACGGCCCCGTCCACGGGGTGTGGCTGGATCCGGCTCGCCGCGTCACGGGCGGTGGCCGCACCCGCAGGATCTTCGACCCCGAGGCATTCTCCCCTCCGCTGTCCTTCGTCACGTCGCTCGCGGAGGCCGGACTCGCCGTGGGCGCGAAGATCGGACCCGGGATCCCCCACGAGCACGTGCCCGAGGGCGCGGAGGCCCAGTGGATCTCCGACCGCGGGGACGTGGTGGAGGCCGTCCTGTGGTTCGGGGCGGTGCGCCGCCCGGACGTGGTGCGCTCCGCGCTCGTGCTGGGCGGGGGCGCGGAACCCGGCTCCGCGGCGTCGTCGGCGGCGGAACTGACCTCCGGCTCCTGGGACTCCCCGGCCCCCGAGGGCCCCCTGCTGGGCCCCGTGGGCCGCTACCTCTACGAGCCCGACGGCGCCGTGATCCGCGCGGGGCTCGTCACCGACCTCGCGCGGCGCCTCGAGGCGCACCTGGTGCACCCGGACATCGCGTACCTCTCCTCGGAGACCCTGGTGGAGACCCCGCTGGCCCGCGCGTACGAGGTGCGCGAGGTGCTGCCGCACACGGTCAAGGTGCTGCGCCGGTGGGTGCGGGAGCACGACGTGGGCACCCTGGACGTGAAGAAGCGCGGCACGGACGTGACCCCTGAGCAGCTGCGGAAGCAGCTCGCGCCGCGCGGCACGCAGCGCGCCACCCTGGTGATGACACGCGTGGCCGAGCCCGGCGGGGAACGTCGTGTGGTGCTGGCCGTTAACCCCCTACACTGAGAGCCCCTGCGTTCGGACCGCGAGCCGCGGCCACGCTCCAGGACGCAGCAGCCGCTCCCGGCGAACCCATGAGAGGACCACGCCGTGCACATTGACTTCGAGATCTCCGACAACTCCACCCTGGGTGTCGAGTGGGAGGTCGCCCTGGTGGACCGGGACTCCGGAGAGCTCGCGCAGCGGGCGCAGGAGGTCCTCGAGGCCGTGGTGTCCGAGTACCCGGAGCTCGGCGAGGAGGGGGACCACCCCCAGGTCACGGGCGAGTTCCTGCAGAACACCGTGGAGATGGTCACGGGCGTGTGCCAGAACGTCCCCGAGGCCCTCGAGCACCTCTCGCAGACCCAGGACCGGATCCGGGAGGTCACGGACCCGCGCGGGCTCGAGATCTTCGCGGCGGGAACCCACCCGTTCTCGGACTGGGCGGACCAGCCGGTGGTGGACGCGGAGCGCTACTACAAGGTGCTGGACCGCGCGCAGTACTGGGGCCGTCAGATGGTGATCTTCGGGCTGCACGTGCACGTGGGGGTCGACCACCGGGACAAGGCGCTGCCCGTGCTGGACGGGCTCATGAACTACTACCCGCACCTGCTGGCGCTGTCCGCCAACTCGCCGTACTGGTGCGGCCACGACACCGGCTACGCCTCGCAGCGCGCGCAGCTGTTCCAGCAGCTCTCCACGGCCGGGCTGCCCTTCCACTTCGACTCGTGGGACGAGTACGAGGCCTACGTGGCGGACCTGATCGCCACGGACGTGATCGAGGAGACCTCCGAGAACCGCTGGGACATCCGCCCCGTCCCACGCTTCGGCACGGTGGAGATGCGCGTGTGCGACGGTCCCTCCAACCTGCGTGAGGTGGGTGCGCTGACGGCCCTGACCCAGTGCCTCGTGGAGTCCTTCTCCCGCACGCTCGACCAGGGCGGCAGCATCCCCGTGATGCCCCCGTGGCACCACCAGGAGAACAAGTGGCGTGCCGCCCGCTACGGTCTGGACGCCGTAGTCATCAAGGACGCGCAGAACCACCAGACACCGCTCACCGAGGACCTCACCGACGTGCTGAACCGCCTGGAGCCGCTCGCCGCGGAGCTCGGGTGCGCCCAGGAGCTGGCCTACGTGGAGACCATGATGAGCGGTGAAGCCGGCTACCTGCGCCAGCGCCGGATAGCCCAGGAGAACGGCGGGGACCTGCGGGCCGTGGTGCGAGACATCGTGGCGCAGAACCGCGAGATCCGCTGACCCCGGGGCTGGTCCGGGCAGGTCGCACCGGCGCAGTCCGGGAGGCGCGGACTCAGGCCGGAGCGGGCACCGACACCGTGGTCACGGGCAGTCCTGGATCCGCGGTGAACTCGATGCCCGTGGGTGCCACGCCCCGCGTGACGAGGCGGGCACCGAGGGCCGCCACCATGGCCCCGTTGTCCGTGCACAGGGACAGCGGCGGGACCACCACGCGGATCCCGCGCTGCGCGCAGCGCGCCGTGACAACCTCCCGCAGCCGGGAGTTCGCGGCCACTCCCCCGCCCATGAGCAGCGTGGTGATCCCGTGCTCGGTGCAGGCCAGCACGGTCTTGCGGGAGATCACGTCCACCACCGACTCCTGGAAGCTCGCGGCCACGTCCGCCACGGGCACGGGCTGACCGGCGGCCTCGAACGCCTCCACCACGCGGGCCACGGCGGTCTTGAGCCCCGAGAAGGACATGTCGTAGCGGTGCCGGCCGGGATGCTCCGCCGAGCCCATGTACTTGCCCGCGGTCAGCCCGCGCGGGAACCGGAAGGCCTCGGGGTTGCCGCCCTTCGCGGCCCGGTCGATGGCCGGCCCACCGGGGTAGGCGAGTCCGAGCAGGCGGGCCACCTTGTCGTAGGCCTCGCCGGCGGCGTCGTCGATCGTGGCACCGAGCAGGCGGACGCCCTCTGTGATCTCCCCCACCGCGAGGATCTCGGTGTGCCCGCCGGAGACGAGCAGCGCGCCCAGGTCCTCGGGCAGGCTGCCGTCCCCGTCCAGCAGGCCCACGCCCACGTGGGCCACGAGGTGGTTGATCGCGTACAGGGGCGTGCCCGTGGCCACCGCGAGCGCCTTGGCCGCCGCGACGCCCACCATGAGCGCGCCCGCGAGTCCGGGCCCGGAGGTCACGGCGATCGCGTCCACGTCCGCGAGCGTCACGTCCGCCGCGGCGAGCGCCTCGCGCACCGTGGGCACGAACGCCTCGAGGTGCGCGCGGGAGGCGATCTCGGGGATCACCCCGCCGAAGCGCACGTGCTGCTCCATGGAGGAGGACACCGTGTTGGTCAGCAGCTCGGTGCCGCGCACGATGCCCACGCCGGTCTCGTCGCACGAGGACTCGATGCCCAGCACGAGGGGCTCAGCGGTGCTCATGGATGGTCCTTCCGTCCGCGCTGCGCTCCTGCGGCCCGGGTGGGACCAGTTCGCAGCGCATGATGAGTGCGTCGTGTCCCGGACCGTAGTAGTGGGCCCGGGTGTGGATGTGCTCGTAGCCGAAGCGCCGGTACAGGGCCTGGGCGCGTGGGTTGTCCGCGCGCACCTCAAGCATCATCTCGGTGGCCCCGGCGCGCACGGCCGCCTCGTGCAGCACGCGCAGCAGGGTGCTTCCCAGACCCTTGCCCTCGTGGGCCGCGGCCACGGCGATCGTCTGGACGTCCCCCACCGGCGGGATGCACATCATCCCCGCGTACGCCACGATCTCCTCGTCCCGGGTGACCACCCAGTACTGCCGGGTGGGGTGCGCCAGCTCCTCGTCGAACATGGGCCGGGGCCACGCGTCCTCGGGGAACAGCACGGTCTCCAGGGCGTGCACGGCGTCCAGGTCCCCGGGCTGCATGGGCCGCAGGGCGTGCCCCGCGGGGAGGGACGACGCCGCCGCGCTCGCCGCGCCGTGCGCCTCCCGCGGGTGCGCGGTCGTTTCTGCGCCCCTCCCCTGCGGGCCTGCGGAGAAGTGGTTCCCACCGGGTCCGGCGGCGGGTCCGGCGGCGAGGTGCTCGCCGGGATGCTCAGCGGGGTTCTCGGCGCCGTTCACGAGGTCACCCGCTTGAGCGATGCGGGCACCTTGGCGTCGGAGTCGCGCAGGTACAGCGGGGAGGTGTCCGTGCTGAGGGGTGTGCCGCGGCTGGTCAGCGCCCAGCCCGCGCGGGCGAGCTCCGCGGCCGTGGGGTGCAGTTCCTCGGTGCCGCGCAGGGGGTGCGCGAGCCGGTCGGGGTACAGGCCCGCGCCGGGTCCCGCGCACGGCAGGTCCGGGAGCTCCTCCGGGGCGCCCACCTGCGGGGCGGACACGGGCGTGGCTAAGGTGCCGGCGTCGTCGTCCACGCGGTAGTGGCGCCAGTAGAGCTCCTTGCGGCGGGCGTCGATGGCCACGAGGAACTCCGGGTGCCCGGCGGAGCGGACGGTCGGGGCCACGCGGTGGGCCACAGCGTCCAGGGAGCACAGACCGTGCACGGGGAGGTCCCACGCGAAGCCGAGCGACCGCGCGGTGGCAAGACCCGCGCGCAGACCCGTGAACGGGCCGGGGCCCGTGCCCACGAGCAGCGCGTCCAGCTCCGCACCCGTGACCCCCTGCGCGGACATCAGATCACGCACCGCCGGAGCCAGCGCCTCCGCGTGGGAACGCGTGTCCGAGGTGGCGAACTCCCGCAGCACCTCACCGTCACGGGACAGCGCCACGGAGGCGATCGAGGAGGAGTCCAGACTCAGCACAAGCACCCGCACAGTCTAAGCCCGCAACGCAGCAGCCCCTCCGTGCCGGATCCCCGAGGGGAAGGGCACGGAGGGGCTGCGAGCCGCGGCGCGGGAGGCTACGCCTGCTTGGTCAGCTGCTGGGCCGCCTTGGCGTTGCTGCGCTCGATCAGCCCGAACAGCACGCGGTAGGCCACCAGGCCCAGCAGGGTGATGCCCACGAGCAGCCACAGGATCGTGGAGAAGTAGTCACCCTCGGGCGTGGTGCCCACGCTGAGGCCGCTGAACCAGGTGGGCTTGCCGGACATCAGCGTGGCCGTGTACGCCACGCCGATCGGGGAGGCCACGTTGATCACCAGGTTGTAGAAGCCCACGGCCACGCCGGACTTGGAGGCCGGCATGAGCAGCAGCGCGCTGGACATCAGCGGCGCGTACAGGAGCCCGAAGCCCACCGAGAACATGGCCATCGCGATCACCATGGCCACCACGGAGACGTTGATGAACACACCCGCGACCGCCAGGGACAGCGCCAGCAGGCACAGCGCCAGCGTCACGGCCTGCTTGGAGTCCAGCCGCTTGCTGAGCCGACCGGACATGGCCGCCGTGGAGGCACCCAGGATGTAGCCGGGGATGGTGAGCAGGGAGACCTTGTCCATGGCCATGTCGTGCACACCGTGGATCGCGAACGGGAACAGGAAGACGAACGCCAGGTTCACCGAGTAGATGATGAACACGACCACCAGCGCGCTGATGTAGGGGCGGTTGGTGAAGAAGGACGCGTCCACCAGGGCCTTGGGGTTGGTGCGCACGTGGATCATGAACAGCACAGTGGCCACGACCACAGGGATCCACCACCACCACACGAACTGCTGCATGAACATGATCAGCCCGGTGGCGATCACACCCACGAGGAACAGCCCGTAGACGTCCACCCCGGAACTGGTCTGCTGAACCTCGTCCGGCACGCGGGTCTTGATGAACGGCAGGGACAGCAGGATGATCAGCGGGATCAGGAACATCCAGGTCCAGGACACGTAGGTGGCCAGGAAGCCGGAGATCAGGGTGCCGATCAGTGACGCCAGCTGGAAGGACATGTTGGAGAAGCCCAGGTACTTCTTGAGCTCCACGCCCTCGAAGTGCTTGGTCACGTACACCACGTAGAGGGTCTCCGCCGCGGCCAGGCCGGCCGTCTGGATCACGCGGCCCACGAGCACCACGGGGAAGGACGCGGAGCCCACGAAGCCGATCACGGAGCCCACCACGATCAGCCCGATGCTCAGATACAGCAGCTTGCGGATGGCCACGGAGTCCGCGAGCGCGGAGTACACCACGGCGCCGATACCGATCAGCACGCCCGTGAGCGTGGCCTGCAGGCTCACGGTGGACTCGCTGAGGTTCAGCGCCTCGGCCATGGGCTGGGACGTGAACTTGAAGCCCTGGTCGATCACCAGGCAGAAGATGAAGAGGAACAGCAGCACGGGCACGGCACGGCGGGGGTTCACACCGCTCGTGGTGCGGGCCCCGGCGGCACCGGTGGCCGTGGCGGGCACGGCGGCCGCGGGCGTGGACGCCGCGCTCTGGGGCCCCGCCTCGGAGGCCGGGACGGGGTTCTGGTTCTCGGGGTTCATGCGGTTCACAGCTCCGTCACGGTTGCGGCCAGCTCGATCATCTGCGCGAACCCCGTCTGGCGGTCCTCGGGGCTCATCTCCTCGTGGGTCACGAGGTTGTCGGAGACCGTGAACATGGCCAGGGCCTCCACCCCGGCGGCCGCGGCGTTGGCGTAGAGCCCCACGGTCTCCATCTCCACGGCGAGCACGCCCATCCGGGCCCAGCGCTGCGTGGTGTCGTCCTGCGCGTGGTAGAAGGTGTCCGATGACACCACGTTGCCGGCGTGGGCGGTGATCCCACGCTCGGCGGCGCCGCGGTACACGTGGTCCAGCAGCCGGAAGGAACCGGTGGGGGCCCACGTGCCGGGCAGGTCGAACTGCGCCAGGTAGTTGGAGTCCGTGGAGGCGGCCTGGGCGAGCACGATGTCGTTGAGGCCCAGCTCGGGGGTCAGTCCACCGCAGGAGCCGATGCGCACGAGCTTGCGGCAGCCGAACTCGTGGATCAGCTCCCAGCTGTAGAGCGCCATGGACGGGATCCCCATCCCGGTGCCCATGACGGACAGCTCACGGCCGTTGAAGGTGCCGGTGTAGCCGAGCATGTTGCGCACGGAGTTGAACTGCACGGCGTCCTCGAGGAACGTCTCCGCGATGTACTGGGCGCGCAGCGGGTCACCGGGCAGCAGGATGGTCTCGGCGATGGGTGCGCCATCGGGTTTGATGTGGGGTGTCGATGTCCGCGGCATGCGGTTCTCCTCGGGTCGGTGCGCGCAGGCGGCCGAGTGCCCATGGAACGACGACGCCGTCGGGGTCCCCCTGGGGTCTCACCGTCTGCGGTGGACGTGCAGGTGTCCGCCCTCATTGTGTCACGCAGAGGGGCCCCGCCCCGGTCTGACCGGGCGTGATCCGCGACGCATCCTGCCCCCTCGGACCGGTGCCCCGGGGCGGTCACGGGAACCGGTTCTCACGCCACCCATCCTCCGGACGTGGCGGCCCCGTCACATCCGCGGGCACTGTGCCCAGCGCGGGCCGATTCCCCGCAGCGTCACCCGGCGCGTCTCGTCGGCCGTGTCCTCGTCCTGCCACTGGGCGCCCAGGTCCGCGAGCACCCCGGCCAGGTCCGTGCCCTGCTGCTCGGGAACCGCCTCGGCCCCGCGGGCCCGCTCGATGTCGACCACGAGCCGCGAGCCGCTCAGGTGCTCCACCTTGCCGGTGCCCCACTCCACCACGGTCACGCACGTGTCCAGCGTGTCCTCCAGGTCGATGCTCTCGATGTCCTCCGCCGTGGTCAGCCGGTACGCGTCCACGTGCACGAGGTCCGGTCCTCCCGGGCGGGGGCCGTCCGCCAGGTTGGGGTGGCGGCGCGCGAGCACGAACGTGGGCGAGATGATCCCCTCGCGCACGCCCAGCCCCTCGCCGAGCCCCTGGGTGAAGGTCGTTTTGCCCGCGCCCAGCTCGCCGTTGAGCAGCACCAGGTCACCCGCCCGCAGGTGCGGTGCCAGGGCACGCGCCAGCTCGCGGGTCTCCTCCGCCGTCCCGAGCTCCCGGGTGAGGCTCCAGTTCTCCCCCGCCGCGTCACTCTCCCCGGAGCCGTCCTGCGCGTCCTGCCCGGGCACGACGCCGCCCGGTCCGGTTCCCGGCCCACGGTCGCGGTCCGCGCCGGGTGCCTTCAGGGAATCCGCGGCGGGCTCCTCGCCGGTGTCCGCACCGGGGTGCCCACTGCGCTGGGCGTTCCGGTTCTGGCCGTGCGTGGAGCCCGGTTCCACCCCCACGTACTCGCGGGGGACGCGCGGAGAGATCCGGGTGACGATCTCGTAGTTGATGGTCCCGGCGGCGTCGGCCCACTCCACCACGGAGGGGTCCTCCCCGGCGCCGAAGAGGACGGCCTCGTCCCCGATCCGCACGGACTGCTCCTGCGAGCCGGTGCCCACTGGCCGCCCCAGGGACAGGTCCACGACGCACTGGTCCATCGCGATCCGGCCCACCACCGGGTAGACCCGGTCCCCGATCCGCACGGGAGCTCCCGTGGCCACCCGGGGGACGCCGTCGGCGTAGCCCAGAGGAACCAGCGCGAGCCGGGTGGGGCCCTCGGTGCGGTAGGTGAGCCCGTAGGACACCCCGGCACCGGCCGGCACGTCCTTGACGTTGGCCACCCGGGTCCGCAGGGTCATCGCGGGCACCAGCCCGAACTCCTGCGGGGTGCGCTCCGCGAACGGGCTCAGGCCGTACAGCCCCAGCCCCACGCGCACGGCGTCGAGCAGCATGGCGTCCGGGTCCGGGAGGTCCGCCGCGGACAGCAGCCCCGGGGTGTTGGCGGCATGGACCATCGTGGGGTTCAGACCCGCGTCGCGGGCGGCACGCACCGCGTCCTGGAACGCGGCCAGCTGCTGGGCCGTCTCCGGGCGTGCTGGCTCGTCCGCGACGGCGAGGTGCGTGAAGATGCCCTCCACCGTGAGCAGGCCCTGGCCCTCGGCCTGGCGCACCCGTTCCAGCAGCTCAGGCCACTGCGCGGGGGTGGCCCCGTTGCGCCCCAGCCCGGAGTCGAACTTGAGGTGGACCACGGCGGGCCTGCCGACCGCCCGGGCAGCGTCCAGCACGAGGTCCAGCTCCCCGCCGCTGAGACCCAGGCGCACGTCCTGGCGCACCGCGGCAGGGAAGTCCGTGGCCGCAGTGTGCAGCCACGCCAGCACGGGAGCCGTGATGCCCTCCGCGCGCAGGGCCAGTGCTTCCGCCACGTGGGCCGTGCCGAGCATGTGGGCCCCGGCCGCGAGCGCCGCCCGCGCCACCCGGGGTGCACCGTGGCCGTACGCGTCCGCCTTGACCACGGCGATCAGGGTGCGGCCCCGGGCGAGCTCGAGCAGCCGCCCCACGTTGTGCTCCACCGCGGCGAGGTCCACCACCGCGCTGCGCTCGCTGGGTCCGTCTGCCGGCCGGTTCTGCTCCGAGGTCATCTCACTCACGCCCCCATTGTGCCCCGTGACCTCCGCGTGCCCCGAGGCCGAGCGCCCCGTGGGTGCGGTTCCGGTCCGTGGCCGGTGGCGCGGCCGGGCCCCGGCGGGTCCACGTGAGCCCGCGCTCCCGGCCCGGTCCGGGGACGCCGGTAGGCTGGGCGCGTGCCTCCCGCCTGCCCCGACCGCGTGCTGCTGCTCAGCATGCACACCTCCCCCGTGGACCAGCCGGGCTCCGGGGACGCCGGGGGCATGAACGTCTACGTGTGGCACCTCGCGCGCGCGCTCGCCCAGGCCGGGTGGCTCGTGGACATGGCCACGCTCGACCGCAACCCCTCCCACGCCGAGGGCGTGCACCCCTCGGTCATCGCACGCGGCATCCGGTTGCTCGCCGTCTCGCTGCCCGGCGCGGCCACGGCCCCCAAGCAGGACCTGCCGCGCTTCACCGAGCTCTTCGGCCGCACCCTCGCGCACTTCTACGACGGCGACGACGCCGCTCCGCGCGTGCTGCACGCCCACTACTGGCTGTCCGCGGTGGCGGGGCTGGAGCTCGCCGAGCACCTGCACACCCCCCTGGTGCTGACCCTGCACACGTCCGCGGCCGCCAAGAACCTGCGCGCCGGCGCGGACGAGGCCCCCGAGCCCCGGGAGCGCGAGGACGCCGAGCGGCGCATCATCTCCCGCTCGTGCCGCACCGTGGTCAACACCCCGACGGAGAAGCGGCAGCTCGTGGAGCTGTACGGCGCGGACCCGGCGCGGATCGCGGTGATCCCGCCGGGGGTGGACCCGGCCGTGTTCCACCCCGCGCCACGGGACCCGGCACCGCGGTGCGTCCCGCCCACGGCCGCGCCCCGCGTCGGGGAGCACGAGCCCGTGCGCTCCGACGGCGGTCCGGACGCCGCAGCTCGAGCCCCTGCGCAGTCCCCGGACCAACCGGGGCCCTTCACCGTGCTGTGCGCGGGCCGCATGCAGCCGCTCAAGGGCCAGCAGGTGCTCGTGCGGGCGTTCGGTCAGCTGCGCCGCACCCACCCGGAGATTCCCGTGCGGCTGGTCCTGGCCGGAACGGGGTCCCCGGACTTCCTGGATCACCTGCGCGAGCTGGCGCACGCGGAGGGGGTCGCGGGCGACGTCGTGTTCTGCGGGTCCCTGCCCCGCCCCGAGCTTGCCCGGCTCATGGGCTCGGTGGACGCGGTGGCCGTGCCGTCCTCGTCGGAGACCTTCGGGCTCGTGGCCGTGGAGGCCCAGGCGTGCGGAACCCCCGTGCTCGCCACGGACGTGGACGGGCTGCGCCACGCCGTGCGCGACGGGGAGACCGGCCGGCTCGTGCCCGGCAGGGATCCGGCGGTGTGGGCCGAGGCCCTGCACCGCGCGGCCGCCGATCCCACCGCGTGGAGAGCGATGTCACAGGCCGCGGCCCGGCGGGCGCGCGAACTGACGTGGGACGACGTCGCCGGGCAGCACGTCCGCGCCTACCTCGCGTGTGCGGGTGGCGGGCCCACCACCTAAACTCGCGACTGTGACCACCGCGTACCTGAGCCGTGACTCCCTCGCCCGATACCTGGACCGCTCCCGGATCACCGGAGCCGTCGCCACCCCGCGCGAGGCCAACCTCCGCAACATCCAGGGCTTCCTGGACGGGGACCAGCACCAGCACATGGGGGTCGAACGGACCCGCGAGTGGGACTTCGACTCCGTCTTCGAGCTCATGCGGGACCGCGTGGGCATCAACGACGACCCCGCCTACGTGAGCGGTCAGGACTCGATCTCCGCACAGCTGTGCGTGGCCAGGCTGGACGAGTACGCGGAGATCTTCAGCAGGGCGGTGCGGGGCCGCAAGCGCCTGCTCTTCGCCACGGGCCACCCCTCCGGGCTCGCGCCCGTGTACGCGCGCCTGGCCCGGGTGGCCCGCGCTTCCGGGGCCCGGGTGATCCGCTTCGACGAGGCCCTGCCCTTCGAGGACGGGGACGTCCGCCAGATCGAGGACGTGGTGATGGTCGAGCAGTACGGCGGGCTGCGCCACACCCACTTCCCCGACCCCATGCGGCTCGTGCTCGAGCACCTGGCCGAGCAGGGCAGGCAGGCACCGGATCTCGTGGTCTCGGACCACGGAATGGCCGGCTGGGCCGGGTCCCGTGCGGGGCTGCCCACCATTGCGATGGGCGACTGCAACGACCCCGGGATCTTCGTGGCGGAGGCCCAGAACCAGGTGGACGTGGTGGTGCCCCTGGACGACAACGTGGCCCCGCACCTCTACGACCCCCTGGTGGACTACGTCATCTCCCGCGCGGGACTCGCGGGGCAGGACCGCCCCTGAGTCGCCCGTCCCGCCCACGGGCGTCCGGACGCACCACGGCGCCCGGCACCGAACTTCTCGGTGCCGGGCGCCGCGATGGGTGCCGGGGATGTCAGTCGCTCAGCGCTCCACCTCGCCGCGGATGAACTTCTCCACGTTCTCGCGGGCGGTGTCGTCGTCGAACTGCTCGGGCGGGGACTTCATGAAGTAGGAGGACGCCGAGGTCAGCGGCCCGCCGATGCCCCGGTCCAGGCCGATCTTCGCCGCACGGATGGCGTCGATGATCACGCCCGCGGAGTTCGGCGAGTCCCACACCTCGAGCTTGTACTCCAGGGAGATGGGGGCGTTGCCGAAGCCGTGGCCCTCCAGGCGCACGAATGCGAACTTGCGGTCGTCCAGCCAGCCCACGTAGTCGGACGGACCGATGTGGACGTCCTTGGCGCGCATCTCGTGCGGCACGTTGGAGGTCACCGCCTGGGTCTTGGAGATCTTCTTGGACTCCAGCCGGGAGCGCTCCAGCATGTTCTTGAAGTCCATGTTGCCGCCCACGTTGAGCTGGTAGGTGCGGTCCAGTACGTAGCCGCGGTCCTCCAGCAGCTTGGCGAGCACGCGGTGGGTGATGGTGGCGCCCACCTGGGACTTGATGTCGTCGCCCACGATCGGCAGACCCGCGTCCGTGAACTTCTGCGCCCACTCGTCCGTGCCCGCGATGAACACGGGCAGGGCGTTGACGAACGCGACCCCGGCGTCGATCGCGGCCTGCGAGTAGAAGCGGTCCGCCTCCTCGGAGCCCACGGGCAGGTAGGACACGAGGACGTCCACCTGACGCTCCCGCAGCACCTGCGCCACGTCCACGGGCTCGGCGTCGGACTCCGTGATGGTCTCGCGGTAGTACTGGCCCAGCCCGTCCAGGGTGGGCCCGCGGTCCACGGTCACGTCCAGCGGCGGGACCTTGGCGATCTCCATCGTGTTGTTCTCACCGGCCAGGATGGCCTGGGACAGGTCCAGGCCCACCTTGGCGGCGTCCACGTCGAACGCGGCGACGAACTGCACGTCCCGCACGTGGTAGTCCCCGAACTGCACGTGCATGAGCCCGGGCACGGAGTCGGAGGGATCGGCGTCACGGTAGAAGTGCACGCCCTGGATGAGCGATGTGGCGCAGTTGCCCACACCGGCAACGGCCACGCGGATGGGATGTTCGGACACGGTTCTCCTCGACTCGGCGGATGACGGCCCACGCACGTCTCGCGCGCGTTCGTGCGGCCACGGAGTCACCACCGTGCCACGCCGCACTCGACCGACTTCACAGTGTAACCAGGCTCACCACCCTTTCCTTCCCGTGCGCGGACGACGACGCCCGGCCCAGCGCCTGCCCCGCAGCCAGGGTGCAGCCTCCCGCCCGGTGGCTCCCTCCGTCCCCGGCGCAGCGGCGAGGTGTCAGATCGTCAGCAGGGCCTCCACGAGCAGCCCCACGGCCACGAGGGCGAACACCACGCCGGAGACGATCTCGACCTCGGCGGTGCGGGCCTGGAACCGGCGCGCAAGGGCGGGAATGGACCCCGCCCAGGCCACCGCGAGGAACCAAGCGAGGCCCACGGCCACCATCATCCCCAGCACCGCGAGGGCCTCCCACCAGAGGATCCCGGCGGGAACCACCGAGCCGAACAGCGCCACGAAGAACACCACGGCCTTCGCGTTGGCGAGGTTGGTGACGGTGCCCTGGGCCAGCGCCCGCCAGGGGGTGAGACCCTCCGGGCCCAGGAACCGGCCGCGGCGGGAACCGGCGGAGAGCTCCGCGATGACCGCGGCGTCGTCGGAGCGCAGCGGATCCGTGGCGAGGCCCGTGCGGGCGGGTTCCGCGGCGACGTCGTGCGCCACGGGGTGCTGCGCGGCGGACCCCGTGCCGCCAGGACCGCGCCCGGGGGCGCCGCCCTGGACCGGGTGCGCGCCGCCTGGGTCCTGCGGCTCGTGGAGCACGGGGCCCAGGGTGCTGCTCCGGCGGGCCGCTCGGCCGTCGAGTCCCGAGCGCAGGGAGCCGTAGCCCATGCGCAGCAGGAACAGGGCGCCGCCGATCTGCACCGCGAGCTTCAGCACGTGGTTGTCGCTGATGAACACCGTGACGCCCATGAGGGACAGCGCGATCCAGGCGAAGTTCCCGACCATCACGCCCAGGGCGGTGAACACGGCGCTGGGCCGCGAGGACAGGAACGCGTTGCGCAGGATCACGAAGATGTCCGGACCGGGGACCACGATCCCCGCGATCCACAGTCCCAGCAGCGCCGCGTACTGCGCTGAGGTCATGCGTGCTTGGACTCGGTGGCCGCACCCCAGATGTTCACGCCGGCGTCCGTGACGAGCTCGTCGATCCGGCGCAGCTCGTCCGCGGAGAACTCCAGGTTGGCCACGGCCCGGGCGGAGTCCTCGATCTGCTGAGCGGAGGAGGCCCCCACCAGCGCGGAGGTGACCTGCCCGGAGTCCTGCGGGCGCAGGGTCCACGCGATCGCCATCTGGGCCAGGGTCTGGCCGCGCTCCTGTGCCATGGTGTTGAGCTCACGAATCTGGTCCAGCGTCTGCTCGCTGAGCCAGGACGGGTCCAGGGACTTGTTCTCCGCGGCGCGGGAGCCCTCCGGCACGCCGTTGAGGTACTTGTCGGTGAGCATGCCCTGCGCGAGCGGGGTGAAGCAGATGGAGCCCATGCCGGTCTCGGTCAGCGCGCCCAGCAGGTTCTTCCCGCCCGCGCGCTCGTTGGGCTGCTCGATCCAGCGGTTGAGCATCGAGTAGGAGGGCTGGTGGATCACCAGCGGGGTGCCCAGCTCGCGCATGATCCGCTGCGCCTCGAGTGTGAGGTCCGCACCGTAGGAGGAGACGCCCACGTACGTGGCGCGACCGGAGCGCACGATGTGGTCCAGTGCCCGCATGGTCTCCTCGAGCGGCGTCTCGGGGTCCGGTCGGTGGTGGTAGAACACGTCCACGTGGTCCAGGCCCATGCGTTCCAGGGACTGGTCCAGGGAGGTGACCAGGTACTGGCGGGAGCCGCCCACGTCACCGTACGGGCCGGGCCACATGTCCCACCCGGCCTTGGTGGAGATCACGAGCTCGTGGCGGTGCCCCGCGAAGTCCTCCTTGAGGATCCGGCCGAAGTTGAGCTCCGCCGAGCCCGCGGGCGGGCCGTAGTTGTTGGCCAGGTCGAAGTGGGTGATGCCCAGGTCGAATGCGCGGCGCAGCGTGGCGCGCATCCCGGCCACGGGCTTGTCGTCCCCGAAGTTGTGCCACAGCCCCAGGGAGACGGCGGGCAGCTTGAGCCCGGACTCCCCCACACGCCGGTACGGCATGGTCTCGTAGCGGTTCTCGGCAGGGGTCCACACGGTGTCGTCGCCATAGATCAGCATGGGCACCAGTCTGCCACCGCTCGGCTCCGCACACCGCACCGCATGACGGCGCACGACGCCGCCCGGGTCCCTTCGCGCACGACGCCGCCGGGCCCGTTCGCGTGCCAGGCGGCGTCGTGCGGGTTCGGTTGCCCAGCGGGCGGTCTCAGACGCGCAGCACCACGGCGGTCTCCGGGGCCACGCGCACGGTGCCCTCGGAGCCCGGCTCGGGGGCCGCGCCGCTGGCGAACAGCAGCTGGGGTTCGTCCCCGCCCATGAGTGGCAGGTTGCGGGGCTCGTTGCCTAGGTTGATGGCCACGACCACGCCGTGCACGGACTCGGGCTCGCTCATCCGCTTGAGCACGAACCACTGCTCGTCGTCGCTGGCCTGGGTGGCCACGGTGTCCCAGCGCTGGTCGGTGAGCTCGGGGGTGCCCCGGCGCAGAGCGATGAGGTCCCGGTAGGCCCGGTAGATCCGCTCGTGGTCACCCTCGTGGACCTCGGACCAGTTGAGCTTGGAGCCCTCGAACGTCTGCGGGTCCTGGGGATCCGGCACGGTGGCGTGGTCCCAGTCCATCTGCGCGAACTCTGCCTTGCGGCCCTTCGCCACCGCCTCACCCAGCTCGGGCTCGGGGTGCGCGGTGAAGAACTGCCACGGCGTGCTGGCGCCGTACTCCTCCCCCATGAACAGCATGGGAGTGAAGGGCTGGGTCATGAGCCACGTGGCGGCGGCGATCGCCCGGTCCACGCTCATGGACTGGTTCATCCGGTCACCGGCCGCGCGGTTGCCCACCTGGTCGTGGTTCTGCAGGAACGTGACGAACTGGAACGGGCGCTGCTCGGCGGCGTCGATCTCCCGGCCGTGCGAGCGGCCCCGGAACGTGGAGTACGTCCCGTTGTGGAAGTACGCGGTGTGCATGGTCTTCTCCAGGGCGTGCAGGGACGCGAAGTCCCCGTAGTAGCCGTGGGTCTCACCCGTGAAGGCCGTGTGCGCGGCGTGGTGGACGTCGTCCAGCCACTGCGCGTCCATGCCCAGGCCGTGGCGGTCCGTGGCGGCAATCATGCGGGGGTCGTTGAGGTCGGACTCCGCGATGGTCACCAGGTCCTTGCCCGTGCGGGCGGACTCCTCGGCCACGCGCTCGGCGATCTCCTCCAGGATGTGCGTGGCACGGGAGTCCGCGAGCGCGTGCACGGCGTCCAGGCGGAAGCCGTCCACGTGGTACTCACGCAGCCACATGGTGACGTTGTCCAGGATGTACTCGCGCACCCCGTCCGCGCCCCAGCCGTCCAGGTTGATGAGGTCTCCCCAGCTGGAGGCGCCGGGCTTGAAGTAGTCCGCGAACAGGGGCAGGTAGTTCCCGCTGGGTCCCAGGTGGTTGTACACCACGTCCTGGATCACGGACAGGCCCCTGGTGTGGCACGCATCCACGAAACGCTGGTACGCCTCGGGGCCACCGTAGGGCTCGGCCACGGTGTACCACGCCACGCCGTCGTAGCCCCAGTTGTGCTCGCCGTTGAAGCCGTTGACCGGCAGCAGCTCCACCGCGGTGACGCCCAGGTCCACCAGGTGGTCCAGCCTGCCGATGGCGGCGTCCAGCGTTCCTTCCGGGGTGAAGGTCCCGGGGTGCAGCTCGTACAGCACGGAGTCCTGCAGCGGGCGGGGGCGAAAATCGGCGTCGTGCCACTCGAAGGCGTCGGCGTCGAACGTGCACGAGAGCTCATGGACGCCCTGCGGCTGGCGGCGCGAGCGCGGGTCCGGGAGCACGTCCGAGACCTGCTCGCGCTCCTTCGGCGTGCCCTCGTCGAAGGTCTTGGTCAGGATGTAGCCGTAGCGCACGGTGCCCTGCGGGGCGGCGTCGGCGGCGGGAAGCGTCCACCAGCCGGGGCGACCCTCGAGGCCCTCCATGGGGTGGTCCTCGCCCTCGATGCGGACGGTGACCTTGCGGGCGTGGGGCGCCCAGACATCGAAGCGGTGGTCGGTGCTCATGGTTCAGCTGTCCTTCCGGCGCAGGATCGCCACGGGGTAGGTGTCGAGGAGTTCGGCAAGGGCCACGGGCGCATCCTGGGCGGCCGTGAACTCGCGGTGTGTCAGGACGTCCTGCCACGTGCCGGGGGCCAGGGCCACGGTCTCGTCCGTGAAACCGCCCTCGGCGGCGAGCGTGGCGGGGAAGCGGGTGACCACGGTGGCCGCGCCGCCGCGGTCGAAGCCCAGGGCGTGCCCCGCGAGCGCACCCGTGGTCTCCAGAGGGGTGTAGTCCCCGAACAGCTCGGGGTGCTCGCGGCGCAGCCGCAGGGCGCGGGAGGTCAGCAGCATCCGGGCCGCCCCGGTCTCGTCCACCGCGGGGGTGGCCGCGGCGGAACCCGGCGCGGCGGCGTCGAGCTCGCAGAGCATGGCGTCGCGCGCGGTGAAGTCCACGGGGCGGCGGTTGTCCGGGTCCACGAGGGAGGGTTCCCACAGCTCCTGTCCCTGGTAGACGTCCGGGACACCCGGCAGGGTCAGCTGCAGGGCGGTGGCGGCCAGGGCGTTCGCCCAGCCCGGCTCGCTCACCCGGGCCACGCAGCCCTCCACGACGCCGCGGGCGCGCGGGTTCGTGAACAGGAAGTCGATGAAGCGGGTCAGCTCCCGCTCGAAGTCCTCGTCCCCGTCCACCCACGCGGTGGACACGGACGCCTCGCGCACGGCCTTCATCGCATAGTCGACGGCGCGGTCCCGCTCCAGGGGCCACGCACCCACCACGGCCTGCAGCACGAGGTTCACGGCGGGGCCGTCCGTGAGCGAGATCCCGGCGTCCTCCGCGCGGCCCACGAGCGTGGAGACGGTCTCGGCCCACACGCGCGGCAGCTCGGAGAGCACCGTGATCCGCGCGCGGACCGAAGCGGAGCGCTTGGTGTCGTGGGTCGTCAGCGCGTTCATGGTGGCCGGGGACTCCCGCTGGCGCCGCGCGGCCTCGGTGTGGAACTGCTCCGGGGTCAGGGAGAAGACCGAGGGGTCGCCGCCCACCTCCGTGAGGGACGTGAGCTGGGTCCAGCGGTAGAACGCGGTGTCCTCCACGCCCTTGGCCATGATCATTCCGGAGGTCTGCTGGAACCGCCGGGCCACCTCCGCCAGGTCCGCCTCCCGGGTGGCATCAGCGCCCAGGACGCGGGCGAGGTCCGTGAGCACGCCGTCGAGGTCCGCGCGCCGCTCCCGTGCCGCGGCCACGGCCTCACGGAGGTGCTCCGCACCCTCGGGCAGGTAGGTGCGGTACACGGGGAAGTTGGCGGCGATCTCCGCCAGCCCGTCGTACGACGCCTCCGCGCCGTGCGGGAAGTCCTCGGGCAGCTCGCGCACCAGTCGGTGGATCTCAGCGGCCAGGCCATGATCCGCCATGCGGCGCTTGGTCTCGTGGATCAGCTCGTCCCAGCGCGCGGGTGTGCCACCGCGCAGCTTCGTGTCCAGCGAGGCGAGCTCGTAGTGGCCCCGGGCATCGGTCAGCACCCGGTCGATCCAGCCCAGGGAGTCGTAGCCCGTGGTGCCCGCCGTGCGCCAGTCCGAGGGCAGGTGCTCCCCCGGTTCCAGGATCTTCTCCACCACGGTCCATGCGCCGTCCGTGACCTCGCCGAGCATCTCCAGGTAGCCACGGGGGTCCCGCACGCCGTCCGGGTGGTCGATCCGCAGCCCGTCCACGAGGCCCTCGCGGAACCAGCGGGCGACCTCCGCGTGGGACTCGTCGAAGACCACCCGGTCCTCCACGCGCACGCCGGCCAGCGTGGCCACGGTGAAGAACCGGCGGTAGTTCAGCTCGGAATCGCCCCTGCGCCAGTTGACCAGCTCGTAGTGCTGGCGCCCGTGCACCTCGGCGGGGTCGTCGCCCTCGGACCAGGTGCCGTCCGCGAGCGGGTAGACGTTCTCGTAGTAGCGCAGCGTGCCGTCCTGGACGGTGAGTGCGGACAGGTCCTCGTCGCCGTCGCCCAGCACCGGGATCAGCACCTTGCCGTGCCCGGCCTCCCAGTCCACGTCGAACGCGTCCGCGTAGCGGCTCTCACGCCCCTCGGCGAGCAGCGACCACCACCACGGGTTCTGCTGCGGCTCGGCCACGCCCTGGTGGTTGGGGACGATGTCCACCACCACGCCCAGGCCCGCGGCGTGCGCGGCCTCGGACAGCGCCGTGAGACCCGCGGAGCCACCGCGCTCGGGGTCCACCTCGGTGGGGTCCACCACGTCGTAGCCGTGGTCGGAGCCGCTCGTGGCCCGCAGGATCGGCGAGAGGTACACCCAGTCCGCCCCGAGGCGCCGGATGTACGGGACAAGCTCCGCCGCGCGGTGGAGGTCCTGCTGGGACGTGATCTGGAGGCGGTACGTGGAAGTGGGAGTCAGCACCCCTCCAGTCTCGCGGAGTGCGCGCGCTCGTGCCAGTCCATCCGCCCAGGGCGAGACTGCCCGGACCAGGAGGCCACGACGTCTTCGGGGGACCCCGCCGCAGCCACCGTGCCGAGGAGGCCGGGGCCGGGGTCCCGGTGCTCGGGATCCCCGGGACGTGGGTCGCCGGCATATGGGGTGTGGCACGCCGTCCCCGGGAGCGAGGCACGCCGGCACCCGGGACGACGAACGCGCCACCCCGCACGGGGTGACGCGTTCGGCACGCTCACTGCCGGTCGCCGCCCGGGGATTCGGAGCGGGCGACGGTCCTGGGCAGAGTCAGGGCAGGTCCGGCGTTTCGGCGTACACCGCCGCCGACGCCGCCACGGACGCGGCCACCGAGGCGTCCGGTTCCTCCTCGGGCTCCTCCCACGCGCGCAGCAGCACGGTGGACTTGCCGTCCATCTGCAGCACGCTGGAGTGCTCCCGCACGTCACCGTCCGAGTGCCGGCCGGCGGTGTCCAGGATCTCCTCCCACTTCAGGCCGTACTCGGCCGGGGGCAGGGTCACGTCCACGGGCTCCGGATTCGAGTTGAAGTACACGATGAAGTTGTCGTCCGTGATCCGGCGGCCACGCATGTCCACGCCCGCGATGCCCTCACCGTTGAGCCACATGCCCACGGCGCGGGCCAGGGGCTCGTCCCAGTCGGCCGGGACCATGGGCGTGCCGTCGGTGTTGAGCCACGCGATGTCCGGCATGGCATCGCCCTCGCCCAGCTCCCCCATGTCCACGGGGCGGCCGTCGAAGAACTGCGAGCGCCGGAACGTGGGGTGCTCGTGGCGCAGCCGGGTGATGGCGGCCGTGAACTCGATCAGCGGCCCGTCAACCTTCTCCCAGTTGATCCACGTGAGCTCGTTGTCCTGGCAGTACGTGTTGTTGTTGCCCTTCTGGGTGCGCCCCAGCTCGTCCCCGTGCAGCAGCATGGGCGTGCCCTGCGAGAGCATGAGCGTGGCCAGGAAGTTGCGCTGCTGACGGGCGCGCAGAGCCAGCACCTCGGCGTCGTCCGTGGGGCCCTCCTCCCCGCAGTTCCACGAGCGGTTGTGGGACTCGCCGTCGTTGTTGTCCTCGCCGTTGGCCTCGTTGTGCTTCTCGTTGTAGGAGACCAGGTCCCGCAGCGTGAAGCCGTCGTGGGCGGTCACGAAGTTCACCGAGGCGAACGGGCGGCGGCCACTGTTCTCGTAGAGGTCCGCGGAGCCGGTGACGCGGGACGCGAACTCCCCCAGCGTGGCGGGCTCGCCGCGCCAGAAGTCGCGCACGGTGTCCCGGTACTTGCCGTTCCACTCGGTCCACTGCGGCGGGAAGTTGCCCACCTGGTAGCCGCCGGGACCGATGTCCCAGGGCTCCGCGATGAGCTTGACCTGCGAGACGATCGGGTCCTGCTGCACGAGCTCGAAGAACGTGGAGAGCTTGTCCACGTCGTAGAACTCCCGCGCGAGCGTGGCCGCGAGGTCGAAGCGGAAGCCGTCCACGTGCATCTCGGTGACCCAGTAGCGCAGCGAGTCCATGATGAGCTGCAGCGAGTGCGGGTGGCGCACGTTGAGCGAGTTCCCCGTGCCCGTGTAGTCCATGTAGAACTTGTGGTCGTCGTCCACGGTGCGGTAGTACGCTTTGTTGTCGATGCCCTTCATGGACAGCGTGGGGCCCATGTGGTTGCCCTCGGCCGTGTGGTTGTAGACCACGTCCAGGATGACCTCGATGTCCGCCTGGTGCAGGGCCCGGACCATGGCCTTGAACTCCTGCACCTGGCTGCCCAGGTGGG
Organism: Kocuria rhizophila; assembly: GCF_003667225.1. Taxonomy (GTDB): domain Bacteria; phylum Actinomycetota; class Actinomycetes; order Actinomycetales; family Micrococcaceae; genus Kocuria; species Kocuria rhizophila. The sequence goes on from NZ_RCOM01000004.1 coordinate 69,074, forward strand.
AGGCGGCGCTGTACTCGTTGTGCGGGGCGAAGAACGCGATGGTGTTGTAGCCCCAGTAGTTGCGCAGGTCCTTCTCCAGCAGCGTGGAGTCCTGCACGAACTGGTGCACGGGCATGAGCTCCACCGCGGTGACGCCCAGCTTCTTGAGGTGGGCGATCACGGACGGGTGGGAGACCCCCGCGTAGGTGCCGCGCTGCTCCTCGGGAACCTCGGGGTGCTGCTCCGTGAGCCCCTTGACGTGCGCCTCGTAGATCACGGACTTGTGGTACGGCGTGTGGGGGGTGCGGTCGCCCTCCCAGTCGAAGAACGGGTTGATCACCACGGCCTTCATCATGTGCGGTGCGGAGTCCTGGTGGTTCTCGGAGTCCTCGTCGCCGAAGTTGTAGGAGAACAGGGACTCGTCCCAGTCGATCCCGCCCTCCACGGCCTTGGCGTAGGGGTCCAGCAGCAGCTTGTCGGGGTTGCAGCGCAGCCCCTGGGCGGGGTCCCACGGGCCGTGCACGCGGTAGCCGTAGCGCTGGCCGGGCTGGACCGCCGGGAGGTAGCAGTGCCACACGTAGCTGTCCACGGCGGTGACCTCAACGCGGGTCTCCGTGCCGTCCTCGTCGAACAGGCACAGCTCCACGCGGTCCGCGACCTCGGAGAAGATCGCGAAATTGGTCCCCGTGCCGTCGAACGTGGCGCCCAGTGGATACGGGTGTCCGGGCCAAACTTCCATGTGGTTCTCCTCAAGGTGTGGTGGGGCCGAGTGCGGGTCCCCCGCCCTCGGCCAACCTCCCACCTTAGTCGCTCCGGGGCCTGCTCAGGGACGCGTGAGGACCGTGCGCACACTCTCGGCGAGCACGGACGGGGGCACGGGGCCCTCCCCGTGGGCACGCGAGGCGAGCGCGTGCAGGCCGGCTCCGAGCGCCGCGGCCGTGGCCCACCGGCCGTCCCCGCACGCCCACGGGCCCAGACCCGCCAGGGCATCCGGGTGCTCGGCCACGTGGGCGAGCACGGTGCCCAGGATTCCCGCGAGCGTGTCCCCGGACCCGGCGGTCGCGAGCCACGGGCTGGCCCCGCCCACGCTGAGGCACAGGCACTCAGAATCCTCCGGGGATCCCGTGGCACCCACCGGTGAGGCGATCACCGTGGTGGCGCCCTTGAGCAGCACGGTGGCCCCGGTCACGCGGGCGGCCTCCCTGGCCCAGCGCAGAGGGTTCGCCTCGATGGCCGTGCGCTCGACCCCCGACTCGCACAGCCCGAAGCCGTGCAGCCACTCGAAGATCTGGGACAGCTCCCCCGCGTGCGGGGTGAGGATCTTGTGCGGGCCCAGCCGGGCGTCCGCGACCGAGCGGGCGGCGGCGTCGAGCGCCCCGGCGTCCAGCACGGCGGGCTCCGCGGCCTCGATCACGGCCTCGACACGGGCCGCCTGGGCCTCGTCCCCCACCACGCCGGGGCCCGCGAGCCATGCCTGGACGTGCACGTCCCACGGCTGGTCGTCGGAGCACACGACCTCGGGGCTGCGGGCGAGCACCATGGCGCGCGCCGTGGAGTCCCCCAGGAAGCGGACCATGCCCGCGCCGGCGTTCACCGCGGCCTGGGTGCACATGATGGCCGCGCCCGGATAGCTCGGCGCGCCGGCCACGACGCCCAGCACCCCGCGCGTGTACTTGGTGTCGGTGGCCCCGGGCCGCGGCCACGCGGCGAGGACGTCGCGGGCCTCGAGCCGGTGCACCGCCGCAGAGCCCAGCTGGTCCTCGATGCCGATCGGCACCACCGTGAGTGATCCGGCGGCCTGTTCGCCCGGGGAGACCACGTGCCCGGTCTTCGCGCCCCCGAACGTCACGGTGGCGTCCGCACCCAGCACGGGCTCCGGCGTCTCACCGGTGTCCGCCGAGACGCCCGAGACGATGTCGCACGCCACCACCCGGGGACCGCTGCGCTCCCCGCGCGCGTCCGCGTCCCGTTGCTCCTCGAACGCTCGCACCAGGTCTGCGACCGGTCCGCGGAGTCCGCCGCTCGCGCCGGTGCCGAGAACCGCGTCCAGCACGAGGTCCACCGAGTGCAGCAGGGCCGCCGCTTCGGTCACGCGGAGGGGATCCGCCGCCTCCGTGCCTCCGATTGGTTCGGCCCTGCCCTGCGGGTCGTCCCCGACCAGCCGCATGACGACGCCGCCCGCCCGGGTGAAGGCCGCCAGTCCCGCCTCGTGAGCGCGCGAGCCCGTGAGCACGGCCACCACCGACACCCCGCGACGACGCAGGAACGTCCCCGCCCACAGTCCGTCCCCGCCGTTGTTGCCGGTGCCCACGAGCACCACGACCCTGCGTCCCGCGAGTGTGCCCCGGCGGGTGTGCCCGCGCAGCTGCTGCTCGCACTCGCGCGCCAGGCCCAGCGCCGCGCGGCGCATCAGCTCGTCCCCCCACCCCTCGTCCAGCAGCGGCTGCTCCGCCGCGCGGACGGCGGCGCCGGAAAATCCGTCAATCATGGTTCGTCCCTCCCTGCCCCTCCGCCACGACGAACGCCACGGCCATGCCGCCGTCGTGGGAGATGCTCACGTGCCAGGTCCGCACACCGCGTGCGCGCTGCTCCCGTTCCACGGTGCCCGTGGTGTGCAGCCGGGGCGCTCCGTGGGGGTCGTTGGTGACCCAGCAGTCCTGCCAGATCATGCCGGGCGGCGCGTTCAGCGCCTTGGCCGCGGCCTCCTTGACGGCGAACCTCGCCGCGAGGGACCGCGGGGCGAGCTCCCGCTCGTGCGGCACGAACAGCCGTTCCCGCAAGCGGGGAGTGCGCTCGAGCTGCCGCTCGAAGCGCGCGATGTCCACGATGTCCACGCCGGTGCCCACGATCATGCCGCCAGCCTAGCGGCGCGCTCCGACCCCCTGAAGGTGCTGCACGTGGCCGTGCCAGACCCGCGGGGGCGGCCCCGCCGGCGGTGCGGGTGCGGCGACGTCCGGGGCTGCCGGGCCCGGCTCGCTCGGGCGGCCCGCCCCCGCTCGGTGGCCGCGCGGCGTCGTCGTGCCGGGACCCCGGCGGCCGCTCCACGCCCCCCGTCCTTCGACCTGCCGCCCTCAGCACGCCGCGTCCTGGCCCCCGGAACTCTGGAGGCCGCCCGGCCGTGGAGCGCGGGCCCGCGGCCACCGCCCGGAAACGACGACGGCGGGTGGCGCCCCCGTGAAGGGGCACCACCCGCCGTGCGCTGGAACCTGGTGCGGCTACTCGACCGTGACGGACTTGGCCAGGTTGCGCGGCTGGTCCACGTCGTAGCCCTTGGCTCCCGCGAGCTCGCACGCGAAGATCTGCAGGGGCACCGTGGCCACGAGCGGCTGCATGAGCGTGGGGGCCTCGGGGACGTAGAACACGTGGTTGGCGAACTCGCGCACGGCCTCGTCACCCTCCTCGGCGATCACGATGGTCTCGGCGCCGCGGGCGCGGATCTCCTGGATGTTGGAGACCACCTTGGCGTGCAGCGAGTCCCGCCCGTTCGGCGAGGGAACGATCACGATGACGGGCTGGCCCTGGTCGATCAGGGCGATGGGCCCGTGCTTGAGCTCACCCGCGGCAAAGCCCTCCGCGTGGATGTAGGCGATCTCCTTGAGCTTGAGGGCGCCCTCCATGGCCACAGGGAAGCCCACGTGGCGCCCCAGGAACAGCACGGACTCGGCGTCCTTCATGCTCGTGGCGAGCTCCTTGACCTGCGGCTCCACCTCGTCCAGCACCCGCTGGATCTTCCCCGGCATGGCCTCCAGCTCGGACAGCAGCGTGGCGATCTCGTCCTTGAACTTGTTGCCCCGCAGCTGTGCGAGGTACAGGCCCAGCAGGTAGGCGGCCGTGATCTGGGCCAGGAATGCCTTGGTGGAGGCCACGGCGATCTCGGGGCCGGCGTGCGTGTAGAGCACGGCGTCGGCCTCACGCGGGATCGTGGAGCCGTTGGTGTTGCAGATGGCCACTACCTTGGCGCCCTGCTCCTGCGCGTGGCGCACCGCCATGAGGGTGTCCATGGTCTCCCCGGACTGGGACACGGCGACCACCAGGGTCTTCTCGTTCACGATCGGGTCGCGGTAGCGGAACTCGTGGGCCAGCTCCACCTCGGTGGGGATCCGGCACCAGTGCTCGATGGCGTAGCGCGCCACCTGGCCGGCGTAGGCCGCCGTGCCGCACGCGATCACCACGATCTTGTCGATCGAGCGCAGCAGGGACTCGTCGATCTTGATCTCGTCCAGCGTGAGACGGCCGTTCTCGTCCAGGCGCCCGAGGAGGGTGTCCGCCACGGCGGAGGGCTGGTCGTGGATCTCCTTCTCCATGAAGGAGGGGTAGCCGTCCTTCTCGGCGGCGGCGGCGTCCCACTCGATGTCGAAGGGCTTGCCCTCGGCGGGGTTGCCGTGGAAGTCGACGATCGCGTAGTCCTCGGCGGTGATGGTGACGATCTGGTCCTGGCCCATCTCCACCGCACGCTTGGTGTAGTCGATGAAGCCGGAGACGTCCGAGCCCAGGAAGTTCTCGTGCTCGCCCAGGCCGATCACGAGCGGGGAGTTGCGGCGGGCCGCGACCACGCGGTCCGGGACGTCCGCGTGGACGGCCAGCAGGGTGAAGGCACCCTCCAGCCGACGGCAGGTGTCCTGCATGGCGACCGTGAGGTCCTTGTGCTCGGGGTCCTGCGCGTCGTAGGTGCGGGCCAGCAGCACGGCGGCCACCTCGGTGTCCGTCTCGGACACGAAGGTCTCGCCCTGGGCGGCCAGCTCGCGCTTGATCTCGCTGAAGTTCTCGATGATGCCGTTGTGGATCATGGCGAGCTTGCCGCCGTCCACCACGTGGGGGTGCGCGTTGACGTCCGAGGGGCCGCCGTGGGTGGCCCACCGGGTGTGCCCGATCCCGATCGTGGACTCGGGCAGAGGATCCGCCTCGAGCTCGCCGATCAGGTTGCTGAGCTTGCCCGCCTTCTTGCGGTACTCCACGTCGTGATCCGCGATCACGGCGACCCCGGCGGAGTCGTACCCGCGGTACTCGAGGCGGCGGAGCCCCTCGAGAATGACGTCCAGTGCGCCGTGCGACCGACCGTCAACGCCCTTTGAGCCCACATATCCCACAATTCCACACATGAAGATGCATTCTACCGGAAACGCCATCCCGCATGTGCGTGGCACCACGGCCTCGGGCCTACACTGGTCCGAGCATGAGCACCCAGCCCACCACCCAGCGCGTCTCTCCCTTCGTGGAGCTGGACCGACAGACGTGGTCCAGACTCTCGCACGAGATCGACGTCCCCCTCACCGCGCAGGAGATCGAGAACCTGCGCGGTCTCGGCGACCGCCTGGACGTGGACGAGGTGCGGGAGGTCTACCTCCCCCTCTCCCGCCTGCTCACGCTCTACGACATGTCCTCCACGCAGCTCAACGCCGCGACGAACTCGTTCCTGGGTGAGCACCACGCACGAACACCCTTCGTGATCGGGATCGCCGGCTCCGTGGCCGCGGGGAAGTCCACCACCGCCCGCCTGCTGCGCGAGATGCTCTCCCGGTGGCCCTCCACCCCCAACGTGCAGCTGGTCACCACCGACGGCTTCCTCCACCCCAACGCCGAGCTGCGGCGCCGAGGGCTGATGGACCGCAAGGGGTTCCCCGAGTCCTACGACCGGCGAGCGCTGCTGCGTTTCGTGGCCGAGATCAAGTCGGGCGCGGCCGAGGTCCGCGCACCCAAGTACTCCCACGTCACCTACGACATCCTCCCGGACGAGGAGGTGGTGGTGACCCGCCCGGACGTCGTGATCGTGGAGGGCCTCAATGTGCTCGCACCCGCCAAGCTGGAGAGCGGCAACCGCACCGCCCTGGCCCTGAGCGACTTCTTCGACTTCAGCATCTACGTGGACGCCCGCACCAGTGACATCGAGCGCTGGTACGTGGAGCGCTTCCAGGCCCTGCGGTCCTCGGCGTTCGCCGATCCCGACTCCTACTTCCACCGCTACGCGAACCTCACCGACGACGAGGCACGGGACGTGGCCACGGACATCTGGCACCGGATCAACGAGCCCAACCTGGAGCAGAACGTGCGCCCCACCCGGGGGCGGGCCCGCCTGATCCTGTCCAAGGACCACGACCACAAGATCCGACGGGTGCTGCTGCGCAAGAACTGACCGCCTCGCGTCGGAACCCGGTTCACCCGCCCACCGTTGTGCGACCGTGATGGTCACCGCTTGTCACCTATCGATTTCTTCCTTTCCGAAACCTGTGTGTACGCTGAGCGGCATGTTCAATGGTTTCAAGGAATTCATCATGAAGGGCAACGTGATGGATCTCGCCGTTGCCGTCATCATCGGCGCGGCCTTCTCCCAGATCGTCAACGCCCTCGTGGAGAGCGTGCTCATGCCCGCCATCTCCGCCCTCGTCGGGTCCCCCAACTTCGACGACTTCGCCGTGGTCACGCTCAACGGCAACGACCTCAAGTTCGGTGTGCTGCTCACCGCCGTCGTCAACTTCCTGCTCATCGCCGCCGCAGTGTACTTCTGCATCGTGATGCCCATGAACAAGATGATCGAGCGCCGCAACCGCCGTCTGGGCATCGAGCCCGCCGCGGAACCGGCCGATCCCAACACCGTGCTGCTCACCGAGATCCGCGACGCCCTGGCTGCCAAGCCCGGCACCGCGGGCACCGAGGGCCGCCACTCCGGTCCCGCCGTCTGACCCACCCGTCCCTTCTGAGAACGAGGGCCCCGCATCCGTGACGGATGCGGGGCCCTCGTTCATCTCGGCACACGCCGTGCGGGGCGCTCAGCCCTGGAGGCTCAGGTGCTCCTCGACCACGGCCACCAGCTGCTCCGCCTCGCGCTGGGCGTCGTCGTGGGTGGCGGCCTCCACCATCACCCGGACCACAGGCTCGGTGCCGGACGGACGCAGCAGAACACGCCCCTCCGCCCCGAGCCGCTCCTCGGTGCGGGCCACGGCCTCGAGGACCGGCTCACTGGTCTTGGCCGCGGCCTTGTCCACGTTCTTCACGTTGATCATCACCTGCGGCATCCGCGTCATGGTGGTGGCGAGCTCCTGCAGCGGCATGCCCGTCTGCGCCACGCGGGAGGCCAGCATGAGCCCCGTGAGCAGACCGTCACCCGTGGTGGCGTAGTCCGCCATGATCACGTGGCCGGACTGCTCGCCACCCAGGTTGTAGCCGTTGGCCACCATGGACTCCAGGACGTACCTGTCCCCCACCGAGGCCCGCACCAGGGTGATCCCGGCCTCGTCCAGGGCCAGCTGCAGACCCAGGTTGCTCATGACCGTGGCCACCAGCGTGTCCTGGTTCAGCCGCCCGGCCTCCTTCATGGCAATCGCCAGGATGCACATGATCTGGTCGCCGTCCACCTCCGTGCCCGTGTGGTCCACCGCGAGGCAGCGGTCGGCGTCGCCGTCGTGCGCGATGCCGAGGTCCGCCCCGAGTTCACGAACCGCCTGCTTCAGCGGACCGAGGTGGGTGGAACCCACACCGTCGTTGATGTTCAGCCCGTCCGGTTCCGCACCGATCACGTGCACCGTGGCGCCCGCGTCGCGGAAGGCGTCCGGGGACGCCCCAGACGCCGCGCCGTGCGCGCAGTCCAGCACGATCGAGAGCCCGTCCAGCCGGTGGGGAATGGCTCCCACCAGGTGCAGGATGTAGCGGTCCTCGGCGTCGGACAGCCGTGTCACGCGGCCCACGTCGGCACCTGTGGGGCGCACGAAGTCCTTGGCCTCGTAGACCTGCTGGATGGTGTCCTCCACGGCATCCGGCAACTTCTTGCCCCCGTGGGCCAGGAACTTGATGCCGTTGTCCGGCGCCGGATTGTGGGACGCGGAGATCATCACACCGAAGTCGGCGTCGATGTCGCCCACAAGGTAGGCCGCAGCCGGGGTGGGCAGCACCCCGGCGTCGTACACGTCCACGCCGGAGCTCGCGAGCCCTGCGGTGACGGCGGCGCCGATGAACTCGCCGCTCGCGCGACCGTCCCGTGCCACCACCGCGGTGGGCCGTCTGCCCTCGGGTGCGTGGCGGTGTCCCAGGACGATTGCCGCGGCCTGCGACAGTTCCATGGCCAGTTCAGCTGTGAGGAGGCCGTTCGCGAGACCGCGGACGCCGTCCGTTCCAAAGATTCTAGACATCGCAGATCATCCTACGGCCATCCGGCCGGTTGCAGCCGCACCCCGTCAGTCCTTCCCGGGGCGAACCACGGGAAAGCCGTCGGGGTTGGTGCCGTTGTCGTCGGTGAAGTCCGTGGCCCCGCCCACGATCTTGGAGTCCACGTCCCCCACGAGCGCGCGGTCCTTGTTGGGGTAGTCGAACTGCGTCAGGACGTGACGCATGGCCTCCAGGCGGGCCCGCTTCTTGTCGTTGGACTTGATCACGGTCCAGGGCGCGTCGCCGGTGTCCGTGTAGAAGAACATGGCTTCTTTCGCCTCGGTGTAGTCGTCCCACTTGTCCAGGGAGGCCACATCCGTGGGCGAGAGCTTCCACTGGCGCACGGGGTCCGTGCGGCGGGACTGGAACCGTGCGAGCTGCTCGGCCCGGGTCACGGAGAACCAGAACTTGATCAGGTGCGTTCCGGAGTTCACGAGCATGCGCTCGAACTCGGGGGCCTGGCGCATGAACTCGTAGTACTCCTGGGAGGTGCAGTAGCCCATGACGCGCTCCACGCCCGCGCGGTTGTACCAGGAGCGGTCCATGAGCACGATCTCCCCACCGGAGGGCAGGTGCTGCACGTAGCGCTGGAAGTACCACTGCGTCTGCTCGATGTCCGTGGGCTTCTCGAGCGCCACCACCCGCGCCCCGCGGGGGTTCAGGTGCTCCGTGAAGCGCTTGATCGCGCCGCCCTTGCCCGCGGCGTCGCGCCCCTCGAAGATGATGAGCAGCTTCTGCCCGGTCTCCTTGATCCAGAGCTGGAGCTTGAGGAGCTCGATCTGCAGCGCGCGCTTGGTGCGCTCGTAGTCCTTGCGGGAGAGCTTTTCGTCGTACGGGTAGCCGATCTTCCAGGCCTGGGAATCCCCCGCGCCGGTCGTCTTGTGGAGCTTCCTGTCCAGCTCGGAGATCTCGTCCAGTTCGGCCGCGTAGTCCTCCACCACCGACACCCGGTGCTGCTCCTTCTTGAGCGCCTCGTCCACCGCGCTGTCCTGCTCGGCGTGCCTCGCCGCCTCGTTCTCTGCCTTCGCGATGATCGCGTTCTCCTGCTGCTGCTCCGGTTGCTTGCTCATGCGGGCCCTCTCGTGACGGTGCGGTGGGAGCGGCGGTGCTCCACTTCACACTTTACGCCCGCGTCACGCGCCGGTTACCCGCGCAACACCGGGCAC
>NZ_RCOM01000050.1 GCF_003667225.1 Kocuria rhizophila
GTGACATGCTCCGCCCGGGCACGGCTGTGAGCCGCACGTCACGGTGCTGGACGGTGGCTGCGAACCACCCGGAGCGGCCCGTTCCCACCCCTGCCCGCCCGGACTCAGCGGCGGGAGCGCGTGAACGCGGAGACGCCGGTGATGGCCCGGCCCACGATCAGCGCCTGGACGGAGTCCGTGCCCTCGTAGGTGGAGACCACCTCCATGTCCGTGAGGTGGCGGCCGATGTGGTTCTCCAGCAGCAGCCCGTTGCCGCCCAGCATGTCCCGGGCGGTGCGGCACATGTCCAGGGCCTTGCGGGACGTGGTCATCTTCACCAGGGAGGCCATGGCGTCCGTGAGCTGGTCGCTCTCCTGCAGCTGGGCCATGCGGGTGCACATCAGCTGCAGGGAGGTCAGGTCCGAGAGCATGGTGGCCAGGCGCTCCTGCACCAGCTGGTAGTTGGCGATCGGCATGCCGAACTGCTCGCGCTCCAGGGCGTAGTTCGCCGCGATCTCGAACGCCGCCATGCCGTGGCCCACGGCCTCCCAGGACGCACCGCCGCGCGTGGCCTTGAGGACCTTGTTGACGTCCTTGAAGCTGTGGCAGTTCTCCAGCCGGTTCTCGTCCGCGATCCGCAGGTCCTCGATCACGATGTCCGCCTGGTTGATGGCGCGCTTGCCGATCTTGCCGGCAATGACCTCGGGGCGGTAGCCCTGCGGGTACTGACCGTCCTCCTGCTTCTCCACCACGAAGCACTTGACCTGCCCGTCCGCCTCGTCCCGGGCGTAGAGCACGATGACGTCCGCGGCGTGGCCGTTGCCGATCCAGCGCTTGTGCCCGTTGAGCACCCAGTGGTCCCCGTCCCGGCGAGCGGAGGTCTCCAGGGACACGGAGTCCGAGCCGTGGGCGGGCTCCGTAAGGGCGAACGCCCCGGTCTTCTCGATCCTCGCCATGGTGGGCAGCCACCGCTGGCGCTGCTCCTCGTTGCCGAGCATGTAGATGCTGCCCATGCACAGGTTGGAGTGCACGCCGAAGAACGTGTTCACGGAGCCGTCGATCCGGCCCATCTCCCGGGCCACCAGCCCGGCCGCCTGGCGGGAGAGCCCCGGGCAGCCGTAGCCCTCAATGAACGTGCCCACGATGCCCAGGTCCGCGAGGCCCTTGAACACGGGCAGGGGGTGCTCCCCGGCCTCCCACGCCTCGTTGATGGTGGGCAGCACGTGCTCCCGGCCGTAGGCCCGCACGCGGTCACGCAGGGCGGTCTCCTCGGCGGAGAGCTCCTGGTCCAGGAGGAAGAAGTCGGGGTTCTCGAGCAGTTCGCTCATCACGGGTCCTTTCGGTGGCCGGGAGGCGGTGGGTCGCCTCGCTGCGGCGCGGGATTCTGGTGCGGGGAGGGACTACGCGCGGTCCGGGGCGGCGTCCGGGGAGCCGGCGGCGTCGTCGTGCGCGGCCGTGGGCACTGCACCGGCGGCCGCGCGGTCTGGTGCGGGGGCGTCGTCGTGGGCCGTGCGGCGGGAGCGGAGCCAGTCCATGACCTCCGTGCCGTCCGCGCCGAGGGCGGGCGGGGCCTTGTCGTAGCGCACCGGGGTGCGGCTGAAGGTCACGGGGTTCTTGATCAGGGGCACGGCCTCCTCGCCCTCGCCCACCTCGACCACGGGCTCCAGGCCCAGGGAAGCGGCGTACTCCACGCCCTCGGGGATGCTGAGGATGGGGGCGCACGGGAGGCCCTCGGCCTGCAGCCGGGAGGCCCATGCCTCGGCGGTGTCCGAGGAGAGCGCCTCGTTGAGCAGCGGGCGCAGCTCGTCCCGGTGGTTGTTGCGCTTCTCCACGGTGTCGAAGCGGGGGTCCTCACCGAGTTCGGGCAGGCCCAGTACCGTGACGAGGCGCCGGAACTGGGGGTTGTTGCCCACCGTGATGATGAGGTCCTTGTCCGCGGTGGGGAAGGGGCCGTAGGGGAACAGGCTGGGGTGGTCGTTGCCCATGCGCTGGGGGTCGTTGCCGCACGCGACGTAGCCCGTGGTCTGGTTGACCAGGGAGGACAGCGCGGAGGAGAGCAGGTCCAGGTGGATGTGCTGGCCCTTCCCGGAGGCGTCCCGCTCGTGCAGGGCACCGAGGACCGCCACGGCGGCGTGCAGCCCGGTGAGGACGTCGAACATCGCCACACCCGCGCGCTGCGGCGGGCCGTCCGCGGAGCCGGTCACGGACATGAAGCCCGAGACCCCCTGCACCAGCAGGTCGTAGCCGGGCAGGTGAGCGCCGCCGGCCGTGCCGAAGCCCGTGATGCTCGTGTGGATGAGGGCGGGCCACCGTTCGGCCACGGTCTCGGGATCCAGGCCAAAGCGGGCCAGCCCGCCGGGCTTGAAGTTCTCGATGAACACGTCCGCGGCGTCGATGATCTCGTACGCGGTCTCCAGGTCCGCGGGCTCGCCCAGGTCCAGCACGATCGAGTGCTTGTTGCGGTTCACGGACAGGTAGTAGGTGCCCACCCCGTCCCGGCTGGGCGGTTTGAACCCGCGGGTGTCGTCCCCGGCCGGACCCTCCACCTTGATCACGGTGGCACCCATGTCCGCGAGCAGCATGGTGCAGTACGGGCCCGCCAGCACGCGGGAGAAGTCCGCGACGACGACGCCGCTGAGCGGCCCGGGGGTCGACTCCTGAATGGGGGACATGAACGCTCCACTGTGCCGGGGACTGTGTTTCACCACACACAACCACCGGCATTGGGTTCTGTCCAATACAAGACGAGATGCTCAGTAATGCTCCTGCGGCAACAATCACGTAGGCTCCGGGCATGGAAGTCCACGAGGCCAAGGCGTTCCTGGCCGTTGCCGAGGAACTGCACTTCGGCCGCGCCGCCGCCACCCTGCGCATCGCGCAACCACCCCTGAGCCGGCTCATCAAGAGCATCGAGAAGTCCCTGGGGGCTCAGCTGTTCGAGCGCAGCACCCGGCAGGTCTCCCTGACTCCGGCCGGGCAGGCCCTGCTGGATCCCGCGCGCGAGCTGGTGGCGGCGTCCGAGAACGCGCGCCGCGCCGTCGCCAAGTCCGTCTCCGGGGAGACCGGGCGGGTGCGCCTGGGATTCGCAGGCGCCTCGATCAACCGCAAGGTCGCGGAGCTGGCGCGTCACGTGCGCACCCACCGCCCCGGGGTCCACCTGGAGCTGCACGGCTCGCAGTTCTCCCACACCGCCATGCAGAAAGTCCTGGACGGATCCCTGGACGTGGCCATCGGGCGGTGGGACTTCATCCCCTCGGAGCTGCGCTGCTCCGTGGTCGGGCACGAAGAAGTCATGGTGGTGCTGCCCAGCAACCACCCGCTGGCCGATTCCGCCCGCGTGGACATGGCCCAGCTGTCCGAGGAGTCCTGGGTGGTGCTGCCCGCGGGTCCGGGGGCCGCGCTGCAGAACCGGCTGACCTCCCTGGCCACTGCCGCGGGCTTCGTGCCCCGCGTGGCGCAGGTGGCGCCGGACTCGTGGACCCTGGTGGTGCTCGTGGCCGCGCAGATCGGCTGCGCCCTGAGCCTGGACACCGTGCGGGACAACGTCTCCTCGGACGGCGTGGTGTTCCGGCCCCTCGCCCAGCCGCAGCGCCCCCTGGACGTGCAGCTCGTGTGGCGGGCGGCGGACCCCAACCCCGCCCTGCGCGCCGTGGTGCGCCTGGCCCAGAACCTCTACGGGGACCCCCGCGGCCAGGCCGCAGAGGTCCCCGGGAGCTAGCGGGTCCTACTCGTAGTCGTACCAGCCCTTGCCGGTCTTGCGGCCGTAGTCACCGGCCTCGTACTTCTCCTTGATCGACTCCGCGGGCAGGGAGGCGGGGTCACCGGTCTGCTCGTACTCGGCCAGGCGGATCAGGTAGACCACGTCGATGCCCACCATGTCCATGAGCTCGAACGGGCCCATGGGGTGGTTCAGGGCGGTCTTGGCCGCGACGTCGATGTCCTTGTAGTCCGCCACCCCGTCCTCGTAGAGCTTCAGCGCCTCGGAGCGCAGCGCGCCCAGCAGGCGGTTGGCCACGAAGCCCGGGACCTCCTTCTTGAGCTCCACGGGGGCCTTGCCGATCGAGCGGGCCAGCTCCATGGCGGTCTCCACGGTCTCGCGCGAGGTGCCCTGGTGCGGGACCACCTCCACGCACTTCATCACCAGCGCGGGGTTGAAGAAGTGCACGTTGCACACCTTCTCCGGGCGGTTGGTGGCGTCCGCCACGCGCGAGGACACGATGTTCGAGGAGTTCGTGGCCAGGATCGTGTGCTCGGGGCACACCGCGTCCAGCTCCGCGAAGACCTGGCGCTTGATGGTGAGGTCCTCCACCGCGGCCTCGATCACGAAGTCCGCCTGCGCGGCGCACGCGTCCCGGTCCGTGGAGAACGTCAGGCGCTCGAACGCGGCGTCCACGTCCTGCTGGGTGCGGCGGCCCTTGCTGACGTCCCGGTCCATGCGGGAGTGCAGCTGCTCGGAGGCATTGTCCACGGCTTCCTGCTTGATGTCCACCACGTCCGTGTCGTACCCGGCCAGGGCGCACACCATGGCGATCTGGGAGCCCATGGCCCCGGCGCCGATCACGGTGATGTGCCGGATGTCCTTCAGGGGGTTCTCGCTCACTTGCTCACGTCCTTCTGTGCGTTCTGCGGGGCGTCCTTCTGTGCTGCAGTGCGGAAATCGGGGGCGCGCTTCTCCAGGAACGCCGTGGTTCCCTCGGCCTTCTCGGCGCTGCTGTAGAGCACGGACTGGGCCAGGCGCTCCAGCAGGATCCCGGTCTGGTGGTCCACGTCGAAGCCGTGGCGGATCACGGTCTTGGCCAGCTGGATGGCCAGCGGACCCTTGGCCATGATGGCCTGCGCCGTCTCGCGGGCGGTGTCCAGCAACTCGTCCGGCTCCACCACCTGGGTCACCAGCCCCATGGCCAGCGCGTCCTCGGCCTTCACCCGGCGCCCGGTCAGCACGATCTCGGTGGCCCGGCCCAGGCCCACGAGCTTGGCCAGGCGCTGCGTGCCGCCCGCGGCGGGCATGATGCCCAGCCCGGTCTCCGGCAGGGCGAACTGCGCGTTCGTGGAGGCGATGCGGATGTCGCACGCCAGGGCGAGCTCGTGCCCACCGCCGAACGCGTAGCCGTTCACCGCCGCGATGGTGGGCTTGGGGAACTGCTCCACCTTCTCGTACACGCCCTGCATGGTGGCCTTCAGCCCGTCCTTGGGTGTGCGCACGGCGAGCTCGTTGATGTCCGCGCCCGCCACGAACGCCTTGTCCCCGGCGCCGGTGAAGACCAGCACCTGCACGTCCTCGTTCTCGGCCAGCGCCGCGAGGGTCTCGGTGATGGCCCGCAGCACGGTGGCGTTGATCGCGTTGCGCACCTCCGGCCGGTTCACGGTGACCAGGGCGATCCCGTCCGTGACGTCCACGGTCAGGACGTCGGTGTTCTCTGCGCTCATGGTGCGTTCTCCTTCGGTGTGCTCGTGCGGGTCTTGCGGCCCGCGCTCGTCGTCACCTTCTTTCATACCGCCTGACGGTGACGCGGGTCGCATTGGCCGGGCATTCATTCCGATCCGGCATCAATCCGTTGCGGTGCGGGCAACGCGCCCGGGGGTTGCGCTCGGCGGTGGGTCACGCGCCCTGGGGGACCCGGGTGATCTCCCCGGTCTCGGGGTCGACGACGGCGCGGGGCTTCCTGAGGCGCGCCAGCGCGGCCGCGGCGACCACGAGGGCCAGGCCGATGACCGTGACGAGCACGCCGGGCAGGAACATCATGAATCCGCCCACCGCGAGAACCACCCGCAGGTACACGGGCAGCTGCCGCTCCACGAACGTGAGCCAGCCGCCCATGGCCGCGGCGATCGCGTAGACCGCCACGAGGCTGGAGAGGAAGGCCAGCACGATGTGCACCGGCTGGCCCTGGGCCACCAGTGCGGGGTTGAGCGCGAAGCCGAACGGCACCACGTACTTCACGGCGCCGAGCTTCATGGCGGAGAAGCACGTGGCCATGGGGGAGGCCTTGGAGATGCCGGCCGCCGCGAAGGCCGCGAGCCCCACGGGCGGGGTGATGTAGGAGACCGAGGCCCAGTAGATGACGAACAGGTGCGCGGCGATCGGGTCCACGCCCAGGGCCGTGACGGCCGGGACCATCACGATGGCCAGGAACACGTACGCGGCGGAGATGGTCAGGCCCATGCCCAGGATGAAGCACACCACGGCGCCGGCGATCAGGATGAGCACCACGTTGTCGCCCACCAGGGCCACCAGGTCACGGGACAGGGACAGCGCCACGCCCGTGGCGGTCAGGCCACCCAGGATCAGGCCCACGCCCGCGATGATGCCCACGATCTGCGCGAGCGTCTTGCCCACGTCCACGCCCATGTCCACCCACTGGCGGGGACCGAACGTCACGCTGGGCTTGA
Organism: Kocuria rhizophila; assembly: GCF_003667225.1. Lineage (GTDB taxonomy): Bacteria > Actinomycetota > Actinomycetes > Actinomycetales > Micrococcaceae > Kocuria > Kocuria rhizophila. Next base: position 6,370 of record NZ_RCOM01000050.1, read on the forward strand.
GCAGGGCGATCAGCAGCAGAATGGCCACCACCCAGTAGGGCACCTGGGCCTCGGAGTCCGTGGTGAACAGCAGCACGGTGAGCACGGCCAGCGCACCCAGGTACGGCCAGCCCATGGCCAGGGCGTGGCGGGCGCGCGGCAGCAGGTTCTTGGGCGTTCCGCGCAGGCCGCGCTGGGCGGCGTAGCCGTCGATCTGCAGGAAGATGCCCAGGTAGTAGAGGATCGCGGGGATGGTGGCCGCCACCAGGATGGTCGTGTACGGCACGCCCACGAAGGAGACCATGAGGAACGCCGCGGTGCCCATGATGGGTGGGGTGATGGACCCGCCGGAGGACGCGGTGGCCTCCACGGCCCCGGCCACCCGGGCGCTGAACCCGGAGCGCTTCATGGCCGGAATGGTCATGGGCCCCGTGGTCAGCACGTTGGACACCGCCGAGCCACTCATCATGCCCATGGCCGCGGAGCTGGCCACGGCCACCTTGGCGGAGCCGCCGCGGTAGCGGCCGAACACGGCCATGGACAGCTCGTGGAAGAAGTCCGCGCCGCCGGTGTGCTGCAGCACCACGCCGAAGAGCAGGAAGCCCACCAGGATGGTGCCCGCCGTCTGCAGCGGCAGGCCCAGCACGCTGTCCACGCCCATGGTGTGCACCTGGGCCAGGGTGGGCAGGTCGTAGGAGATGCCCTGCAGGAAGGACAGCGGGATGATCCCCGCGATCAGCGGGTACACGGAGAACAGGAACGCGATCACGAGCACCACCAGACCGGCGGCACGGCGCAGGGTCTCCAGGATCAGGGCCCAGAACACGAAGCTCAGCACGGTGGCCAGGGTGGGGGCCATGTACTGCCAGCCGTACTCCTGGATCTCGATGCCGTGCACCGCGAAGTACGCGCACGTGCCCATCACCGCCAGCAGCAGCAGGACGTCGTACCACGGCACGCCCCGCCGCTGCCGAGCCGCGGACCCGGGGGCGCGCTTGCGAATGGGGGTCACGATGAACACGATCGGCACGAACACCGCGATCAGCAGGTACAGGAACGAGTTGGTGGGGATGGTCACCCCGCCCACGTTCCAGAAGAACACCTGGTTCATGGTCAGCAGCACGCCCACCACGGTCAGCACGATCACCAGGCTGCGCCAGAACGGCGTCAGCCGCGGGCTCGCGTCGTGCAGGGAGACGTCCGAGGGCATGGTGGGCTGGGCGGCGTCGTCGCCCCCGTGCGGGTGCGTGGCGGTGATCTCCGCGCCGGTGCGGGGGTCGATGGCCGGTCCGGGGGCGGTGACGGGGCCAGTGGTGCCAGCGGGACCCGAGGCACTGGCGGTGCCGGCGGCGTCGCCGGACTGGTACGGGGTGCTCATGCGTGGCCTCCGGAGGGTGCGGTGGTGGACGAGGCGCCGGGCAGGGTGCCGGGGGTGTCCGGGAGCTCGGGGAGGTTGGCTTTCTTCCAGTCCACCCACTCCTTGCGCGCGGACTTAGGGTCGTCGCGGTCCTTGTGGTCCTGCCAGAACGCGGGCCAGGCCTCGTGCATGCGGCGCTCGCGCTCCAGCAGGGCGTCCTGGCGGGTCTGCAGGTCCTTGCTCCAACGGCCCTTGCCCTCAAGGAACTCCACCATGGCGTCGTGGAACGGGATCACCAGGGGCGTGAGCTGGATCTGGTCCGCGCCGAAGCGGTGGGCGTCCGGGGTGGTGTCCTTGTAGTCCGGGTAGTAGCGGTCCATGTCCGCGACCAGAGAGGCAACTTCCTCGTGGGGCCGGTCCGCGCGGGCGACCACCGGGATGGTGTACTGCATGTTCACCGCTGTCTCTCCCTTGGCAAGGCCCGCTCCCTTGGAGAACTCGCCGGGCTTGACCATGGGGGCCAGCTCCTTCCACGTGGCGTACTGGGCGGGTGTGCCGCCGCCCAGGTCCAGCCAGCGGATGGGGTACTGGGAGGCCAGCTCGGAGACGTTGGCGCCCACCACGTTCTGGTACAGGGTGTCGATCTGCCCGGTCTTCAGCGCCTCGATCTGGCCGCTGTAGGTCACGTCCACCATCTGGACGTCCTTGCCGGTGAGGCCGCCGAAGTTGAGGATCGCCTCCATCTTGCGGTTGATGGACGTGCTCGCGATCAGCTTGGGGAACTTCCGGCCCTTGAGGTCCGCCACGGTCTCGATGCCGCTGTCCTTGCGCACCAGCACCCCGTAGTTGCCCGGGGGAGTCCACACCAGGCGCAGTGCCTGCGGCCCCCACTGCTCCGAGCAGTACTCGTCGTTGCCCTCGAACGCGTAGTAGTACTCGTCCCCGGTGCGCGAGTACTGCGCCGTCCCGTTGATCAGCGGCGCCAGGCGCCCGATGCCGGTGTCCGAGGTCATCAGCCGGATCTGCCGGCCCGTCTTCTGGGTCAGGGTGTTGGCCACCGCGGCGAGGTCGTTGTACGTGCCCGTGCCCACGCCGTATGTGGACCACACGAGCTGCTGGGTGCCCCCGGCGGCCGTCGAGCCGCCCGAGCACCCGGCCACACCGGCCAGCACGGGCAACGACGCCGCTGCGGCCAGAAGCGCGCGGCGGTTGAGTGTACGGGGCATGGGGCCTCCACTGAGCTGGTCCGACGGATCGACCGGGTCCTGCGTCCCGCCCCAGTGGGCGCGGCCAGGGGAACCGGAGGTTCTCATTCATACAGCCACGAAGTGATCTACGACACTTACTCGCGAGTTTTATGCGTAACGGGTATCAGCGGTGGTTGGGGCGGGCAACGCCGGGCCGGGGTGCGACACGGGTGGGCGCCGTTTCCGGTCCAGATGCCCGGCGGGGCGGGCATGGAGCGTGGGCTCAGGTCGGTCCGTGATCGGAGCGGGTCTCCGGTCAGGCCCCGTCCCGGGCGTCCGCGGGACTCAGCGCGACGCCGCCGGGCCCCCTCCGTGAGCCACGTTGCGCTGGTGCGCCTGCACGTCCGCCAGCAGACGACGCCGCTGGTCTCGGACCTTGCGCTCCTCACGGTTTCGCGCGGCCTCCTGAGCCGCCCGCTTGCGGGCCGCCGTCCCCGGCGCGGGAATCTGGCCGATCACGAGCCCCAGCAGCCCCATCATGAGAGCCCAGGTGCTCTGGTGCCACAGGAACTGCAGGAGCAGCGCAATCACCACGCACAGCAGGGAGATGATCCCGGGCAGAAATTTCTCGATCTGGCTCACGACGACTCCTCGGGTCCTGGCCCCGTTCGTCGCAGGGCGTGGGCTGGTCTTCTTTCACGCTGGCATGATGGAGCGGACAGCACATCAGCCGAATGGCCACTCTTCTCGGCTCTCGGTCAGTAGCCGCCAGCAGCCGCCCAGTGCGCCCGCGCTTGACCTCAACCGGGTTCAGGTCTGCCGTGAAAACCGTCAGCACATGGCCGCCAGGCACCGCGGAAACCCATGCACCACGGGTTCCCCGCGCCCTACCCCGCCTGCCCCCGCAGCCGCTCGTAGAACCCGGCCGCCATGGCCAGGGACACCAGCTCCTCGGTGGGCATGTCCTGCAGGAGCTTCGCGAACTTCTCGGAGAGGTCGTTGTGCCGCCACACGCTGTCCTCCAGCACCACCCGCAGCTCGGGGGAGCGGGCAAAGTCCGCCGGGGTGTTGTTGCGGGCCTGCTGGCGGAGATTCTCGTTCTCCTGGGCAGGGGTGAGCCACAGGTCCACGGACGTCACCTTGTACTCGTCCGAGGCGTCCAGCCCACCGAGGTACTTGTTGACCTTCTCCACCAGCTCGGCCTTGGCGGCCCGCTCGCGTTCCGCCTGCTTGCTCATGCCCACTTCGGTGAGCCCGCGCAGCCCCTCGGCCTGGTCTTCCTGTAATTTCAAGTCTTCTTCGCGCTGCTTCTCCAGGTGGTAGTGCGTGAGCACCACGTCCTCCGCGGTGACCGTCTCGGGGATCTCGGTGTCCAGCCTGGCGTTGAGCTGGCGCCCCAGCAGATCCGCGAACACGGACAGCTTGATGAACTCCGGGTCCCCGAAGTTGAGGATCTGCGAGAAGAACGCGTAGGACGTCACGTACTGGCCCAGCAGGGAACGGAACTCCTCGAGCGTGTCCCGCTCCGCGGCGTCGTCGCCCGCCCGCTCCCAGCGCTCCATGAAACGGGAGACGGCCGGGTCCAAGCCCGGGAGCAGCGCCGTGTGGCGGCCGTGGACGTGGTTCCACGCGTCCCACACCTGGTCCACCTCCGCGTCCGTGAAAATGGCGGCGGCCTTGAGCTTCTCCAGCTGCTTGATCACCAGGTCCAGGTCCGAGGGGGTCTTGATCTCGGCGTCCTCGTAGTACTCCTGGAACGCGGCGAGGATCTGGTCCGGGTCGTTCACGAAGTCCAGCACGTACGTGTCCGTCTTGCCGTCCATACGGCGGTTGAGCCGGGACAGCGTCTGCACGGCGGCGATGCCGGAAAGCTGCTTGTCCACGTACATACCCACCAGCAGCGGTTGATCGAAGCCGGTCTGGTACTTGTTCGCGACGATCAGGATGTTCTGGTCGTCCTGGTTGAACACCGCCGCGAGGTCCCGCCCGCGCACGTCCGGGTTCAGGGAGGCCTCCGTGACCTCCGGCGCCTCCCCGCCGCCGATCACCGCCACGTCCGGGTCCGGCAGCGTGCCGGAGAACGCCACCAGGGTCTTCAGCGGCAGGTTCTCGCGCTCGATGTGGCGCTGGAACGCGCGCTGGTACTGCACCGCAGCTGCGCGCGAGCCGGTGACCACCATGGCCTTGCCGCGCCCGTTCAGCGCGGGCTGCACCGTGGTGAGGTAGTGCTTGACGATCACGTCCACCTTGGAGCTCACGTTCGTGGGGTGCAGCTCCACAAATCCGATGTACGCGCGCGTGCCCCGGCGCACGTCCACCTCGCCGCTCTCCGCACTCTCCCCGGACGACGACGCCGCTGCCGCCCCGTCCCTGCCGTTCGTCCCGTTCCCGCCGGGCACGTTCGCGGGGTCCGAACCCCGCAGCGCGATCTTGGCCACGCGCTCGTAGGTGGTGTAGTTCTTCAGCACGTCCAGGATGAAGCCCTCCTGGATGGCCTGCTTCATGGAGTAGAGGTCGAACGGCTCCTTCTTGCCCGCCTCGTTGGGGGTGCCGAAGAGCTCGATGGTCTTGGCCTTGGGGGTCGCGGTGAACGCGAAGTAGCTGATCCGGTGGCCGTCGTCCGCCTGGGCGGCCATGCGGACCAGAGCGTCCTGGTCGTCGCCCGGTTCCAGCTCGCCGTTCTCGTCCACTGCGGGGGAGTCCGATCCCGTGGCCGCGGTGGGGTCGTTGAGGTACAGCAGCTCCTTGACCGCGCTGGCCGCGTTGCCGGACTGCGAGGAGTGGGCCTCGTCGGCTATCACCGCAAAGCGCTTACCTGCGAACGAGCCGCCCTCCTCCTGGATCTTGGAGAGCGCATAGGGGAACGTCTGCAGGGTCACGCCGATGATGGGACCCCCCGCCGAGAGCGCCTCGAGGAGCTGCCCGGTCTTGGACCCCTCCGAGCCCGAGGTGATGGGCTGGAACTGGCCCGTGCTGTTGACCAGCTGGTCCACGGCGTCCTGGAGCTGGCGGTCCAGCACCTGGCGGTCCGCGATCACGAAGACGGTGTCGAACACCTTGTCACCCGCGGCCGTGTGGAGTGTGGCCATGCGGTGGGCGGTCCACGCAATGGAGTCCGTCTTGCCGGAACCGGCGGAGTGCTGGATGAGGTACTTGTGACCCGGGCCGTCGTCACGGGCCGCAGCCGTGAGCCGGCTGACCGCGCGCCACTGGTGGTAGCGGGGGAAGCGGATCTGCGCGCGGTCGATCTCCGCACCCGTGCGCGGGTCCACCTTCTTCTGGTGGTTCACGTACACGAACTTGGTGAGGATGCTCAGCCACGTGTCCCGCTGCAGGGTCTCCTCCCAGAAGTACGAGGAGCGCGCGCCGCGGGGGTTGGGTGGGTTGCCCGCGCCGTTGTGGTGGCCGCGGTTGAAGGGCAGGAACGACGTCCCCGGGCCCTTGAGCTCGGTGGTCATGTAGACGTCGTGGTCCGTGAGGGCGAAGTGCACGAGCGCGCCCCTGAACGGGGTCAGCAGGGGTTCGCCGGCGGGGGTGCGGTCGTTCTCATACTGTTTGATCGCCGCTTGGAGCGACTGGGTGAAGTCGGTCTTGATCTCCACCGTGGCCACGGGCAGGCCGTTGAGGAAGAACACCAGGTCGATCCGATCCGCCTTGCGGGTGGAGTACACGACCTCCTGGACCACGCGCAGCCGGTTCTGGGCGTAGCGGGCGGCGATCTGGGGGTTGCGGTCATCCGCCGGGGGCATCTGCAGCATCTTGAAGCGGCGGGCACCGGGCACCAGGAAGCCCTTGCGGAGCACGTTCAGCACCCCGCCGCCGTCCCGCTCGGGCTGGGAGAGCTGGCTGGTGAGCCGGTCCAGGATGCGACGCTCGCCCTTGGCCCGAGCGGCATCGTCACCGTGGGGCGGGACGACCTTCGCGAAGTTCTCCGGGGCCGTGTCCTCGAGCCAGCCCAGCACATCCTCGGGGAAGATCGCGCGTTCCTTGTCGTACCCCTCCGACGTGGGGGAGTGGAGCCACCCGTGCTCCGAGAGGTAGGTGGCGATCTCCTGCTGGAGCTTCTTCTCCTGGTGCTGCTGACTCATGGGCTCTCCCTAGTTCTCCCTGTGCAGACCCTGCGCGATGTCGTCTTCCAGCTGCTCCGCGGCTGGCTTGTTCCTGGCGGTGAGGTCGATCTGACCCGTGACCGCGGCCGTGATGAGGGCGGCGCGGCGCTCGCGGGCGAGGCGAGCGGACTCTGAAATATCTTCCACAGTCGCCTCAATTAATATTCGATGTGCTTCGTATTCACGCAAGACGGTTTCTTGGTGCCCCCTGCTGGGGACCCAGACTTCGACATTTCGGTACCAGTTGACATTCAACGAGGGAACAGCCCCCGGGTTGGTCATCGGCCCTAGGTCAATATTTGCCAACTCATGCATTAAGAAGCCAGGGTTGACGAGATGGTTGGGGATTAGCCCCATCAAGTTGTTGTCGAGACAGGACGCTCGCGTGGTCATGGCATGTCGGTTGAGGAGAAGGGCCGCCCCAATCTTAGCCATTGCAATTGTGTGAGGTGGAAATATCGTAGCCCCTATTTGACGGGCGGTCTCCCTGCTGATTGAGTCTGGCGAATCGACAAGACTGCCGTTCCGGGAATGGCGAAGAGACCCGACCTTGTAGAACGGAATTTCCTGGGACGGGTTTCCCTGAAGGGCCGGAGGGAATCCTGACCCATTGCCGATTTTGGCGACCTGCTTAATGCGAAGTTTGTCCGAATCCTCCGTGGGCGTGAATAACTGGTAGCGTCTAGACCTGAGGCTTTCAATGAGGAGGTCTCTAAAATAGGCGAGGTTGTGTATGAGCGCGTCGATTTCGGCGGTCTCGTGGTCGAGGTAGTCCGCGATTGCCTGCTGTTCTGTGGGGGGTGGCGCAGGTAGAGGGGTCAAATTAAATTCCCCGTATCTCATCGACTGGCCGTCACGGAGCTGATCAGTCACGGATGATATCTGCGAAATATACCCCTGAGATTTCAGTGCATATTTGTAGTATTCTGGATTGACGGACTCGCGTGGGGTGACGACAGTGTACGCGGGGCTGACTTTTCCCGGGGTGCGAGAAAGCTCCAGGCCACCCTGAAAGGTTCGCAAGTGGATGATGAAATCACCCGGTTCTACGTGCTGCATTTTGGTGCCAGAAAGATTTTGTACAACACGGTTGCCAGTAATCTCCATGTATTGTTTCTGGGGGAGCACTCCGTATTTTTGCGAAGGAGTAAGATGTCCGTCGTCTGGTTGCTCCGCTTCCCGCCGCAGTGCAAAAATCCGCCGAGGTTCCAGGACCTCCCAGCCTGCTGGCAGGTCATCTAGCCACGAAGCTCTTTGCCCCCTACTGACCTGACTCACTTCTTCACCTCTTCCAACCGCGCGCGGATGCGGCCCAGGACCTCGTCCAGGTCCCGGTCGATCTCGTCTAGCGGGCGGGGCGGGACGTACTCGTAGAAGTGGCGGGTGAAGGGGATCTCCGCGCCCTCTTTGGTCTTGGACTCGTCGATCCAGGCGTCGGGGACAAAAGGCTTCACCTCGCGCTCCAGGTACTCGTGAATGTCCTCGTCCCACGGGACGTTCTCGGTGTCCCGCAGTGTGGAGTCCGCCTCGGGTTTGTTGAGGCGGCCGGTCTGGAGCTCGCCGTCCTCGTCCCGCTCGCTCAGCTCGGTCACAATCACCTTCACCAGGGCCGGCTTCAACCGCAGCCCCGCCTCGGTGGCTGCCTCCATGAACTCTGTGGTGAACGCGGCTCGGTTGGTGCTGACCGTGCCGTCGCCCCGCTGGGACAGGCCGGTAAGAGCAGAACGGAGCGTGGCGGCGTCGTCGTCCGAGAGCTTGGAGACCTGCTTGGCGGCCATGACGCGCTCGATGCGCTCGGGCGTGCACGCGAAGTTGAGTTTGAGCGGGCGCTCCACCGTGATGGTCCGGTAGAAGAAGTCCTCCGTGCGGAAGATCTTGGACTGCTTGGTCTCCGTGAAATCCCGGTACAGGGAGGCGATCTCCGCAATGTTCGCCTCTGAGAGCTGCTTGCGCTTGGAGCCCACGGACTTGCGCATCTTCACGAACATGTCCGTGGCGTCGATCAGCTGGACCTTTCCACGGCGCTCCGGGGCCTTGTCCTTGGAGAGGATCCACACGTACGTGGAGATGCCCGTGTTGTAGAACATGTCCGTGGGCAGGCCGATGATGGCCTCCAGGTAGTCGTTCTCCAGGACCCATTTGCGGATGTTCGACTCCCCGGAGCCCGCGCCGCCCGTGAACAGCGGGGAGCCGTTGAGCACGATGGCGGCGCGACCGGCCGCCTGGCTCTCGTCCGCGGAACCCGGCTCGCGCATCTTCGAGATCATGTGCATCAAGAACAGCAGCGAGCCGTCCGAGACGCGGGGCAGGCCCGGGCCGAAGCGACCGCCGAAGCCCGCCACCGTGTGCTCGCGCTCCACGTCCTTGCGGTTCTGCTTCCAGTCCACCCCGAACGGCGGGTTGGAGAGGCAGTAGTGGAACGTGCGGTTCTCGAACGCCGGCTCCGTGAGCGTGTTGCCCAGCACGATGTTGTCGATCGGCTGGCCCTTCACCACCATGTCCGCCTTGCAGATGGCGTAGGACGCCGGGTTGATCTCCTGGCCCAGCAGGTTCACCTGGGCGGAGGAGTTCAAGGACTTGATCTTGTCGTCCGCCACCGAGAGCATGCCGCCGGTGCCCGCCGTGGGGTCGTACACCTCGCGGATCAGACCCGGGACGGTGGGGTCCTCGTCATCCGTGAGCAGCAGGGTGACCATCAGGTCGATGACCTCGCGCGGGGTGAAGTGCTCACCCGCCGTCTCGTTGGACGCCTCCGCGAACTTGCGGATCAGGTCTTCGAAGATGTGGCCCATCTGGTCGTTGCTGACGGCGTCCGGGTGCAGGTTGGCCTTGGAGAAGTGCTGGAGGATCTGCAGCAGCAGGTCGTGGTTGGCGAGGTCCACGATGGTGTCCTCGAACCGGTACTTCTGGAAGATCTCCCGCACGTTCGGGGAGAACGCGTTGACGTAGTCCCGGAGGTTCTCTTCCAGGTTGTCCGGATCGCCCTGCATGGACTTGAGGTCGTGCTGGGAGCGGTTAAAGAAGCTGTAGGTGTGGCCTGCACGGTTGCGCAGCATGGCGATGGGCGGCTCCACCCCCACGTACAGGGGGCCGATGGCCTCCAGCACCGCCTCTTTGGTGGGGGCCAGCACCGCATCCAGGCGGAAGAGGACCGTGAACGGCAGGATCACGTCCCCGTACTCGTGCTGCTTGTAGGTGCCGCGGAGGATGTCCGCGGCACCCCAGATGAAGGATGCGTGGTTGAACACTTGTGGGGCCTTACGTGGAGATCGGGAGGGTACTGCCGAGTGTAGGGCGCGGGGGTGCCGGGGGCGCGGAAGCCGGTGGAGCGGCGTCGTGCGGGCGTGGGCGGGAGGTGCCGGGGCGGCGCGGTGCACACCGAAGTCATAACGGGCTGACGCATTTTTATGAGTAACTCAGTTGCTCATAATTTTCGGAAGTCATCTGATCAACTGGCCAGGCGGCGCGAGTGCCTCCTGCGGCTGGGGATCGGGCGGGCGATTCGGAGTGAAGTCTGTTGGCGGATGGGTCGTCGTCACTAGGGTGGGTCCATGCAGATGAATGGAGCGGTCGTTGAGCACGCGGGCCTCTGGCTTGAGAATGCCCTGCAGTCCGGCGAGGGCGACGTGCTGCTGACCAGCCCGTATCTGTCCTTCACGGAGTGCGCACGGGTGGCGCGCGCCGCGCAGGAATCCACTCGGGAGATCATCCTCTGCACCGTCCTGGACCCCTTCGCGGCGGCCCAGGGGTACCTCTCGGTGGAGGGATTGAGAAGGCTTGCCGCCGCTGGGGTGGAGTTGCGCCACGTGAAGCGCTTGCACGCCAAGTGCTTCCTGGTGGGGGATCGGGGACTCGTGGGTTCCGGAAATCTCACGGGCGCTGGCCTGGGATATGCCGTTGAGCCGAATCGTGAAATCGGGGTGGAGGTGGCCCCCGATCAGGTGGTAGCCCTGCGAGAGACCATAGAAGGCTGGCCCGCCCACGTTGTTTCCGACGCAGACCTGGAGGATTTGGAGCAGAGGGCGCGGAGCGACGCTCCCGTGCCGGGGCGGGTGCCGGACCCAGCCGACCCCACTGGATTGCGCCGCGCGGCCGAGCAGGTGCTCCTGGATGCGCAGAATGGGGACCGAGAGCTGTGGATCAAGGTCGAGTACGGGGAGCCAAAGCCGGAGGCATGGTTGGATCCGTACTTCTTTGCGAGCCCCAAAAGCGGTCGCCCGGGGTTCAGGGCTGGCGATCTGGTGTTGATCTGCGCGGGAGACACCAACGACTGTTACGCCATCGTGGAGATAACGGGCGAAGCGGAGTGGAAGACGGACATTCCCCTGTTCCGAGGTCAAGTACGAAATGAGGACGCCATCGAACGCTGGCCCTGGATCAACAGGACCCGCCCTCGTCTGGTGCCACTGCACGACGTGGACTACAAGAAAGCTGACCTGGGCCTTCGCGCCCCGGTGCGGCGGGGCCACATGCGGCTGCGCCTGGACCAGTTCGCGGAGGCCGTGAGGTGTCTGTGTGCCAATGGGGTCGCGCCACGTTCCTGACGCAGGACTCTCGCTGACTCACGGCGGGGAAACCTTCGTTTCGGCAGCAGCCACCAGTTTCTTCGCCCACTCGATGCACCTGGTCGCGTTCACCATTGTCAGACTCTGGACCCCGTATCCGGCGCGTGTCTTCATCGTGAGCAGGCGGCCCAGCGTGGTGTGGTCGCCGCCAGCAGAGCGGAGGTACCGGACGGCGTCAACGTGGTTATCTGCCTTGGAATGTCCTCCCAGGGTGATCAGGCAGAGGGCATCCGAGGCTGCGATCCCAGCATGGATGGCGTTGGTGGCCACGACATCCGCGTACTCGACCTGAGGGTGCATCACCATAATGGTCTCAGCGGCGTCGAGAAATGCCTGTGCATCTGCCAGGCGAGCGAGTGCATCCGATCGAGCGGACATCAGGCTGCCACCGTCAAGCCCAATCGCTGCCGCAGCCACTGCTGGTCTCCGTACACGTGGACACCGTCCCGCAGGATCGAGTCGAAGATCGGTGCGGGCAGGACCTCGGAGATTTCGTAGACCAGAGGGCGAACATCGTTCCCGGTCAGTGCGTTGGCATGGATGGCAAGGTCGTTCAGGTCTTCGAAGAACTCGTCGTCCGGGTCGTCCTCCACGATGACGAGGAGGTCGATGTCGGACTCGTCCCGCATGTCTCCGCGAGCGGCGGAACCGAAGAGTGTGACCTGCACGGGATTGGTGGTCCACTGGGCGATCCGGGACTGCAGCTGGGACAAGAACTGGGCGCGCGCGTTCACCGCCCGGGTCACCACTTCGGCGAGAAGGTGGTCCTTGTTGAGGGAGTACTCCCGCCGGTTCCCGATCGAGCGTTCTCGGACCAGACCCCCGCTGGTAAGCCGCTCCAGGCACTTCCGGGCACCCGAGACGGACCCCCCGATGCCTTTGCTCCGCACCAGCTGGCCCGGGGTGAGGCCATCCTCCTGTGCGAGCGCCAGAAGGATCTCCGATTCCAGGGTGGGACACAGTGCCCCAAGCGGATTTTGCAGTCTCATGACACCTCCAATCGCTCACTATTGTACGCGTTCGAGTGTCCAATGGGCCCTGTGTCAGCCCCATCCTCTGCCGCCGCCGCCTACCCTGGACCCATGCCCACCCCGTACCTCCCC